>NZ_JAAKUM010000025.1:0-46500 GCF_049175135.1 Aeromonas sp. 600724 | reverse complement strand
GCGGGAATAGCTCAGTTGGTAGAGCACGACCTTGCCAAGGTCGGGGTCGCGAGTTCGAGTCTCGTTTCCCGCTCCAATCTCTCTTCGAAGTTTTCATAATCCCTCTGAATTGCCCTTCACATCGCGTTGCGATGCTTTGTCGTATCTGGCGTTTACTCAGCGAGTCTCCGCCGCCTTCTGCGAACAGGAAGGTGGTACGGGTTCATTGTGCGGGTTTTACGAGGGAAAGGTGGTTGGCAGGAAGAATTGCGGGCAAAAAAGAGGAGGGGCCTTGGCTCCTCCTGCATGATTCACTGGCGCGGGCTTAGACCAGAGTAACGTTCTCAGCCTGAGGGCCTTTTTTGCCCTGGGTCACAGTGAACTGGACTTTTTGACCTTCAGCCAGGGTTTTGAAACCGGTGCTCTGGATGGAGGAGAAGTGAACGAATACGTCCGGACCCTGGGATTGTTCAATAAAGCCAAAACCCTTGGTTTCGTTGAACCATTTTACTTGGCCGGTGCGAATGTCAGACATGTGCTAAATCCTATCAATAACAAAATGAAACTAAGCCCGTGCTGGGCTGCATTTGCCTTGCAAGCAGGGGTTGGCTCATGACTGACCACGTCTCTTTGTCCCAGTAGCACGTAGAACAATCCCTGTCTAAAGCACAAACGATTGTACGTTAGCGCCGATCCTTGTCAATTTGACCCCTTTCGTTTTTTGAACAAGCTAAAAATATTGTGAAGTCAGTAGCTTATTTGAAGATATTTGACTGAAAAAAAACGGGAGGCCAGCGCCTCCCGTGTTGTTATTCCTTGAGGGCGAACCCTTCGCCCTGCCGGTCGTAGCGGTAAACCGCCTGACCGTAGGAGCGGATCTCCACCCGCTGGATGCGGCGGGTGTCGTCCACCAAGATGAAGATAGAGCGGCCCGATTGCAGGCGGGTCAGGGGGCGATCCGGCCCCTCGATGGCGATCAGGCGGCTCAACTCGGCACCGGGTAACTCGAATTTACGCCAGATGGAGTAGAGGGTCTCACCCGCCTGCACATCGTGTTGCAGCCAGGTACCGTTGACCTTCTCTTCGACCGGCTTGGCTGCCGCGGGGGCACTGCCTGCCGCGCCATTACCGACAGTTAGAGCTTGAGCAGGCACGGCCAGCGGCACTTCCAGCGAGCCGGAAGGGGCGGCTTTGGGGGCGGATGGTGCCGGCTCCCAGGCCAGCACCAGCAACCAGAGCGGGATCAGGATCAGCAGACCTATGGTGTTTTTGCGGGGCAGCGGGCTGGACAGCTTGAATTTGCCTGCTTTGGCATCCTGGCGGCGTTGACCGAGGTTGCTCATCCCTTGGCCAAAACGTTGGCGCAGGGACAGGGTCGCGGCATTGATGCGATGGAGCAGGGATCCTTGTGATTCGTCTTGGCGACGCTGCTGGGCTCGTCTGTTATGGCCTCGTGGGCGACGGTCCGGGGTGGGCACGGCATTTACCTCTCACTACATTGCCTGCCATCAGGCAAATTCGCCGCCTATGGTAAACGGACTCGCCCCCGAGGGGGAGAGTCCTGAGGCGGAAAATTATCAGCTGAGACGAAATTGACCCAGTAATTGCTGCAATTTGTCGGCCGCCTGACGCAATGCCTGACTGGCTTTGGCCGTTTCGGTCGCATCCTGAGCAATGTCGTTGGCCAGTGCGTTGGTTTTTGACAGGTTGCCGGAGACGGTTTCTGAGACCGAGCTCTGCTCTTCGGCGGCGGAGGCGATCTGATAGGTCATGTCGTTGATGGTGGAGATGGCCTGGTAGATGCTGCCGAGCGCCTCTTCCGCCAGATCCGCTTCGCTCACTGCCTGATGGGTCAACTGCTGGCTCTGGGTGATGGCGTTGACTGCATTGGTGGAGCTGAGGCGGATCTTCTCGATCAACTCCTGGGTATTCTGCACCGCCTGCTGGGTATTGCCTGCCAGTTTGCGCACCTCGTCGGCCACCACCGCAAAGCCGCGGCCTTGTTCGCCAGCCCGTGCAGCCTCGATGGCGGCGTTGAGGGCCAGCAGGTTGGTCTGATCGGCAATCCCCTGAATGACGGTGAGGATGCTGGTGATCTGGGCGCTGTCGTGGGCCAGCCCTTCCACCACTTCGGCCCCTTTGCCGGCTTCTGCTGCGACCTTGTGCATCGACTGGATCACCTGCTGGAAGCGCTCCTTGCCCTGATCGGCTGCGCCTTGCGCCTGTTTGGCCGAGTCGGCGGTGTTGTTGGCGTGGGTGGCGACCTCCTGACTGACGTAGGACATCTCCTGCACCGCGGTCAGCATCTGCTCCATTTCCGCCTGATGGTGCTGCAGGTTGTTGTCGGTCTGACCGGCGATGCGGTCGGTATCACCGGCATAACGGTTCACCTCGCTGGCAGTCTTGAGCACATCCCCGAGCAGCCCTTGCAGCTTGTCGATAAAGCGGTTGATCCCCTTGGCGAGATCCCCCAGCTCGTCGACAGATCGGGTTGCGAGGCGCTTGGTGAGATCCCCTTCCCCATCGGCGATGTCATCCACCAGGCTGACCATCTGACGGATGGGGCCAGTGATGCTGCGGGCAATCACCAGCATGGTGGCCAGCGCCAGCACCAGTACGATAACGGCGCCCACCAATTGCTGGGTCACTGCGGCCCGGTTCATCTCATTGAGCTGGCTCTCCAGCTGATCGGCCCCCGCCAGTACCACCTTGTAGGGCAGGGTGACGATGATGGCCCAGTTGCGGCTCATTCCCGGCACCATGATGGGGACGGAAATACGGAATGAGTCGTCCAGCTCCTGACGCTGAACTTCCGGTTTCAGGTACTGCTGCCACTGGTCGCCCAGCACCTTACTTGCGCTGCTACCGAGCAGGCTGGCATCACCGCTGGTGCCGGTGATGACACCGGCGGCGCTGACGATCAGGGTTTCGCCCTTGCCGTCATAGATGTTGCTGTTGAGGCTCTTGGCCTGACGGCTGATGGAGTCCACCGCCAGATCCAGCGCGGCGATCCCCTTGAACTGACCATCCACCATGATGGGGGTGGTGATAGTGCTCACCAGCACCTGCTGACCGTTGATATCCACCTTGAAGGGATCGATCAGACAAGAGCGCCCTTCCCGTTTCGGGC
The DNA here is from genome assembly GCF_049175135.1 of Aeromonas sp. 600724. Lineage (NCBI taxonomy): Bacteria > Pseudomonadati > Pseudomonadota > Gammaproteobacteria > Aeromonadales > Aeromonadaceae > Aeromonas > Aeromonas sp. 600724. The sequence goes on along the minus strand of NZ_JAAKUM010000025.1, from coordinate 43,391 downwards.
AGGCGTAGTAGTCGTTGGCGGGATTGCCGAATTCGTCCGGGTCGGTTTTTTCGATGGAGAGCAGCAGATCGGTACCGATTTGATCTTTGTCGCGATAGAAGTAGGGCACGAAGCGCCCTTTGTCGTCACTGCCCAGCGCACTCTGGCCAGCAAAGCTGGCATCCTGACCGTCGAAACCGTTGGGCTCGAAGCCGGCAAAGGCGCCATAGAGCTGGGGCTCCAACGCCAATTGTGCCTTGAGCAGGTCGGTGGCCTGCTGGCGATCCAGCGGCAGTTTGCCCTGTTGTTGCAGGGCGAGGGCGCTGGCCATCTGCTGGGTGTAGGAGAGCCCTTTTTGCAGCAGTTGGGTGATGGTGGCCGCCTCGGCGCGGGCATTGGCGCTGACCTTCTGCCATGCCTCCTGTTGCAGCGCTTCACGGCTGGAGCTGATGGTCAGTTGTTGGGTCTGTTGGCCGGAGTATTGGTTGAGCAGGATCAGGATGACCAGGGCTGCGGTCATGGCGATCCCGGCCATCACTAGAATGCGATTCTGGATAGAACGGAACTGCATCGTCTCTTCCTTGTTCGTGAGAAGTGTGGTGAGCGTTATTTGGGTATCGACCGGAGGAGGCAGCTCTCCAGCATTGTGCATAGCAAATCGGAAACGGGGCTTCTGTTTTGCGATCCTCTTCAAATATCGGGCTACAGATGCAAATGGCGACAGATTTACCCCCCTACTTTAGCCCGCAATGGCGTCATGGTTTTCCCATCCGTGATTGTCGGTGCTAAAATGCGACGGTTTTTTTTAACGAATTGGCCCAAGGCCCTCTACACAAGGCTTAAAGATGAAAGTCAAAACCCGTTTTGCTCCCAGCCCGACCGGCTTTTTGCATGTCGGCGGTGCCCGTACCGCACTCTATTCTTGGTTGTTTGCAAAGAACCAGGGCGGTGAGTTCGTGCTGCGTATTGAGGATACCGATCTGGAACGTTCCACTCAGGAGGCGATCGACGCCATCATTGAGGGCATGGAATGGCTGGAGCTGAACTGGGATGAGGGCCCCTACTACCAGACCAAGCGCTTCGATCGCTACAACGGTCTGATCGACGAGATGCTGGCCGATGGCCGCGCCTACAAGTGCTACTGCTCCAAAGAGCGTCTGGAAGCACTGCGCGAAGGCCAGATGGCCAACGGCGAGAAGCCCCGTTACGACGGCAAGTGCCGCGACCACGCCCACGATCACCCTGCCGATGCGCCGCACGTGATCCGCTTCCGCAACCCGACCGAAGGTTCCGTGGTGTTCGATGACCACGTCCGTGGCCGCATCGAGTTCGCCAACACCGAGCTAGACGATCTGATCATCCGCCGTACCGACGGCGCGCCGACCTACAACTTCTGTGTTGTAGTCGATGACTGGGATATGGAGATCACCCACGTGGTGCGTGGTGAAGACCACATCAACAACACCCCGCGCCAGATCAACATCTACAAGGCGCTGAACGCGCCGGTGCCGGAGTTTGCCCACGTCTCCATGATCCTGGGTGACGACGGTGCCAAGCTCTCCAAGCGCCACGGTGCCGTTTCTGTGATGCAGTACCGCGACGACGGCTACCTGCCGGAAGCGCTGCTGAACTATCTGGTACGTCTGGGCTGGTCCCACGGCGATCAGGAGATCTTCAGCCTGGAAGAGATGATCAAGCTGTTCAGCCTGGATGCCATCTCCAAGTCCGCCTCTGCCTTCAATACCGACAAGCTGCTGTGGCTGAACAACCACTACATGCGCAGCCTGGATCCTGCTTATGTGGCCAAGCATCTGGCATGGCACATGGAAAACCAGAAGATCGACACCAGCAATGGCCCGGCGCTGGCCGAGGTTGTCACCCTGCTGGCCGAGCGCTGCAACACCCTGGTTGAGATGGCTGCCCAGAGCCGCTATCTGTTCGAAGAGTACGAAGCCATTGACGAGGCGGCCGCCAAGAAGCACCTGCGTGGCGTCGCTGCCGAGCCGCTCACCTTGGCCAAAACCAAGCTGGCTGCACTGGATAGCTGGACCACCGAAGCGCTGCACGAGCTGATTGAAGCGACCGCCGCCGAACTGGGTCAGGGTATGGGCAAGGTTGGTATGCCGCTGCGCGTAGCCGTCACCGGTCTGGGTCAGTCTCCTGCTATCGACGCGGTAATGGCGTTGGTAGGTAAAGAGCGTGTTCTCGCTCGTATCGACCGCGCACTGGCTTACATCGAAGCCCGCATGGCTGCCGAGTAAGTGCTGCCGAGGTGGCAGGCGAGGGGATAACCTCGCTCTGCCATATGCTGAATAGCAAAAATCCGAAACCACTGGTTTCGGATTTTTTTATGGTCGGGAGCGGCGGCAGGGCACAACGCGGTCATGCCCGACCAGGGCGAGCAGTCAGGCGAGCTTGAAGGAGTGGATCTGGCTGTCGAGCTCCTTGCTGTGCTGTTCGACCAGCTCGGAGGCCTCTTGCAGCTCGCGCAGCACCACGACGGAGCCTTCGGCGATCTGCTTGACCTGTTCCAGATTGCCGCGCATCTCTTCGGCGACCGAGCTCTGCTGCTCGGAGGCGGCTGCGATGTGGCGGTTCATGTCGGCGACACCTTGTACCCGCTGCACTATGGTGGCGAGCTGGGTTCCGGCCTGGGTCACCTGTTCCACCCCCTTGTCGGCCTGGCGCACGCTCTGGGCCATCAGTTCGGCGGCCTGACCGGCATTGCCCTGCAGTTGTTCGATCATCTTCTGAATTTCGACGGTGGCAGCTTGAGCCCGGTTGGCCAGCTCGCGCACTTCGGAGGCCACCACGGCAAAGCCACGACCCGCTTCACCGGCGCGGGCCGCCTCGATGGCCGCGTTAAGTGCCAGCAGGTTGGTCTGCTCCGAGATGCCGCGAATGGTGTCGACCACAGATCCAATGCGCTCGACCCCTTGCTCCACCTGATTGACCACGGTGGCGGAGCGCTGGATGTTGTCGGAGAGGGTGTCGATGGTGCTGACGGTATCGGCGACGCAGCGGCTCCCCGCTTCTGCCAGCTGGCTGGTTTCGGCGGTGGCGTGAGAGGCCTGATCCGCATGGGCAGCCACTTCGCGAATGGCGCCGACCATCTGGCTCATGGCGCTCGCCAGCTGTTCGATCTGGGTGAACTCTTCGTTGATCGCTTCGTTGGCCTCCTCCATGCAGAGGGTGACCTGAGAGGCGATGTCGTTGAGCTCCTTGCAGGCGGCGCGCTGGTTGTTAAACACTGCTTTGAGGTTCTCCTGCGAGTGGGAGACCGCCTTGGCGATGTCACCGAATTCATCCCGAGATTTGAGCAACACCTTGTGACTGAGATCCCGCTTGGCGAAGCGCTCCAGCAGATCCACCAGATAGTGCACCTGCTTGACCATCAGGCGGGAACCGGTCATCAGCAGGATCACGAACAGCAGCCCCATGATGGTGGTCTCCATCAGGCCGCTCCAGAGCAGGCGGTCGGCAATGGCGTTGGCTTTGTCCGGATCAAGCCCCTCGCTGAGCAGGGTGGTCTCCAGATTGTTGGTATCAAACCAGAGTTTGGTCAGTAGCAAAATGGTACTCACCACCATCAGCAACACCACTTTCGGCACCAGCCGAATGTTGCTCATCCGCTTCTCCAGCAGGTTCAACTGCATCGTAAAATCTCCTTTGAATATCGCTTTTCCTTTGCCCTCAAGGCTATCGGCATTATCTTCTCTTTTATTAATTCGCACTGTGCTTAAAGTTGGAAAATGTATGCGACATCACTTAACTCATCTACGGGCGATGGATCTGCTGATGGCATTTCTGTCGATTGTCTCGGTTCTGCTGGTGACGGCCCGCTGGTGGGGCCACGAAACCCTGACTCCCCAGACCCTGCAGCTCTTCTATGACCTGGACAGTCTGATCTGCTACTTCTTCCTCGCGCATTTTGCTTATGGCTGGATCCGTGCTCCAGACCGCAAAGCCTACTTCAAGGCAAACTGGTTCTATCTGCCGGGTAGTCTGCCGATGGTGGAGCAGCTGCGTTGGGCCCGACTGCTCCAGTTGTGGCGGGTCTATCAACTGTTCAAGGAGCACCCGGATCTCTGGGCCATGTTCCGTCGCGAGCGCAACGAGACCACCCTCTCCGGCATCCTCTTCCTCTTCGTCCTGCTGCTGGGATTGGGCTCCGGCGTCATGTACTGGATTGAGTCGGGCCAGCCCGGCAGCCAGATTGAGACCCCCTATGACGCCTTCTGGTGGACGCTGGTGACCCTGTCGACCGTGGGCTATGGCGATCTGGTACCCAAGACCGAGGAGGGGCGTTTTGTCGCCAGCCTGCTGATCCTGTTCGGGGTCGGTCTGTTTGGTGCCATAAGCGGTTTTATGGCCAGCATCTTTTTGCAGCCTGCCAAGGAGAGCGAGACCGACAAGTGGCGTCATCACTACAACAACCAGCAAGAGGAGTTGCTGCGAGAGATCCGCGCCCTGCGCAGCGAGGTGCGGGAGCTGAAAAACAAGTGAGGCCAAGGGCGGGCAAGTTGCGAGGTGACTCGCAACTCCGCGCTTTATATCCGGGGGGAGCTGCTTTTTCTTTGCTTGTCCTTTAGCCTGCTGGCGGCTTAACATTCAACCTCTTGTCCACACCAGAAAAAGAGAACCGATCGACCATGCGCGCCCTTCTCGGGATTTTGATCTGCTTGTGTGCCCAACAGGCACTGGCCGATACCCGTTATGTTTCAGACAACATCTTTACCTATATCCACAATGGCCCGGGTACCCAGTACCGGATCCTTGGCAGCGTCAAGGCTGGTGAACCGCTGGAGGTAAAGGCGGTGAACAGCGAGGCCGGTTTCACCCAGGTGGTGGACGGTCGCGGCCGCGAGGGGTGGATCAAGAACAGCGAACTGCAGAGCCAGATCAGCCTGCGCGAGCGTCTGCCCCAGGTGGAAAAAGAGCGCGATGAGCTTAAAGATCGCCTGCAGAACCTCAACGGTGACAACGAGAAACGCTTCACCGAGAAGGATGGTCAGATCGCTGCCCAGAGCAAGGAGATCGCCGCCCTCAAGGCTCAGCTGGTCAGTCAGGGTGAGGAGATGAGCAATCTCAAAGAGCAGAATGATGCCCTGACCCAGAGCTACGACAACCAGGAGCACGACATGCAGATGGACTGGTTTATCCGTGGTGGTGCCATGGTGGGGGCCGGTATTCTGCTTGGCATCCTGCTGCCGATGCTGCCCCGTCGTCGCAGCCGCGGCGATCGCTGGATGAACTGACAGCATCTGGCTGAATGAATTGCTGAGAAGGGTCGCCGTGGCGGCCCTTCTTTTTTGGGGCGCATTGGAGACATCCACTATTGGACGGAATGCGTGACTGCTTTGCGACAGGGTGGTGGCAGATCGTATACAAAATGAAGTCAGATGACCCTCACGCTTGCTGGCGTATTGGCTTCAAAAGGGAGTTCATGGGGGGAATGAGCGATCTTTGTTAAAGATTGGCAACAAATTCATTTCATATAGGGTGCAATATTGTATACATTATCGGCGTTTCGGCGGCGCGTCCGCCTTTGTCGATATCAGCCCTAGGGCGTACAGGAAGACCCCATATGTTCAAAGCTACTCAAGTGCTTGCCGCTGACTATATCCCCTCCGATCTGGCCGCCCTGCGCGAAGCCATCACCCAAAACTACGTGGTGGATGAAAATGCCTATCTGGCCGAACTGTCGGCCATGCTGCCGGGGGATGGCGCCTCGCTGGAGCAGGTGACCCAGCGTGCCCGTACTCTGGTGACCAAGGTGCGCAAGGAGAGCGGCTCCGGTGACGGTATCGACGCCTTCCTGCAGGAGTACAGCCTCGATACCCAGGAGGGGATCATCCTGATGTGTCTGGCCGAGGCGCTGCTGCGCATTCCCGATGCCGAGACCGCCGACGCCCTGATCAAGGACAAGCTCTCCGGCGCCAACTGGTCCTCCCATTTCCGCAAGAGCGACTCTACTCTGGTCAACGCCTCCACCTGGGGGCTGATGCTGACCGGCAAGATCATCAAGCTGGACAAGAAGCTCGACGGCAACCCGGCCAACCTGCTGGGGCGCATGGTCAACAAGCTGGGCGAGCCGGTGGTGCGCTCCGCCATGTACGCCGCCATGAAGATCATGGGCAAGCAGTTCGTGCTGGGGCGCGACATGAAAGAGGCGCTCAAGGCGAGCCGCAAATCCCGCGAGCTGGGTTACACCCACACCTACGACATGCTGGGTGAGTCGGCACTGACCATGCAGGATGCCGACAAGTATCTGACCGATTACCGCAACGCCATCGAGGCGGTCGGCAACGAGCGGATCAGCGACGGCGGCCCGGCCCCCTCCATCTCCATCAAGCTCTCGGCACTCCATCCACGCTATGACGTGGCCAACCGCGAACGGGTGCTCGGCGAGATGTGCGAGCGGCTGGTGGGGCTGGTGCGTCTGGCCCGCGACAAGGATGTGGCCATCAGCATCGACGCCGAGGAGATGGACCGCCTCGAGCTGTCGCTGGATCTGTTCGAGCAGCTCTACCGCTCCGATGCCAACCGTGGCTGGGGTAAGCTCGGCATGGTAGTGCAGGCCTACTCCAAGCGCGCCCTGCCGGTACTCTGCTGGCTCACCGCGCTGGCCCGCGAGCAGGGTGACCTCATTCCGGTGCGACTGGTAAAAGGCGCCTACTGGGACAGCGAACTGAAATATGCCCAGCAGGCGGGCCTGCCCGGCTACCCGCTCTTTACCCGCAAGGCGGGCACCGATATCTCCTACCTCGCCTGCGCCCGCTACCTGCTGAGCGAGCCGACCCGCGGCTTTATCGCCCCCCAGTTTGCCACCCACAATGCCAATACCGTGGTTAGCATTCTGGAGATGGCTGGCGATCGCCAGTTTGAATTCCAGCGTCTGCACGGCATGGGGGAGGAGCTGCACAACGCGGTGCTGAACGACAATCCCGGCCTGCACTGCCGCATCTATGCGCCGGTCGGCGCGCACAAGGACTTGTTGCCCTATCTGGTGCGACGCCTGCTGGAGAACGGGGCCAACACCTCCTTCGTTCACAAGCTGGTGGATCCCAACACCCCGGTGGACTCGCTGGCCGAGCACCCGCTGCGCACCCTCAAGCGCTACTCCGGCTTTGCCAACGACCGTATTCCCCAGCCGGTGAACCTCTTCACCGACCGCAAGAACTCCAGCGGCGTCAACATGAACATCCTCTCCATCCAGCGCCCTTTCTTCGCCCGCTTGAAAGAGCTGGAGAGCAAGCAGTGGCTGGCCGGCCCCATCGTCGATGGCGAGACCCTCAAGCGCAGCGAGGCACGAACCGTGCTGAGCCCGCAGGATGTGAGCCTCACCGTCGGCAAGATCCACTGGGCCGACGAGCAGGCGGTGGAGCAGGCCTTGGCATCTGCCCACGCTGCCTTCCCGCGCTGGCGCGAAACCCCGGTGAGCGAGCGGGCCGCCGCGCTGGAGAAGCTGGCAGATCTGCTGGAAGCGAACCGCGAGCAGTTTGTCTCCCTCTGTACCCGCGAGGCGGGCAAGCTGCTGCAAGATGGCATCGACGAGGTGCGTGAAGCGGTGGATTTCTGCCGCTACTACGCGGTGCAGGCCCGCAGCCTGATGGGGCAGGCGACCCTGCTGCCCGGCTACACCGGCGAGCAGAACGAGCTGTTCCTGCAGGGGCGTGGTGTCTTTGTCTGCATCAGCCCGTGGAACTTCCCGCTGGCGATTTTCCTCGGGCAAATCGCAGCTGCGCTGGCTACCGGCAACACCGTCATCGCCAAGCCTGCCGAGCAGACCGGCCTTATCGCCCATCTGGCGGTGACTCTGGCCCATCAGGCCGGTATTCCGGGCGAGGTGCTGCAACTGCTGCCCGGTGACGGCGCCACCGTCGGCGCCAAGCTGACGGCGGATCCGCGCATCGGCGGCGTCTGCTTCACCGGCTCCACCGAGACCGCCAAGCTCATCAACATGACCCTGGCCCAGCGCGATGGCGCCATCCTGCCGCTTATCGCCGAGACCGGCGGTCAGAACGCCATGATCGTTGACTCCACAGCCCTGCCGGAGCAGGTGGTGCGCGACGTGGTGAGCGCCGCCTTCCAGAGCGCCGGTCAGCGCTGTTCGGCCCTGCGGGTGCTCTACCTGCAGGAGGAGATCGCCGAGCGGGTACTGGAGATCCTCACCGGCGCCATGCAGGAGCTCAAAGTGGGCAACCCGGCCGAGCACAACACCGACGTCGGCCCGGTCATCGATGCCGAGGCCAAGGCCGGTCTCGATGCTCACCTCGCCTACATGATGTCGCGCGCTCGCCTGATTGCGCAGGCGCCGATGCCTGCCGCGACCATGGAAGGGCACTTCGTCCAGCCGACCGCACTGGAGATCGGCTCCATCCGGGAGCTGGCCAAGGAGCAGTTCGGCCCCATCCTGCACGTGGTGCGCTACGCCACCCGGGATCTGGACAAGGTGATCAGCGACATCAACGGTACCGGTTATGGCCTGACGCTCGGGATCCACAGCCGCAACGAATCCCACGCCGAGGAGCTGGCGAGCCGCATCAACGTGGGCAACGTCTACATCAACCGCAACCAGATCGGCGCCATGGTCGGGGTGCAGCCGTTCGGCGGGCAGGGGCTCTCCGGCACCGGCCCCAAGGCGGGCGGCCCCCACTACCTGAGCCGCTTCGTCACCGAAAAGACCCGCACCATCAACACCACTGCGGTGGGGGGCAACGCCTCCCTGCTGGCGATGGGCGATGCCTGAGCCGCGTCGATAGTGGCCGGATACGGGATACCGGATAACAACGGGCCGCCTTCGGGCGGCCTCTTTATTTGCACCATCCGTTTTTTACGAATGGGACAATCGGCCACGGCGGGGTCGTCAGCGACCCGTGCTGGTCGTAAGATGGGAGCCATTCGTGCGGCGTTTGCCCCTTGGTCGGCCAGCCGTGGTCAGGGTTTTGTTTTAACGAGAGTGTTTATCTGATGTCATTAACCGAACAAGCCCGCTGGTTCGTGCTGGGGGGCGATCATCTGGTACTGCTCGATCAGCAGGGAGAGGTGCCACAGGGAAGTAAAGCGTGCCTGCCCGCAGCGCTGGCCGGTGCCCGTTTCGAGCGTTTTGATGAGTGGCAGGGGCTGCCCTGCTATCTGCTCGATCTGGGGGCTGAGGCCGACACGACTATGATGGCCCCCCTGCGCCAGTTGATGGTAGCGGGGGATGAAGAGGGGTTTCGTCTCGCGGGCCGTGCCTGGCAGCTCGTCACTTTCCGCCGCACCCACCGTTTCTGCGGCGAGTGCGGCGCCCCCATGACCCCGAAGGCGGGGGAGTGGGCGCAGGTGTGCCACCTCGGCCACACGGCCTATCCGCGTATCTCCCCCTGCATTATCGTGGCGGTGCGCAAGGGGCCGGAGATCCTCTTGGCGGCCCATCGCCGTCACTATCAGGCGGATGATCCCATGTATACCGTACTGGCCGGGTTTGTGGAGGCGGGGGAGAATCTCGAGCAGTGCGTGGCACGGGAGGTGTTCGAGGAGAGCGGCATCCGGGTGCGCAATGTGCGCTATGTGGCGAGCCAGCCCTGGCCCTTCCCCCACAGCCTGATGATGGGCTTTACCGCCGACTACGAGAGCGGCGAAATCCGGGTGCAGGATGACGAACTGGTGGCTGCCGATTTCTTTACCGCCGACCGGCTGCCGCGTTTGCCGCCCCACGGCACCATCGCCCGGCGGCTGATCGAGCGTTCGCTGGCGGGCGAGGGGTAACGAAGCGCTTATCTTTTCGCCAATCTTTTTGCACTTCATTTTAAAAACGGGGCGCTCTGGTTTGCGCCCCTTCACATCTTTGCAACCGCGCGCCCATTTGCCACGTTTTGGGCAGTCCGATCCGGTGGGCAAAGTGGTATTATGGCCGCCATTTTATGCGTGATACGAACTCAGGAACTGGGATGAAAGAGCTGAAGAACGATCGATACCTGCGCGCTTTGCTGCGTCAGGACGTGGACATGACCCCGGTATGGATGATGCGCCAGGCTGGCCGCTATCTGCCGGAATACAAGGCGACTCGCGCCCAGGCGGGGGATTTCATGTCCCTGTGCCGCAATGCCGAGCTGGCCTGTGAAGTCACCCTGCAGCCGCTGCGCCGCTACCCGCTCGATGCCGCCATCCTCTTCTCCGACATCCTGACCGTGCCCGATGCCATGGGGCTGGGTCTCTACTTCGAGCAGGGTGAAGGCCCGCGTTTCGAGCGTCCGATCACCTCCATGGCCGACGTGCAGGCGCTGCCCATTCCGGATCCGGAAGATGAGCTGGGCTATGTGATGAACGCGGTGCGCACCATCCGCCGCGAGCTCAAGGGCGAAGTGCCGCTGATCGGCTTCTCCGGCAGCCCATGGACCCTGGCCACCTACATGGTGGAGGGGGGCAGCTCCAAGGCATTCACCAAGATCAAGCAGATGATGTACGCAGAGCCGCAAACCCTGCACCTGCTGCTCGACAAGCTGGCCGACAGCGTGATTGCCTACCTCAACGCCCAGATCAAGGCGGGTGCACAGGCTGTCATGGTGTTCGACACCTGGGGCGGCGTGCTCACCCCGCGCGATTACCGCGACTTCTCCCTGCAGTACATGCACAAGATTGTTGATGGCCTGATCCGCGAGCACGACGGTCGCCGCGTGCCGGTCACCTTGTTCACCAAGAACGGTGGTCAGTGGCTGGAGCAGATCGCCGCCACCGGTTGCGATGCGTTGGGTCTTGACTGGACCACCGACATTGCCGACGCCAAGCGCCGGGTCGGCGACAAGGTGGCGCTGCAGGGCAACATGGATCCCTCCATGCTCTACGCTACTCCGGCCCGCATCCGTGAAGAGGTCGCCTCCATTCTGGCCGGTTTCGGTCACGGCAATGGCCACGTATTCAACCTCGGCCACGGCATCCATCAGGATGTGAACCCGGAACACGCCGGCGTGTTCGTCAACGCGGTACACGAGCTCTCTGCCCAGTACCACGGTCGCTAGCCGGGGCGAGAGAAGAAGAGTTTGTTTGAAATCCGGGGCCGTCAGGCCCCGTTTTACATTGAAATAGGCGCTGCAACGACGAGAACGTGGCGCCAGTGCAGGAGGCAAGATGAGCAGCAAGTCACTGGATTGGGGTATCGATCTTGGCGGTACCAAGTGTGAATGCGTGGTGCTGGATGGTGACGAGGTGCTGCTGCGCCACCGCATCCCCACCGAGCGGGCTGGCGGTTATGAGCACATGATCGGCCAGATCGCCAAGCTGGTAGCTGAGTGCGCCGCGAAGATTGGTCAACGCCCGACCGTCATCGGCATGGGCACGCCGGGGGCGCGGGATCCGCAGACCGGTCTGATGAAGAACTGCAACACCACCGAGCTCAACGGCAAGCCGTTCAAGGATGATCTGGAGCGCAAGCTGGGCGTGCCGGTGCTGATCGCCAACGACGCCAACTGCTTCGCGCTGGCAGAAACCCATCTCGGCGCAGTGCGCCAGCACCATCCCGATGCGAAAGTGGTGTTCGGCATCATCATGGGCACCGGGGTCGGCTCCGGCATCGTCATCAACGGCCGCATTCTCAATGGTCATCACGGCATCGCCGGTGAGTGGGGCCACAATGTGCTTTCCCCTGATGGCCCCGAGTGCTACTGCGGCAAGCGCGGCTGCGTCGAGACGCTGATCAGCGGTCCGGCGCTGGAGGCCTGGTACGAGGCCAAGGCCAAGCGCCACCTCTCGCTCGCCCAAATCGCGGCCGCCACGGCTCACGATCATGTGGCCAAGCTCACCATCGACCGGCTGCATCTGCTGTTTGGTCAGGCGCTGGCCAACGTGGTCAACATTCTCGACCCGGATGTGATCGTCATCGGTGGCGGGGTTGGTAACGTGCAGAGCCTCTACAGCGTGGGACGGCAGACTATTTTGCCCTTCCTCTTTAATCCCCGTTTCAGTGCCCCCATTATTGCTCCAGCCCTGGGTGACAGTGCCGGGGTGTTCGGGGCGGCCCTGCTGGCCCGCGGTGAATTCAAGGATGCCCTGCTGTCGTGAGCCGGGCCCGGGCAGCCGGTCGGCTGCTCTTTTCTCTAGCCCCTGCGCTAGCAAATCTGTGGTAAGGAACTGGCTGCCAGATGATCAAGATTGCCATCAACGGTTACGGACGGATCGGCCGCAATGTACTGCGAGCCCTCTACGAGAGCGGGCGCGACAAGACCATCAAGATCGTCGCCATCAACGAGCTGGCGGCCCCCGAGGCCATGGTGCACCTGACCCGTTACGATACCAGTCACGGTCGCTTCCACCATCCGGTGCAACTGGCGGGTAACAGCATGCTGGTGGGGGAGGATCTCATCTCTCTGTTTGCCGAGCGGGATCCGTCAAAGCTGCCGTGGCGGGCGCTGGGGGTGGATGTGGTGCTCGATTGCACCGGGGTATTCGGCTCGCGGGCCGATGCCGAGCTGCATCTGGCGGCGGGGGCGGGCAAGGTGCTCTTCTCCCACCCTGCGGATGCCGATGTGGATGCCACCGTGGTCTACGGGGTCAACCATCATACCCTCACCGGAGCGGAGCGGATCGTCTCCAACGCCTCCTGTACCACCAACTGCGTGGTACCGGTGATTGAAACATTGCATCGAGAATTCGAGATAAATTGTGGTACTATTACGACAATTCATTCGGCCATGCATGATCAGCAAGTCATCGATGCCTACCACAGTGACTTGCGCCGAACCCGCGCTGCCAGTCAGTCCATCATTCCGGTGGATACCAAGCTGGCAAAGGGGCTGGAGCGTATCCTGCCCCACTTCGCCGGCAAGTTCGAGGCGATCGCGGTGCGGGTGCCGACCATCAATGTAACAGCGATGGATCTGAGTATTACTGTTCGTAAAAAAGTGACAGTTAGTGACGTAAATCAAGCCCTGCAACGGGCATCCAGAGGTACATTACACGGTATTCTGGATTACACGGAAGAACCGCTGGTCTCCGTAGACTTCAATCATGATGCGCACTCATGCATCATTGATGGTACCCAGACCCGAGTGAGCGATGCCAACCTCGTCAAGATGTTGATGTGGTGCGATAACGAATGGGGCTTCGCAAACCGGATGCTGGATACCACCCGGGCCATGATGGTTGCAGGCTGAGCCTGCCCCGGGCGAAAGGTTACTGTTTTTAACATTACCTGGAAAATATAGAGGACTGAATATGTCTGTTATCAAGATGACTGACCTGGATCTGGCGGGCAAACGCGTTCTGATCCGTGCTGACCTGAACGTGCCGGTAAAAGACGGCAAGGTCACCTCCGATGCACGTATCGTCGCTACCCTGCCGACCATCAAGCTGGCTCTGGAAAAGGGCGCCAAGCTGATGATCACTTCCCACCTGGGTCGTCCGACCGAAGGCGAGTACAACGAAGAGTTCTCTCTGCTGCCGGTTGTCAACTATCTGAAAGACGCTCTGTCCTGCCCGGTTCGCCTGGCCAAGGATTACCTGGATGGCGTAGAAGTCGCTGCCGGTGAGCTGGTTGTGCTGGAAAACTGCCGCTTCAACAAAGGCGAGAAGAAGAACACCGAAGAGCTGGCCAAAAAATACGCCGCCCTGTGTGACGTCTTTGTAATGGATGCGTTCGGTACTGCTCACCGCGCCGAAGGTTCCACCTACGGTGTTGCACAGTTCGCTCCGGTCGCCTGTGCTGGTCCGCTGCTGGCGGGTGAACTGGAAGCCTTGGGCAAAGCCATGCTGAAGCCCGAGCGCCCGATGGTTGCCATCGTTGGCGGCTCCAAGGTCTCCACCAAGCTGACCGTTCTGGAATCCCTCTCCAAAATCGCTGACCAGCTGGTTGTCGGTGGTGGCATCGCCAACACCTTCATCGCTGCTGCCGGTCACAACGTCGGCAAGTCCCTGTGCGAGCACGACCTGATCGACACCGCCAAGAAACTGGCTGCCGAGACCAACATTCCTGTGACCACCGACGTGGTTGTAGGTGCCGAGTTCTCCGAGTCCACTCCGGCCACCATCAAGTCTGTTAACGATGTGACCGACGGCGACATGATCTTCGACATCGGCCCGGATTCTGCCAAGGCTCTGGCTGACATCATCATGAACGCCAAGACCATCCTGTGGAACGGCCCGGTTGGTGTGTTCGAGTTCGACCAGTTCGCTGAAGGCACCAAGGTTATCGCTGAAGCCATCGCTGCTTCTCCGGCCTTCTCCATCGCTGGCGGTGGTGACACCCTGGCTGCTATCGACAAGTTCGGCATCGCTGACAAAGTCTCCTACATCTCCACTGGCGGCGGCGCCTTCCTGGAGTTCGTAGAAGGCAAGGTACTGCCGGCTGTTGCGATTCTGGAACAGCGCGCCAAAGCCTAATTGACCCGGAACGGGGGGCAAAAGCCTCCCGTTTCGTTTATCATGTGCCCGCTGTGCCGGTTCATGATGAACCCCCCATTTTTTATTAACGGCATACGAGACAGGACGATTAAACATGTCTAAGAAAATTTTCGACTTCGTAAAACCCGGCGTGATCACTGGTGATGACGTTCAGAAAGTGTTCGCCATCGCTAAAGAGAACGGCTTTGCTCTGCCGGCCGTAAACTGCGTTGGTACCGACTCCGTTAACGCCGTACTGGAAGCTGCCGCCAAGGTTAAAGCGCCGGTTATCGTTCAGTTCTCCAACGGTGGTGCCGTGTTCACTGCCGGTAAGGGTCTGAAGCTGGAAGGTCAGAAAGCTGCCATCCTGGGTGCCATCTCTGGTGCCAAGCACGTTCACGCTGTTGCCGAAGCCTACGGCGTGCCGGTAATCCTGCACACCGACCACGCTGCCAAGAAGCTGCTGCCGTGGATCGACGGTCTGCTGGAAGCGGGCGAGAAGCACTTTGCTGAAACCGGCAAGCCGCTGTTCTCCTCCCACATGCTGGATCTGTCCGAAGAGTCTCTGGAAGAGAACATCGACATCTGCTGCGAGTACCTGACCCGCATGGCCAAGATGAACATGACTCTGGAGCTGGAACTGGGTTGCACCGGTGGCGAAGAAGACGGCGTCGACAACAGCCACATGGATCAGTCTGCTCTGTACACCCAGCCGGAAGATGTTGCTTACGCTTACGAGCGTCTGTCCAAGATCAGCCCGCGTTTCACCATCGCTGCCTCCTTCGGCAACGTACACGGTGTATACAAGCCGGGTAACGTCAAGCTGACCCCGTCCATCCTGGACGCTTCCCAGAAGTACGTTTCCGAGAAGTTTGGCGTTCCAGCCAAGTCTCTGGACTTCGTATTCCACGGTGGTTCAGGTTCCACTCTGGAAGAGATCCGCGAGTCCATCTCCTACGGCGTAGTGAAGATGAACATCGACACCGACACCCAGTGGGCAACCTGGGAAGGTCTGCTGAACTTCTACAAGAAGAACGAAGCTTACCTGCAAGGCCAGCTGGGCAACCCGGAAGGCGCCGACAAGCCGAACAAGAAGTACTACGATCCGCGCGTATGGCTGCGTGAAGGTCAGACTTCCATGATCGCTCGTCTGGAGAAAGCATTCTCCGACCTGAACGCCATCGACGTACTGTAATTCGTTACAGCACCTTGATTGCATGAAAAGGCGCCCTTCGGGGCGCCTTTTGCATTTCTGTGATCCGCACCGGTTGGTGAGTGGAGGAGGAACTGGGTATTATCGAAACAACTTTGCTTATTTTATTAAACAATTTGCAACCAAGGCAGGATGCTGAACATGCAGGCAGGAAAGCACAACGGATATCAGGAGCACGTCGCCTCCTACTACGCGGCCACCCGCAACGACCCGCAACAGTGGCCCGAGCTGGAGGGGGAGCACAAGGCTGACGTCTGCATCATCGGCGGCGGCTTTACCGGTCTCAATACCGCCATCAATCTGGCTGATGCCGGTTACAAGGTCGCCTTGCTGGAGGCCAACCGCATCGGCTGGGGCGCCTCCGGGCGCAACGGCGGCCAGCTTATTCGCGGTATCGGCCACGATACCAGCCAGTTTGCCCGCTGGATTGGTGAGGATGGGGTGCGCGAGCTCGACCTGATGGGGCTGGAGGCGGTGCAGCTGGTGCGCGAGCGGGTCGAGCGTTTCAATATCGAGTGCGATCTCACCTGGGGTTACTGTGATCTGGCCACCCGTCAGCGCCATCTGGCCGGCTTCGAGGAAGATCTCGACCATCTGGCGAGTCTGGGCTATGAGCACGAACTCAGGCTGGTCCCGCGGGAAGATATCCATACCGTGGTGGGGTCGGATCGCTATATCGGCGGCCTCATCGACATGGGCTCCGGCCATCTCCATCCCCTCAATCTGGCGCTCGGCGAGGCGCGCGCCGCAGCCAGCCTCGGGGTTTCCCTGTTTGAACATTCCAGAGTGACCCATATCGATTACGGCAAGCAGGTAGAGGTGACCACGGCTCATGGCCGGGTCACCGCCGATTATCTGGTGATCGGCTGCAACGCCTATCTCAACGACCTAAATCCGGAGCTGGGAGGGCGGGTGCTGCCTGCGGGCTCCTACATTCTCGCCACCGAGGTACTGGATCGCCGCTTGCGCCAGCGCTTGCTGCCGCAAAACATGGCGGTGTGCGATCAAAATGTGGCGCTCGACTACTACCGCCTCTCTGCCGATGGCCGTCTGCTGTTTGGCGGCGCCTGCAACTATTCGGGGCGAGACCCGAAGGATATCAAGGCCTTTATGCTGCCCAAGATGCTGCGAGTCTTCCCCGAGCTGGCTGGCACCGCCATCGAGTTTCAGTGGGGCGGGATGATCGGGATCGGCGCCAACCGTTTGCCGCAGATTGGCCGCTTGAAGGAATACCCCAACGTACTCTACGCCCAGGCCTATTCGGGTCACGGCCTCAACGCCACCCATATGGCGGGCAAGCTGGTGGCCGAGGCGATCCGCGGCGAGAGCCGGGGTTTCGATCTCTTCGCCAGCGTGCCCCATATCACCTTCCCCGGCGGCCCGGCGCTGCGCTCCCCGCTGCTGGCACTGGGAATGTTGTGGCACCGGATGAAGGATATCTTCTGACCCCCATTGTCAGCCAGCGCAGTGATGGCTGAACTAAGCCCCCTTGCCAGCCCTTGTTTATAGCGGGTTGGCACTATCGTTCCGCCTGATAGACCAAAAGATGCATTCGCGCCAATCTCGTCCGGTTGGCGCTATCTTTTAGGTGTGAGAGCGGTTATCTGCCAAGGGGACGAGGGTGTGTCTGCTTGCCGGAATACTTGCCGAGAAAGAGCTGAGGACGGGGAGAGGAGGGCCAAGATGGAGATAAATGTGGTCGCGTCAGGCGGGCTCAGCCCGCTGGCGCAACGGCAGGGTTCTCCCGCCGTGCAGGCATCGGAGAGGGCCGCATCGTCGCCATCAACGGGCAGTGACAGCCTGGTGCGCGATCTTGGCGCCGTGCTGGATGAGCTCGGGTTGTCGCCGAAAGGGGAGGATAGCAGCGGGAGCAGCATCTCAATCAGAGATTCGCTGGAAGCGTTCATCAACACCATGATGGGCTCCCTGCAACAGCAGCAGGAGCAACAGCTGGCATTGCAGCAACAACAGCGGCAAGAGCAGGAACAGCGCAAACTCGCCATCGATGACAGCAGCGAGAACCCGCTCAAGCGGGATCTGGAGCGCCTGCTGGAGACGCTGGATCAACCAGGCGGGAAGGACAAAGAGAGCAGCCAAGGGGGGCAGAACGACGCGATTGACCCCTTGCAGAGCCAGCTGACCAAGCTGCTGGAGAGCAGCGGTGCGGCAGATAGCGGGATCACCCTCAAGGATGTGCTGTCGGGGTTGGTCAGCAAGTTGCCGGGTGAACCCGCAGAGCGAAAAGGGTATCGGGTCGATACCCTGGTCTGAGCTGGTCAACCACGGCAGAGCTGCCGTTGCCGAGCTTGCAGAGAGTAAGGGGCGGGCAGCCCTTTATTGCGCCGGTTCAGCCAGTCGCCAGCCCTGTTCGCCCTTCATCATCCACACCTCGGCCTCTTGCGGCAGCACCTGGCCCGCCTCGAACTCGCCATATTTGCGCTCGAGCTCCATCAGCCCCATCTCCTGCTGGAAGGGGCCAACCCGGTCGTAGACCAGATCCTCGTCGTGCAACACCTGCAACTGATCGAGCCCCTGCTTGAAGTGGAGCTGGTAACTCACCTTGACCAGATAGACCCCCTCCATCCGCTCCTCCTTGCCGAGGATGGTGAAGTCGCTGATATCGAACAGGTTGGCGTCTGTCTCGGCCAGTAGCTTGGCGGTGACCTGCTGGCGGATATCCTCTTCACCGGGCCCTGCACTGCAGCCATAAAGCCAGAGGGCTAGCAGGGGGATGAACCACTTTTTCATCAAAACTCCGGACAAGTGCAAAACGAGAGGGGCGATTGTGCCACGCGAATGCGCGGCGGCAAACCTCGGCTCACGGTTCCAGTGAACGTTCCAGCACGATGGCCTCGGCCCGATAACCAGCCAGCTCGCGGCGATAGCACTCGATGAAGCCTCTGCGCAGCCAGAAGGATAGAGCACTCTCATTGCTGGCAATCACTGACAGGCGAAGCCGGGTAGCCCCCCATGAGCTTGCCATCGTGCAGGCGTGAAGATAGAGCGACTGACCACGGCCACTCCCTTGCCAGGGTTTCCCCACCAGTAACAGACCCAGATAGGCGGTGTCTGGATTGGGGTAGCCGCGCAGCAGATCAATGACAGCGGTGAGTTCTCCCTGCTCCCAGCGGCCGATGAGATGTTTGTCGGAGAGAGGCAGGCCGGGTGGGCAGGCGACAAGTTCCTCTTCTCCTGCCTGTGCAGAGAGAGGGTCATTGCTCACCGCCGCCTGATAGGAGGGGGCCTGCTCGAACAGCCGCTGCAAGGCAGGTGCATCGCTTGTCTGCAGCCGACGCAACTCAGTGTGCATCACTTACCATCTCGAGATGTTTGGCAAAGGGGATAGGCCCCATAAAGCCGGTGACCCGCTGCCCTGTCAGCTCCTTGCCCTCGCGGTCGAAGAAGATGAGGGTCGGCAGCCCCAGCACATTGAGGCCGTTGAGCAGCTCGATATCGGCATCGTCGTTGGCGGTAACATCCGCCTGCAGCAGCACCATCTGGCCGAAGCGCTCCCTCACCGTGGGATCGCTGAAGGTCTTGTGCTCGAACTCCTTGCAGGCGACGCACCAGTCGGCGTAGATGTCGAGCAGCACCGGCTTGCCGCGGGCGGCGGCCAGCTGCACCTTGAGATCATCCAGCGTCTTGATGCGGATAAACTGCGGCGCCGTTTGACTGGCATCCGCCGTGGCGGCAGCAGGGGGGGCTGGTTGCAGCAGATCCTTGCCCACTACCACGGCGCTGATCATCGCCAGCAACAGCACGAAGCCACGCACGCTTTTGGCCACCGAGTGGGGCTGGTGCTGGTTGTGATGATAGAGGTAGCCGCACAGCAGCAGCCCCCAGCCGAGCCAGGCGAGAGTAGCAATCTGATCGCTCCAGAGCCGTGACAGCAGCAGGATCGGCACTGCCAGCAGGGCGAAGCCAAACAGCTGCTTGATCACATCCATCCAGGCGCCCGCCTTGGGCAGCAGCTTGCCACCCGAGGTGCCGAGCAGCAGCAGCGGCAGACCCATCCCCAGTGAGAGCGCATAGAGCGCCGCCCCGCCGAGCCAGAGATTGCCGCTCTGGGCCACGTAGATCAGTGCCCCCGAGAGCGGCGCCGTGGTGCAGGGTGAGCAGACCAGCCCGGAGATCATTCCCATGATAGCGACCCCGACTACTGAGCCCCCCTGCTGGCGGTTGGAGAGGCCGGAGAGCCGGGTTTGCAAACTGCTCGGCAGTTGCAGGGTATAGAGTCCGAACATGGAGAGGGCCAGCAGCACGAACATCACCGAGAGGCCGATCAGCACATAGGGGTGTTGCAGCGCCGCCTGGAATTTCAGCCCTGCCGAGGCCACTACCAGCCCCAGCAGGGTGTAGGTGACCGCCATCCCCTGCACATAGACAAAGGAGAGCAGGAAGGCGCGACTGGTGGAGAGGCGATGGCCGGCACCGGCGATGATGCCGGTCAGAATGGGATACATGGGGAAGACGCAGGGGGTGAAGGCGAGCCCCAGCCCCAGCGCGAAGAAGGCGACGATGCTGAGCCAGAACCCCTGATGGCCGAGGGCGGCGGCCAGCTGATCCTGCTGGCTAACCGGTGCGACGCTTTGTGCCGTTTCAGCAGTGGACGCTGTGGTTGCCGTGACCAGCGGGGCCACATCGATCAGCTTGTCAGTTGGCGGATAGCAGAGGCCGTCGGTACAGCCCTGATAGCGCACCCGCAGGGTGGCATTTTCCCCCACCTCCTTTAGCGGCACCGCGATGCTCACCTGCTGGTAGTAGACCCGGGTCTTGCCGAAGAAGTCATCCTCGTGCTCGGTGCCTTCTGGCAGGGGCGGCTCGCTGAAGGTGAGGTTGTTCCCCTTGAAGCGCAGGCTATGGCGATAGAGGTAGTAGGCGTCGGCGATGTGAAGGGTCAGCAGCAACTGATCGCCACGCTGTTCGCTCTCGATCTGAAAGGCCTCATCGACCTGCAAAAATTTGGGTTTGGCATTGGCCTCAATGCCCAGCGAGCTGAGCAGATCGGCGCCGCTGGCGTGGGCAGGGGCGCTGCCCACCGCTGTCATCAGCAGGGCACAGAGCAGCAACAGGGGAGAGAGCAAGCGGTTGAATGTCATGAGGTCTCCCCATTGAGCCAGTCGAGATAGGCGGGTAGTCCGGCGCTCACCGGCAGGGCCAGCAGCTCGGGCACCTCATAGGGGTGATTGGCTTGAATACATGCCTGCAGCTCGGCAAAGCGCGACTGACGGGATTTGATGATGAGCTGGATCTCGGTGGCGCGCTCCACCTTGCCTTGCCAACGATAGACGGAGGTGACGCCCGGCAGTTGATTGATGCAGGCGGCCAGCCGCTGGTTCAGCAGCTGTTCGCAGAGAAGGTCGGCACTGGTTTGATCTGGGCAGGTGCAGAGCACCACAATGGCGTCGGTCATAAAGCGGATCTTCACCTCGTTGGGGTAAACCGGGCAGGCGCCCTTGCCGTCTCATCCCTGTCTGCGGATGAAGGTGAAAAAAGCGCCCGAAAATCAGCGGCTACTATACCCCAGAGGCGCTTCAAATAGCATCTGTAGCCATTTGTGAGCCAGCGCCAAAAATTTGTGGGGGGCATGAGATAGACGCTGTCATGGGGACAGGGCAGAATGAGCGGGCTTGTTCCCAATTGACGTAAGGAAATGTATGACCCAACAGAATGAGCAGCAGAGAAACCGCATGTTGAGCCTGCTGCGCGAAGGTGAGCGCCGCATGTTGGTTCAATTGGCCGGGCTGCTGCGCACGACCGCCGATGAAATCAATGCCGAGCTGGAGAAAGAGGAGCTGATGGCCACCCTGGAGCAGCCCATCACGGTGGAGTATCTCAACGGCGTGGTGCAGCACCATCTGTTCGAGCGCAAACACAAGGGAGATATGGCGGTTGCCCAGCAGATCCTGAGCGATTATCAGAGCGAGCTGGAAGCGCTGCAGGCCGCTCAGGCGCAGCCTGAAGAGGCTGTCGCAACTGACGAGAGCGGCGAAGAGCTCAAGGCCCAGGCTTGAGCGACGGGCAGGCCTGAATCCTTACCTCTGAATCAGCCGGCCTGCCAGCGCTGAGCCCTCTTGCGGCCCCATCATGTCTGCCATGATGGGGCCGTGTCGTTTCTTTTGTTGCCTTCCCTTGTTGACCTTCACTTCTCGGTTTCAATCCAACTGGTTCGTGCCTTAGCGCGCCTCTTGTGGCATGCCGTGCGGCACTTCGCGGGGGATGGGGAACACCTTGTCATAGCCCCAGTTGTAGACGAAGGCATAGATCAGGTAGAAGACGACGAAGCCCAGATCCAGCACCAGCGCCTCCAGCAGGCTGACGCTCAGCCACCAGGACATGACCGGCAGCGCGACGATCAGCAGACCGCCCTCAAAGCCGAAGGTATGCAGCACCCGTTGCCACAGGGTTTTGTGGGTATGGCCCTGATATTTGAGCAGCAGCTTGTCGACCCCGATGTTGTAGATGTAGTTCCAGACGGTGGCCAGCACCGAGAAGAACAGTGCCAGCGGGCCCATATGGTTGAGCCCGACCCCGGTAACCCAGCTGGCCAGCGGGGCGGCAATCAGCAGGCCAATGAATTCAAAGCCAATGGCATGGCGCAGGCGATCGTTACGGGTACGCATAAGTCACTCTCTCAATCAGGTTCATTCACGAATTGCAGGTTAATCTATAGAACTTTAGCGATAGATTCATGTTGGTATCCATCGCTAAAATAGATGGATGAGAGAGCTTGCCGGAGGGCCATAAGATGACACCATCACTGGAACAACTGAGGATCTTGCTGGCGGCCGCCGAAACCGGCTCGTTTTCCGCTGCCGCCCGCAAGCTGGGCAAGGCGCAGTCGGTGGTGAGCAGCGCCATCGCCAATCTGGAGATCGATCTGGCGCTCACCCTGTTTGACCGCAGCGGCCGCTATCCGCAACTGACGGAGGCGGGGGCCCGCATGGTGCAGGAGGCGGGGATCCTGCTGGCGCAGAGTGAACGGTTGCAGTCCATTGCTGGGGAGCTGGCGGCCGGGGTGGAGACGCGCCTCACTCTGGCCATCGATGATGACTCCCACCTCCCCTGGCTCGGCACCCTGCTGGAGGAGTTCGCCACTCGTTACCCGACCGTGGAGCTGGAGCTGCTCTTCCCGCTGATGGAGGATGTGACCGAGATGCTGGTGACCGGCCGGGCCCAGCTCGGCATCAGTTATCAGAAGGTGCATCCCCAGCGGGAGATTGTCGCCCGTTCGCTGGGGGAGGTGACCATGCCGCTGGTGGTGTCACCGGATCATCCGCTGGCCCGCAAGCAGCCGCTGCGGGAGGTCGATCTGCAGGGGGCACGCCAGCTGATGGTGACCGGCCGACGGGAAGGGAGCGAGCGTCAGCGTTTTCGCATCTCGGCTCAGGTGTGGTGGGTCGAGGGGGATCTCGGGGTGCTGGAGCTGGTCAAGCGGGGCCTTGGCTGGTCCGCCATTCCGGAATTTCTGCTGCATCAACCGCTGAAGCGGGGTGAAGTTGTGGTGCTGGAGCCGGACTTTATCGCCAGCCACGCGCTGGCGCTGGAGCTGCAGTGGCATCGCGCCCGCCCGCTGGGGCAGGCGGGGCGCTGGCTGAAGGAGGCACTGCTGGCGCGGGTGCCTCGCTAGCCGACCTTACTCGGTCAGGGCGTAAGGCAGGGGTTGCAGGGTGAGGCGGGAGCCTTCGTCCTGCTTGAGGCGGAATTGGGCGTCAGCCTCGGTATCTTTCGGCAGTACGGCGGTGAGCCACACCTGCCCGGCCTGTTGCCAGGCGTTGAGCACCATGCCGCTGCGGCGCCAGTTGTCACCCAGTTGCAGCTCAAGGGTATCGCCGCTGGCGACCTGCTCGCCGGTAGTGCCCGCCAGCAGGAACAGGGCGCGGTTGTTGGCGCCGCGATACTTGGCGCGGGCCACCGTCTCTTGCCCCATGTAGCAGCCCTTGTTGAAGCTGATGCCGTCCAGTGCCTGCAGGTTGAGCATCTGCGGGATGAACTCCCCTTGATGCACCGCTTCCATGTGTGGCAGGCCCGCCTTGATCTCGAGCCCCCACCAGAGTGACTCGTCACCTTGCGGCAGGGCGTCGGCTTGCTGATTGCTCACCAGCAGCCAGCGATCCTGTTCAATCTTCACCGCCATGCCGCCGTCGATCAGACCGCTCTGCTCAAGGCCGAACTGGGCAGAGATCCAGCCATCGCTGCCCGTACCGGCGATCCCGGTGGCGTGACGCTCATCGGCGGCGATCTCGACCTTGGAGAAGACGGCAAATTTCTTCAGCTCCGGCAACTGACGCTCCAGTACAGAGGGGCTGGTCAGCAGCAGCAGACTGTCGTCGAGGCAGAGCAGGCGGAAATTGCTCCACAGCTTGCCCTTGGGATCACAGTGGCCACCCGGGGTCTGTTGCCCCGGTTGCAGGGCGTTGACATCACAGGTGACCTGACCTTGCAGATATTTGGCGCGATCCTGGCCGCTGATACGGGTGATGGCCAGCTTGGTCAGGGGGAAGCGGGTCGGCTCGGCAGGAAAAACAGGTGGTTGCAGGCTCACGATGGTATTCCAGAGAGAAAGTATGTGAGCTGCATGGTAAAGACGTAACTAATGTTTGTCAGCCGGAAAATCCAGCTGGTACCATCCCCCGGTCTTTGTAAGGAGAGTGCCATGTTGAGCCCAGTTGAAAAATCCCGCCTGAAGTGGGCCTGCCGTCGCGGTATGCTCGAGCTGGATGTGATCTTTATGCCCTTTTTCGAACACGAGTTCGACTCCCTGAGCGAAGCCGATCAGCAGACCTTTATCCGCCTGCTGGCGAGCGACGATCCGGATCTGTTCAAATGGTGCATGGGTCATGGTGTACCTGCCGATCCCGCATTTGCCGCCATGATCCCGATGATCCTGGAGCGCAATCAGGCGCGCCACGACCGCCAGGGGTAATACCGTGGAGCGGGTGATCATGACGGTTCACCCCTCCCGCCATCAGCAATGTTTGCTGGTGGCCCTCTTTCTGTTGCTGCTCTGGCCGGTGGCTGGCCTGATTGCCGGTTGGCAGTGGGCGCTGTTGCTGCCCGTCTGGCTGGCGGCGCTCTGGTTGAGCTGGCGCTCCCTCGCCGAGCCCCCGTTCGAGCTTGTCTGGGATGGTCAGTGGCTACAGTGGCAAGGTTGCCGCTATCAGCTCGGCAAGAAAAGCCGTATTTTGCCCGGCGTGCTCAGGCTGGCGCTTTGCCCCGAGCCGGAAGGCTCTGAATCGGCGTCGCCACGGCAACTGTGGCTCTTCTCCGACGCCCTTCCCCCCGAACATTACCGCCTGCTGGCGCGAGCCATCCACTTTCTGCCGTCCCGGCGCTGACGCCTGCTTTCCGTGATGACCATGCGCTGATTTATCGCGATAAGCTGTTGCCATGTGGCTGGCGACACTCTTTTTGTGGCTGAAAAGCGGTTGAAAACAAGTGACCCCGCCGAGGCGGGGTCATTGGTATGGCAGGAGCGGGGATCAATCCCGCTCCGGGGTCAGTACGGTCGGCTTGGAGTCCGGCAGCATATCCGGATGATCCAGGTTGTAGTGCAGGCCGCGGGACTCCTTGCGCTGCAGGGCGCAGTTGACGATAAGCTCGGCCACCTGCAGCAGGTTGCGCAGCTCCAGCAGGTTGTTGGAGACGCGGAAGTTGGCGTAGTACTCCTGCACCTCCTGCTTGAGCAGGTCGATGCGGCGCTTGGCGCGGGCCAGGCGCTTGTTGGTACGTACTATCCCCACGTAGTCCCACATCATCAACCGCAGCTCGTGCCAGTTGTGCTGGATCACCACCAGTTCGTCGGAATCTTCCACTTTGCTCTCGTCCCATACCGGCAGGCGCGGCGGCTCCACACTCATCGGCAGCTTGGCCAGAATGTCGGCCCCCGCCTGATGGGCATAGACCACGCATTCCAGCAGGGAGTTGGAGGCCATGCGGTTGGCACCGTGCAGCCCGGTGTAGGTCACTTCACCGATGGCGTAGAGGCCGGGAATATCGGTCTGGCCGTTGCTGTCGATCATCACTCCGCCACAGGTGTAGTGGGCGGCTGGGACGATGGGCATCGGTTCCTTGGTGATGTCGATACCGACCGCAAGGCAGCGCTCATAAATGGTCGGGAAGTGCTTGATGATGAAATCGGCCGGTTTGTGGCTGATATCCAGATACATGCAATCCGCCCCGAGCCGCTTCATCTCGTGGTCGATGGCGCGGGCGACGATATCCCGCGGCGCCAGCTCAGCCCGCTCGTCAAACTCCGGCATAAAGCGGCTGCCGTCCGGGCGGCGCAGATAGGCCCCCTCGCCACGCAGTGCTTCGGTCAGCAGGAAGTTGGGATCATCCGGGTGGAACAGGCTGGTGGGGTGGAACTGGTTGAACTCCAGGTTCGCCACCCGGCAGCCGGCCCGCCACGCCATGGCGATGCCATCGCCAGAGCTCACATCGGGGTTGGAGGTGTACTGGTAGACCTTGGAAGCACCGCCGGTGGCCAGTGCCACGAAGCGGGCGCGGATCACCTCGACCTGCTCGGCGTTGCGGTTCCAGACGTAGGCGCCCAGCACCTTGTTGCCCGGCAGGTTGAGCTTGCGGGTGGTGATGAGGTCGACCGCGTTGAAGCGCTCCATCAACTGGATATTGGGGTGGGCACGAACCTGATCGATCAGGGTGAGCTGCACCGCCTTGCCGGTGGCATCTGCCGCGTGGAAGATGCGGCGATGGCTGTGGCCCCCTTCCCGGGTGAGGTGGTACTGGGACTCGCCGTCGGCGTTCTCCTCCTGATCGAAGGGGACCCCTTGCTGAATGAGCCACTGGATGGACTCGCGGGCGTGGCGGGCGGTGAACTCCACCACGGCCGGGTCACACAACCCGGCGCCCGCGTTGAGCGTGTCGCTCACGTGGGATTCGATGCTGTCGGTTTCGTCGAAAACGGCAGCGATGCCTCCTTGCGCATAGAAAGTGGCCCCTTCACTGATGGGCCCCTTGCTCAGAACCAGGACTTTGGCGTGGTCTGCCAATCGCAACGCGAGGGACAAACCAGCGGCACCGCTGCCAATGATCAGTACATCGCAAAGGTATTCAACACTTGCTTTCATAAGTATCATTGGCCTGGATTAAGAACTGGCACCATGGTAGCCCAAGCGAGGGCGAGGATGCAGCCTGCATCACATTTTTTTCAATTGAAGCGAACTTTCTCTGATTCTCCCTGTCTGAACTTGTGCGCTTAGGAAGGGCCGGAAAAGAAAAACGATAACCTGATGGGGGTTTTACGGCTCTGATGAGCGACCAGAATCTACTGGACGAACAGCTGGTTGAACGGGTCCAGCGCGGCGATAAAGCAGCTTTCAACCTGTTGGTAAAAAAATACCAGCATAAGGTGGTCAACCTGGTTGCCAGGTATGTCAACAATCCCGGTGATGTGCCCGATGTGGCGCAAGAGGCCTTTATAAAAGCCTACCGTGCATTGCCGACATTCCGTGGCGAAAGTGCTTTTTACACCTGGTTGTACCGAATTGCCGTGAACACGGCGAAGAATTATCTCACCTCCCAGGGGCGCAGGCCGCCCAGCAGTGATGTGGAGGCTGACGAAGCGGAGTCTTATGGTGGTGGTGAAGCCTTGCAAGAGGTCTCAACCCCTGAAAACCTGGCGCTGACTGACGAGATCAAACGCACCGTGTTTTCAGCCATAGAGGCATTGCCGGAAGACCTGAGGACAGCTATCACCCTCCGCGAACTGGAAGGGCTGAGCTACGAAGAGATTGCCGAAATCATGGATTGCCCTGTGGGTACGGTCAGATCCCGTATCTTCCGGGCGAGGGAAGCAATCGATAAAAAGCTGCAACCTCTGATCGAGAATTAACTGGGGAAAGACGGGTTAACTTATGGCAAATAAAGAGCAAATCTCTGCCCTGATGGATGGTGACCTGAGTGACGCAGAGGTACTGAACGAGCTGGAGATGGACTCCGACTTGCAAGATACCTGGGGTCGTTACCACCTGATCGGCGATGCCATGCGGGGTGACCTGCCGGTCAATCTGCAACTGGATCTCAGTGACAGCATTATGGCTGCGCTGGAGGATGAGCCCACCATACTGGCACCCAAGCCGGTCGAGACGGCTCCCGTGCTGCAACCTGCCGTTGCGCCGGTCAAGACAGATGCCAATGTGGTTCCGTTGTTCCGCCGTGTCGGTCAGCAACTGGGGCAATACGCCATTGCCGCCTCCGTGGCCGCCGCTGTTATCTTCGGAGTGCAGCATTATCAGGGACAGGATGGCGTTCCGGCCAATCCGGTGCTCAATACCATTCCAATCGGTGGCAGCGCGGCGCCTGTGAGCGTCCATTATCCGCAACAGGATGGTGCCCGTGCCCGTCAGCAAGGTCTGACCGAACAGCAGATGCAGGAACAGCGGGAGCGGATCAACGCCTTCCTGCGTGACCACCAGTTGCAACAACGCCTGTTGCAAGACAGGCAGAACCAACAATAACGAGTCGTCAGGGATATCAACGTGCGCCAGTACAGCCGTATTTTACTGGCCTCTCTCCTGCTGATCAGTGCCAAGGCCTCGGCCGACGATAAGTCGGCCGAGGCCTTGTTGCAGCAGATGCAGAGTGCCGTGCAGCAACAGAACTTCGAATTGTCCATGGTCAAGGCCCGTCAGGGACGTCTTGAACCGATCCGCATCAGCCATGCCGTGATCGATGGCAAGGAGGTAGCCCATCTCAGCTATCTCGATGGCAAGGCGATCGAGTATCTCCAGCGTCAGAACGAGTACACCTTCTTTGAAAACAGCCATGATCCCTACACCCTGAAGGATGCCCGCTTTCCCGGTATCTGGTCGACCCTGGTGAAGATGCCGTTGGCACAGGTGCTGGAGAGTTATGATCCTGTGCTTGCTGGCCGTAGTCGGGTGGCCGGCGAGGTCGCTCAAGTCGTCAGGTTGGTTCCCAAGGAAGCTGACAAATATGGCTTTGTGCTCTGGATTGACGAACGTAGTCACCTGTTGCTGCGAGTCGACATGGTGGAGCGGGAGGGCAATCTGGTGGAGCAGATGCTGGGGGTGGATCTGCAATTGCAACAAAAACCGTCCCCATGGCTGGTAAAGCTGGCCAACAGCAAGCAGCCCTCGGCGCTGGCGCTGGAGGATGCCTATCCTGCACCGCAACAGCAGTTGAACTGGCAGATCACCTGGTTGCCCGATGGCTTCAAGGTGCTGTCGCAAGACCGGCACCAGCTGGTGACCACCAGTGTACCGGTGGATTACATGATGCTCTCCGATGGCCTGGTGGATCTCTCGGTCTACGTCTCTCGGGTCGATCCCAAGCAGGCGGTGCGCCAGCAGCTGATCCGCCAGGGGGCGACCTCGCTGGTGAGCTACGTCAACGAGGTGGGGGTCGAGATCACCGTGGTTGGGGAAGTGCCTGCCGAGACAGCCAAACGCATCGCCGAGTCGGTGCAGCCGCTGGCTCGCAACGAAGCGGTGCAGTGAGTCCATGTTCTGGGTTCACAGTAGTGTGCGGCTTGCCGTTGGCTGTGAGTCGTGTTCAGATCCTGCCATTGCATGAGCACGAGGTGTTGCCGTGAATGAGATGAGTGAAGAGCTGGCGACCGTGGTGGCCATTGAGGGTGACCATGCCTGGGTGGAGTGCGAGCGTCGCTCCGCCTGCAGTGGTTGTCAGCAGCAATCCAACTGCGGTACCGGCACTGTGGCCAAGGCGTTTCCCCTGAAAGCCCCCCGCTTGCGAGTCAGGCTGACCGCCGAGGTGCGGGTTGGCCAGCAAGTGAGGCTCGGTATCCCGCAGGAGAGTCTGCTGCGCGGGGCTGCGCTGGTCTATGTGCTGCCGCTTTTCTGTCTGTTGGCCGGCGCCTTGCTGGGGCAGCTCTGGCTGGCGCCGCTGCTCTCGGGCGGGGAGGGGATTACCATTCTCTGCTGCCTGCTGGGGGGCGTGCTGGGCTTTTTACTGGTTCGTTACTTTTCCAACCGCCTGGATCAGGGGCGTTACGGCCCGCAGATGCTCGGCGTTGTCGTCCCTGTCCGCATCCTCCCCTGACCGAACAGGCGCTATTTCACTGGCGCTGGCGACTAAAGAATGGCCGTCAGCCGGGTTATCCAGTAAAATCGCGCCTCCATAACTGACCTTAACTAATTTTGAGTGACTCTTGCTCGATGAAACACATTCGTAACTTTTCGATTATTGCGCACATCGACCACGGTAAATCGACCCTGTCGGACCGTCTGATCCAGACTTGCGGTGGCTTGTCCGACCGCGAGATGCAGGCTCAGGTGCTTGACTCCATGGATCTGGAGCGCGAGCGCGGCATTACCATCAAAGCACAGAGTGTGACCCTGAACTACCAGGCACAAGACGGTAACACCTACCAGCTGAACTTTATCGACACCCCAGGCCACGTGGATTTCTCCTACGAGGTCTCCCGCTCTTTGGCGGCCTGTGAAGGGGCGCTGCTGGTGGTGGATGCCGGCCAGGGGGTTGAGGCACAGACTCTGGCCAACTGCTACACCGCCATGGAAATGGATCTGGAAGTGGTGCCGGTGCTGAACAAGATTGACCTGCCGGCCGCAGAACCCGAGCGGGTTGCCGAGGAGATCGAAGACATCGTCGGTATCGACGCAGTCGATGCGGTGCGCTGCTCCGCCAAGACCGGTCTGGGTGTTGATCTGGTGCTGGAAGAGATCGTCGCCAAGATCCCGGCACCGGAAGGTGACCCGGATGCCCCGCTGCAGGCGCTGATCATCGACTCCTGGTTCGACTCCTATTTGGGCGTTGTCTCTTTGGTGCGGATCAAGAACGGTTCCCTGAAGAAGAACGACAAGATCAAGGTGATGAGCACCGGTCAGGTGTGGGGTGTCGATCGTATCGGTATCTTCACGCCCAAGCAGGTGGATACCCAGGGTCTGGGTTGCGGCGAGGTAGGTTGGGTTGTCTGCGGTATCAAGGACATCCACGGCGCGCCGGTGGGCGATACCCTGACTCAGGCCAAGAATGGTGCCGACAAGGCGCTGGCTGGCTTCAAGAAGGTGAAGCCGCAGGTTTATGCGGGTCTGTTCCCCATCTCCAGCGATGACTACGAGTCGTTCCGTGACGCCCTCGACAAGCTCTCCCTGAACGATGCCTCCCTGTTCTTCGAACCGGAGAGCTCCACGGCGCTGGGCTTCGGCTTCCGTTGTGGCTTCCTCGGCATGCTGCACATGGAGATCATTCAGGAGCGTCTGGAGCGTGAATACGATCTGGATCTGATCACTACGGCGCCGACCGTAGTGTACGAGATCGAGCTGACCGACGGCTCCACCATCCACATCGACAGCCCGGCCCAGATGCCCGCCATCACCAGCATCAAGGAGATGCGCGAGCCGATCGCCGAGTGTCATATCTTGCTGCCGCAGGAGTACATGGGCAACGTGATCACCCTCTGTATCGAGAAGCGTGGCGTGCAGACCAACATGGTCTACCACGGCAAGCAGGTGGCGCTGACCTATGAAATCCCGATGGCGGAAGTGGTGCTCGACTTCTTCGATCGTCTGAAATCCACCAGTCGCGGTTACGCCTCGCTGGATTACGGCTTCAAGCGTTTCGAAACCTCCGACATGGTCCGTCTGGACATCATGATCAACGGTGAGCGCGTCGATGCCCTGGCCATCATCACCCACAAGGACAACGCCCAGTATCGCGGTCGTCAGGTGGTGGAGAAGATGCGCGAGCTGATCCCGCGCCAGATGTTCGATATCGCCATTCAGGCGGCCATCGGCAACCAGATCATCGCACGCAGCACCGTCAAGGCACTGCGTAAAGACGTAACCGCCAAGTGTTACGGTGGTGACGTGAGTCGTAAGAAGAAACTGCTGAACAAGCAGAAAGAAGGTAAGAAGCGGATGAAGTCTCTCGGCCGTGTCGACGTGCCGCAGGAAGCCTTCCTCGCGATTCTCCACGTCGGAAAGGATTAATAGATGGCAAGCACGTTTTCCCTGATCCTGGTGGTGGTCTGCGCGATCACCGGTGTTATCTGGTGTCTGGACAAGATGATTTGGTCCAAGCAGCGCGCCGCCAAGATTGCTGTGGCTCGTGCCCATGGCGGTGCCCACCTGGATGAGAAGACCCTGGCCAAGGTCGCCCCCGTGCCGGTCTGGATTGAGCAGACCGCCGGGGTGTTCCCGGTCATCACCTTTGTGCTGATCCTGCGTTCGTTCATTTTTGAACCGTTCCAGATCCCGTCAGGTTCCATGATGCCCACCCTGCTGGTGGGCGACTTCATCCTGGTGGAAAAATTTGCCTATGGTCTGCGGGACCCGGTGACCAACACCAAGTTCCTCGAGACTGGCGAGCCCAAGCGTGGCGACGTGGTGGTGTTCAAGTATCCCCTTGAACCGCGCGTTGACTACATCAAGCGGGTGGTCGGCATGCCGGGTGATCGGGTCATCTATCGCAACAAGGAGCTGATGATCCGGCCCAAGTGCGAAGAGCAGGAAGGGAAAACGTGCCCGGGCTTCAAGAAGCTCGACGTCAAGTTTGAACAAAGAGGCGAATTTACCCAGATGGGGATCCCCCTTGATCGCTATACCGAGCAGTTGGGCGATGTCTCCCACGAGACCCTGCGCAATCCGCTGATGCCCGACATGGTTGGCCGTTACTATCGCCAGCCCGGCACCTACCCCGACGAATGGGTGGTACCGGAAGGCCAGTATTTCGTGATGGGCGACAACCGCGACAACAGCACCGACAGCCGCTTCTGGGGCTTTGTGCCCGAGCAGAATCTGGTCGGCAAGGCGGTCGCTATCTGGATAAGTTTTGAATTCGAGCGCGAAGAAGGCTCCCTGCTGCCAAGTTGGGTACCGACAGGTGTGCGCTTCAACCGCATTGGCGGAATCAAGTAAATGAATATCAAGATGAACAGACTGCAGTCCCGTCTCGGGCATGTCTTTGCGGATCTGGAACTGCTGACCCGGGCGCTGACTCACCGCAGCGCCGGCTCTCGTCACAATGAACGACTGGAATTTCTGGGTGACTCGATTTTGAGTCTGGTGATTGCCGACGATCTGTTCCACCGCTTCCCGCAAGCGGCGGAAGGGGATCTCAGCCGGATGCGCGCCACCCTGGTGCGCGAGAAGACCCTGGCCGAACTGGGCCGGGAGTTTGACCTCGGGGATCACCTGATCCTCGGTCCCGGCGAACTCAAGAGCGGCGGTTTTCGCCGCGAATCCATTCTGGCCGACACGGTCGAGGCGGTGATCGGTGCCGTCTATCTGGATACCAATCTTGAGACGGTGCGGACACTGTTGCTGAGCTGGTATGCCAGCCGCCTGGAAGAGATCAAGCCGGGCATCGAGCAGAAAGATCCCAAGACCCGTCTGCAAGAAATTTTGCAGGGAAGCCGCAAATCCCTGCCGACCTACACCGTGACCAACGTCAAGGGCGAGGCCCACAACCAGGAGTTCACCGTCCAGTGTGACGTGGAAGGTCTGGATGGTCCCCTCGTCGGGGTCGGCACCAGCCGTCGCAAGGCCGAACAGGCCGCGGCGCAGCAAGCATTGGAAAAACTGTCATGACAGATACCACCTACTGCGGCTTTGTCGCCATCGTGGGCCGCCCGAATGTGGGCAAGTCCACCCTGCTTAACAAGCTGCTTGGCCAGAAGGTCAGCATCACCTCGAAGAAGCCCCAGACCACCCGTCACCGGATTTTGGGGATCGACACCGAGGATAACTACCAGACCATCTATGTGGATACCCCGGGTCTGCACATTGAAGAGAAACGGGCCATCAACCGTCTGATGAACCGTGCCGCCACCAGTTCGCTGGGGGATGTGGCCATGGTGGTGTTCATGGTCGACGGTACCCACTGGACCAAAGACGACGAGATGGTGCTGGGCAAGCTGCGCAATCTCAAGTGCCCGGTGGTGCTGGCGGTCAACAAGATCGACAACGTCAAAGAGAAAGAAGATCTGCTGCCCCACCTCGAGTGGCTGGGCCAACAGATGAACTTTGCCCATATTCTGCCCATCAGTGCCGAAAAGGGCACCAACGTGGAGAAGATCCGCGAGTGGGCCAAGGATCTGCTGCCGGAAAACGTCCATTTCTTCCCGGAAGATTACGTGACCGACCGCTCCTCCCGTTTTATGGCTTCCGAAATCATCCGCGAGAAGCTGATGCGCTTCACCGGTGAGGAGCTGCCCTACTCGGTGACGGTGGAGATCGAGCGCTTCAAGGTGGAAGAGAACGGCCTCTACCACATCCACGGCCTGATCCTGGTCGAGCGCGATGGCCAGAAGAAGATGGTCATCGGCAACAAGGGCGAGAAGATCAAGACCATCGGCACCGAAGCACGCCTCGATATGGAGCGGCTGTTCCAGAACAAGGTGCACCTCGAGCTGTGGGTCAAGGTCAAGTCGGGCTGGGCTGATGATGAGCGCGCCCTGCGCAGCCTCGGGTATGGCGACGACTGATTGCTGACCCCGGCTTTCGTCATCCACAGTCGGCCCTATCGGGAGACCAGCCAGCTGGTCGAGGTCTTCACCCAGGATAGTGGCCGATTTACTCTGGTGGCTCGCGGTTCTCGCGGGCCACGCTCCCCTCTCAAGGGGCTGCTGCAACCCTTTACCCTGCTCACCATCGCCTGGCGCGGCAAGGGGGATCTCAAGAACCTCACCCAGGTCGAATGCCCGGATCACTCCCTGCGTCTCGGCGGCGATCGCCTCTTCTACGGCCTCTATCTCAACGAGCTGGTTTACTACCTGCTGGAAGCGCACACCCCGTTCCCCGAAGTATTCGACGCCTATGCCCGTGCCATCATGGCGCTGGCCGATGGCGAGACGCCGGAGCTGCCGCTGCGTCGCTTTGAGTTCCTGCTGTTGCAGGCGCTCGGCTATGCGGTCGATTTCGAATACACGGCGGACGACGAGTCGCCCATCGAGCCGACCTTGCTCTATGGCTTCGAGCGTGAATTGGGCTTTGTTGCTTGCGAGCGGGCGCCGGATCCCCGTACCCTGTTTCTCGGTGCCCACCTGCTTGCCTTTGCCGAGGGACGTTTCGATACCCCTCCCTTGCTGCAGGCGGCCAAACGTTTCAGCCGATTGGCACTGCAACCCTATCTGGGCAAACGCCAGTTAAAGAGCCGGGAGCTGTTTTTAAAACGCAAAGCCAGCATCCAAGGCTGACACAGATTACAGACATACGGATATTGGCGCGGTGTGATTCGCTGACCGCGCAGTCAACAGATGAAGCCTTTCAAGGAGTTCTCAATGAGTGAAATCTATCTGGGTGTGAACATCGACCATATCGCGACTCTGCGCAACGCCCGTGGCACCCAGTACCCGGATCCGGTACAGGCCGCCTTTGTGGCCGAACAGGCCGGGGCCGATGGCATTACCGTGCATCTGCGAGAAGATCGCCGCCACATCACCGACCGCGATGTGGAGATCCTGCGTCAGACTATCCAGACCAGAATGAATCTGGAAATGGCGGTGACCGAAGAGATGATCGGCATCGCCTGCCGCATCAAGCCCCACTTCGTCTGTCTGGTGCCGGAGAAGCGCACCGAGGTGACCACCGAGGGCGGTCTGGACGTGGCCGGTCAGCTGGACAAGGTGATTGACGCCGTTGCCCGCCTCTCTGCTGTGGGTGCCCAGGTATCCCTCTTTATCGACGCCGATCCCATCCAGATCGATGCGGCTGCCGAGAGTGGTGCCCCCTTTATCGAGATCCATACCGGCCGTTACGCCGATGCCACCACAGATGCCGAGCGCAACGCCGAGTTCAAGCGTATCGCCGCCGGCGCCTCCTATGCCGCAGGCAAGGGCTTGAAGGTCAATGCCGGCCACGGTCTGCACTATCACAACGTCAAGGCCATCGCCGCCATCCCCGAGCTCTATGAGCTCAACATCGGCCACGCCATCATCGGCCGCGCCGCCTTTGATGGTCTGGCCAAGGCTGTGAGCGATATGCGCCTGCTGATGCAGGAAGCCCGTCAGGGGATCTGACCCACCAGACAGGCGGCCTGATGAAGTCTGCCAAAAATAACAAGGGACGCCACGGCGTCCTTTATTATTTCTGGCCCTGTTCAAGCAAGGGCAATGGGTTGGCGGCTATAGAGCTGTAATAACCCAGCACAATCGGCTATAAGCAGTTGATGTCAAAAGGGTTACACTGGTTGACCCTGTGAATTGGACGAGATTGTTATGGATCACCCCCTGTACCACCCCGATATCACCGAACTTGAACCTGTCGCTCGCGCGGCGGGAGCGGCCATCATGGCTATCTACAGCCAGCCCTTCGCGGTGGAGTACAAGAGCGACGAGAGTCCGCTGACCGCGGCCGACAAGGGTGCTCATGAGGTGATCGTTCAGGGGTTGGCGCGGCTGACTCCGGATATTCCCGTATTGTCGGAGGAGTCAGGGCCCGAGGTGATGGCTGCACGCCACGGCTGGTCCCGCTACTGGCTGGTGGATCCCCTCGACGGCACCAAGGAGTTTGTCTCCCGCAACGGCGAGTTCACCGTCAATATCGCGCTGATTGAAGGGGGGGCGCCGCGCTGGGGGCTGGTCTATGCCCCTGTGCTGGACAAGCTCTGGTATGGCGGAAAGGGTCTCGGTGCCTGGCGCATCGCCGATGGCAAGCGCGAGCCTATCCAGACCCGGCCTCATCGTGAAGGCGAGGCGTGGCGAGTGGTGGGCAGTCGCAACCACCTGTCGCAGGAAACCCTCGATTTCTTGGCTCCTTTTGGCGAGATCGAGCTGGTTTCCATGGGCAGTTCGCTGAAGTTCTGCATCATTGCCGAGGGGGGCGCCGAGCTCTATCCGCGCCTCGCACCTACCTGCGAGTGGGATACCGGCGCTGCACAGGCGGTGCTGGAGGGGGCGGGTGGCAGCGTCACCCAGCTCGATGGCTCACCCCTTGCCTACAACAACCCCGATATCCTCAATCCCTGGTTTGTCGCCAGAGCGTGACCTTGTTGGTGCGCTGAGCATCGCGCAATAAAAAGAGGCCGGAGCGGGTTGTACATCCGTTCCGGCCTCTTTGTATTTGACGCAGTTTTAAAAGACTTTCTTGAACGGCTTGATGGTCACTTTGGCATAGACGCCAGCTGCCACATAGGGATCGGCATCGGCCCAGTCTTTGGCGTCAGCCAGCGAGGCAAACTCGGCGATGACGGTGCTGCCGGTAAAGCCTGCATCGGCCGGATCCTCTGCATCGATAGCCGGGTTGGGGCCGGCGGTCAGCAGGCGCCCTTCATCCTGCAGGGCTTGCAGGCGAGCCAGATGGGCAGGGCGAACTTGCTTGCGCAGTGGCAGGCTATCGGGGACATCTTCGGAGTAGATGAGATACCACATGAGACAATCCTTTTCTGATGAGGGTTACTTTTTGGGTTCGTCTTTTTGCTGGGACAACTGCTCGGCAGGGATATGGCGATAGAGATAGACGCCGCTCAGCAGGGTAAAGACCAGCGTCATCCCCAGCAGGCCGAATACCTTGAAGTTGACCCACATCTCTTGCGGCAGGTTGAACGCCACGTAGAGGTTGAGCAGGCCACAGACGGTAAAGAAGCCGACCCAGCCGAGATTGACCTTGTCCCAGACTGCATCGGGGGCTTGCAGCTCCTTGGCCAACATCTGTTTGATCAGATTCTTGCCAAAGCCGTAGCGGCTGATGAGCAGGCCCAGTGCGAACAGCACGTTGATGACGGTCACTTTCCACTTGATAAAGGTGTCATCGTGGAAGAAGACAGTGAGGC
The DNA here is from genome assembly GCF_049175135.1 of Aeromonas sp. 600724. Lineage (NCBI taxonomy): Bacteria > Pseudomonadati > Pseudomonadota > Gammaproteobacteria > Aeromonadales > Aeromonadaceae > Aeromonas > Aeromonas sp. 600724. The sequence continues at coordinate 6,109 of NZ_JAAKUM010000025.1, read as the reverse complement.
CGCCGAAGAAGCCAACCAGCAGGAAGGTGAATAGCTGCATCTTCTCGACTTTGCGATAGCGGATCCAGCTATAGGCGAGCTGCAGACCGGTGACCACCACCAGTGCGCCGGTGGCCATATAGATGTCGTAGAACTTGTAGACCGCAAAGAAAACGATAAGTGGAATAAATTCAATAAATTGCTTCATTGTTGGCGCCTAGTCCTCAAAGATGGCCTGCAAATTTCGCCCAGTCTACCTGTACAGCAGACAACGGCAAATGAATAAGACCGCTCATTTTTACGCCGGTTCCGCGCTGTCGCCAAACAGTTGGCGTGCAATCGAGATCCCCAGTCGCTGCTGATCGGCCAGCAGGTCGCGGATATGGCGCTCTTCGATAAGCGGGTTGAGCAGCACGGCGCGCAGCAGGGTGAGCGGTTGGGCACCGTAGCGTACCACCGCCCGCTGGGTACGGGAGACAAAGCTGTGCCCTTCGGCGCGCTGGGCTTTTTGCAGCGCCACGTTGAAGGCATTGATCTGTTCGTTGGCCGTCTCGTCCAGCAGCTTGCCCTGTAGATGGGGCGGGATGCAGCGGTAGGAGAGCAGGTTCATCACCGGAGCAGACATCAACTCGAAGGCCGGATTGCTGGTGATAAGCTCGGCCATCAGTCTGGCTCGGTCGTAGTTGGCCTCGAGCAGGTCGGCATAGCCCTGCTGGCCGAACAGCTGGAAGGCGGCATCCAGATAGAGGGCGTTGGCCGGGCGGGTGCCCTCCAGGGTAAAGCGACCCTGATCGAACGAGGTGGCACGGATGGCGTAAGGGGCCTCCCGCTTGACCGCCATCATCAGGTCTGGCTGGCGGCAAAGCAGCATGCCGGTACCGAGCGGCACCAGCAGTTGTTTGTGGCCATCCAGGGTGACGGTATCGGCTCGCTCGATCCCGGCCAGCAGGGTTTGATAGCGGGGGGAGAAGAGGGTCGGGCCACCCCAGGCAGCATCCACGTGGAAGTGGATCTGCTCGCGTTCGGCGATGGCCGCCAGCTCCGGCAGGGGATCGATGGAGCCAAAGTCTGTGCTGCCCGCCACGCCGACCAGCGCCAGTACTTTCAATTTTTGCTCTTTGCTCTGGATCAGCGCCTGCTCCAGCGCGGCCAGACTGAGCCGGTTCTGTTCGTCGGTCTCGAGGCGCCAGACGCTGCGGGCGCCCAGTCCCAACAGATCCATCCCCTTGTCGAAGGAGTAGTGCATCAGCCGGGAGCCCAGAATGACGGCGCCGCGATAGCCCTGCTCATAGAGGGCGAACAGGTTGTCGCCGCAGGCACGGTTGCGGGCTAGCCACAGCGCCGTGACGTTGGCGATGGTGCCGCCGCTGGTCATGACGCCGAGGGCGGCATCCTTGGCATGCATCTGCTCGCCGTAGAAAGCATCGTCCCTGCCATAGATGAGGCGGTGCAGCTTGGCCAGCACCTCCCGCTCCAGAAAGCTGAGCAGTCGGGAGGACTCCATCTTCATCGGATTCTGGTTGAGCATCACCAGCAGGCGCGACAGCTCGGCAGTGAAGGCCGGCAATGGTGCTGTCATATGACCCATGTAGCGTGGCGAGGTGAGATGGGATGCGCCGGGTACCAGGGTGGCCAGCCGCGCCAGATACTCATCGATGGAGAGACCGACCGCAGGCATTCGGGATTGAGCGAGCTGGTGGGTGAACTGGTCGCGCTGGTAGATAGCCTGACTGTCGTCGGAGTGGTGGAAGCTCTCCAGCAAGGTGTTCATCGCCTCGCCAAAGGCGGGATCCGCTTGTGTAAACAGCTCAGTCAACGTCATCAGGTTCTCCAGACCAGGTCACCGGTGTTGGTGTCTATGCCGCTTCTGTCGGGCATCGGCGGCAGAGCATACACCAAAGGGGGGCGGGTGACAGCCACTCCATTTTTTAAGCGAACACTTGTACTCCGAAATGGCGCTGGGTAGAGTGAGCCACAGTTATTGTGGAGTCGATGTTATGAGTGGTGTGATGGATTACTCCCCCCGGGAGGAGCTGGCAAACCGGCTGAGTCACGGTGCGGGATTGTTGCTGGGGATTGTCGGGCTGGTGCTGTTGCTCATCAAGGGATGGGGGCAGGGTACGCAGGCGCTGGTGAGCTACAGCCTTTATGGCGGCAGTCTGGTGCTACTCTATCTTGCCTCGACCCTCTACCACAGCATGGCGGAAGGGCGGGCCAGACGCTGGTGCAAGGTGTTTGATCACTGTGCCATCTATCTGCTGATTGCCGGTACTTATACTCCCTTCCTGCTGGTTGCACTCGACACGCCGCTGGCAAAGGGGTTGATGGTGGTGATCTGGGCCCTGGCGCTGGCTGGCGTGGTGTTCAAGTTGGTATTTATCAACCGCTTCAAGAAGTTGTCGCTCTTTACCTACCTGATGTTGGGCTGGTTGTCGCTGGTGGTCATCTACCAGCTCTATATCCATCTGGCCGGTGAGGGGCTGCTGCTGCTCGGGCTTGGCGGCCTTATCTACAGCCTCGGGGTCATCTTCTATGTGGCCAAGCAGATCCCCTATAACCACGCCATCTGGCATCTCTTTGTGCTGGGTGGCAGCGTTTGTCACTTTATGGCCATTTACGGCTACGTCGCCTAACGTCTTGCAACTAGCCCTTAATTGGTATTTTTAGCGCGTAAAAGGATAAATTCGTGCGGTATCACACAGTTGGCATCAGCGTTTGCTGACAAGCTAGGGCCAGTTCAATTCGCAAAGGATGCACGAAATGAGTGAAATCGCGCTTTCCATCAGCATGTTGTCGCTGGTGGCAGTGCTGGGACTCTGGCTTGGAAACTGGCGAGTCTATGGCGTTGGGTTAGGGATCGGTGGGGTGCTGTTCGGCGGCATCATAGTGGGTCACTTTGCCGGGGTGTCAGAGCTGGCGCTCGATGAGCAAACACTCCATTTTATTCAAGAGTTTGGCCTGATCCTGTTTGTCTATACCATCGGCATTCAGGTCGGCCCCGGTTTTTTCTCGTCATTGCGCAGCTCCGGACTCAAGCTCAATGCCTTTGCTGCTTTGCTGGTTATCCTGGGGTGCATCGTTGCGGCGGCACTTCATCAACTGTTTGATGTGCCGCTACCGGTGATCCTCGGGGTCTTCTCCGGTGCCGTGACCAATACCCCATCTCTTGGTGCGGGTCAGCAGATCCTGGCGGAGCTGGGAGCTCCCCATGGTTCAACCGGGCTGATGGGGATGGGATACGCAGTGGCCTATCCATTCGGCATCTGCGGCATTTTGCTCACCATGTGGCTGGTCAGGGTCTTCTTTCGCATCAAGATCGACGATGAAGCCGCCCAGTTCGAGTTGCAGACAGGTAAAACCAAGGAGAGCTTGCAGACCATCAACATCGCGGTACGCAACCCCAACATGCATGGCTTGATGCTGAGCGAGATCCCGAGTCTCGACGAGTCTGATGTCATCTGCTCACGCCTCAAGCGTGGCGACGAGCTGATGGTGCCGCGCCCTGATTCCCGTATCGAGCTGGGCGACCTGCTGCACCTGGTTGGTGAGCGCCATGCACTGCACAAGGTGTTGCTGGTGCTGGGTGAAGAGGTCGACACCTCCCTATCGACTCGCGGTACCGACCTGAGGGTGGAGCGGGTCGTGGTGACCAACGAGCAGGTGCTGGGCAAGAAGATCCGCGATCTTGACATCAAACAGCGCTATGACGTGGTGATCTCGCGCCTCAACCGGGCCGGTATCGAGCTGGTACCGACCAGCCAGACCAGTCTGCAGTTTGGTGACATCCTCAACCTAGTAGGTCGTCTCGATGCCATCGAGGCCGTGACCAATGTGGTCGGCAACGTGCAGCAAAAACTGCAACAGGTGCAGATGTTGCCGGTATTTATCGGGATTGGCCTCGGCGTATTGCTCGGCTCCATCCCCTTCTACCTGCCCGGATTCCCGGCCGCTCTCAAATTGGGTCTGGCGGGGGGGCCGCTGGTGGTGGCGCTGATCCTGTCGCGGATCGGCAGCATCGGCAAGCTCTACTGGTTCATGCCCCCCAGCGCCAACCTGGCGTTGCGGGAGATCGGGATCGTGCTGTTTCTGGCGGTGGTTGGCTTCAAGTCAGGGGCCGGCTTTGTTGATACCCTGATCAACGGTGATGGCCCCTCCTGGATGCTATATGGGGCAGCGATTACCCTGATCCCCTTGCTGGTGGTCGGGGTGCTGGCGCGTCTCTATGGCAAGATGAACTATCTCACCCTCTGTGGCTTGCTGGCTGGCTCCATGACGGATCCTCCCGCATTGGCCTTTGCCAACGCCATGCACCCGACCAGTGGTGCCAGTGCGCTCTCCTATGCCACTGTCTACCCGCTGGTGATGTTCTTGCGGATCATCTCGCCGCAACTGCTGGCCATCATCCTCTGGGCCGGTGCATAGGGTTAATTCTGACAGGAGCATGCCTTGTCATGCTCCTGTCATGATAATGTAATGTATTGATAATTTTAGTTTTTATTTTTCGGTAATCCCCTCGTCACCCTTCTGTCTGGCTGAACGGTCCAGCCTCAAATCAGTCTATTCTTTCGAATTTTCGAACTGGTTATTTGCTCTCTCTCTGTGCAGAGTAGGCTGTGGCTTTTTGCATGCAAATCAGGATTCAGGAGAGAACATGATTACCAATTCCGTTACTCTGGAACAGGGCGTAACCGTCACCCAGCTCAAAGGTCAAGTTTATCAGGTGGCTGCAGATGGTAGCCGCAAGTTGCTGGTGGAAGGGGATGTGCTGCCGAAAGGGGCGGTGATCATGTCGCCGGATGGCGCCAGTTTCATGGGCGGCGGACAGTCTTTCAATGTGCAACCTGCCAGCGAGCAGAGTGAGCCTGCCGAAGAGGAAGATGCTCCCCAGCTGGCGCAAAACAGTGCCGCAGGCACACCCGATGATATCAGTGCCCTGCAAGAAGCCATTTTGGGTGGCGCTGACCCGACCCAGGCCTTTGAAGCCTCCGCCGCAGGCGGTGCACCTGCTGCCGGTGGTGGTGGTGTTGGTGGTGTCGCCGGAGCCAGTGGCAACGGCGGTTTTGTCACCATCGACCGTACCGGTTCCGCAACCATTGCTGAAGCCACCTTCGATACTATCTACAACGCCAATGGCGAGCCACCGCTGGATGCGGCTGGAGAAGATGAGGTATTTGACCTTACGCCTCCAACCATCTCCGTGGTAGCGCCAGACAATACCAATGACACCACTCCGACCCTGACCGGAACCACGGATGCGCCTGCAGGCAGCACGGTGACCCTGGTGGTGACCGATGTCAACGGCAATCAGCAGACCCTGACCGCTATTGTCACACCTAATGGCACCTTCACCGTGGATGTGGTTACCCCACTGGCCGAGGGTTCTTATACCGTCACCGCCACAGTGACCGATCCTGCGGGGAATACCGGCAGTGCAACTGATGATGGCAGTGTGGATGTAACCGCTCCAGTGATTACTGTTGATGCACCTGACAATACCAATGACACCACCCCGACCATCACGGGTACTACGGATGCACCTGCTGGCAGCACGGTCACTCTGGTCGTGACCGATGCCAATGGTAACCAGCAAAAATTGACCGCCACGGTACAACCTGGTGGCAGCTACAGCGTAGATGTCACTACTCCGCTGGCCGAAGGCAGCTATGAGGTGACGGCCAGCATCACCGATCCGGCTGGCAACACAGGTACCGCTACCGACGATGGCAGTGTTGATAGCAAGGCCCCTGACCTGGCCATCACCCTGGATGCCGACATCACCGCCGACGACGTCATCAACGCCGCCGAAGCGGGTCAGCAGATCCCGGTCAGCGGCACCGTGAGCGGCGAGTTCAAGGCAGGGGACACCGTCACCCTGACCGTCAACGGCAAACCGTTTACCGGTCCGGTGGATGCCGATGGCCGCTTCACCATCTTGGTGGCGGGCAGCGACCTGGCGGCCGATGGCGACCGCACCATCGATGCCAGCGTGACCAGCACCGACGTGGCGGGCAACAGCGCCACCGCGACCGACAGCGAAGGTTATGAAGTGGATACTGACCTGCCGAGCATCGACCTGGCGGCGATTGGCGATGGCAACCTGTCGGTGGATGAAGCCAAGGCGGTCGAGCTC
>NZ_JAAKUM010000024.1:0-58255 GCF_049175135.1 Aeromonas sp. 600724 | reverse complement strand
TCCCAGGTCGTTTAGCTCAGCTGGGAGAGCACCTCCCTTACAAGGAGGGGGTCACTGGTTCGATCCCAGTAACGACCACCATATTTGCAGTAAAAAGTTTAAAAAAATGATTTAGATGGGTCGTTAGCTCAGTCGGTAGAGCAGTTGACTTTTAATCAATTGGTCGCTGGTTCGAATCCAGCACGACCCACCATCATTTCAAGAATCCCAGGTCGTTTAGCTCAGCTGGGAGAGCACCTCCCTTACAAGGAGGGGGTCACTGGTTCGATCCCAGTAACGACCACCATATTCGCAAGCGAAGCTGAGATATCAGCTGCGTTTGCAGAGAAAGTCCCCACTCAGATGGGGATTTTTTTTGCCCGCAATTCAGTACTTCAACTTCTTCTGTTGCCGGTGTGGCGAACCAAGCTCCACCTCTTATAGTGCCACTCTGCCATTTCGCACATCCTCTACTCTGCTCTGCCGAGATTGCCCGACTGCACTCCTGTCCATCGTGATGCTGCTCATATGAACGCCTGTAATAAAGTAAACGCCAGCAATAAAAAGGGCAGGCCAAGGCCTGCCCGAACGGATGCGCAAGGTGCTACATGATCCCGCGGATCAGGATCCCGCTGATCAGCAGCGGCGCCACCACGCGCCAGCACCAGAGCAGCGCCAGACGCAGGGCGGGTGACAGGCCCGCAGGCAATATTGCATCACCCAATCGCCAGCCCAGCAGCAGGGTCAGAACCAGACCAAACAGCGGCATCATCAGGTTGGAGGTCAGATAGTCGAGCAGCTCGAAGATGGTCTTGCCAAACAGGGTCAGATTGCTCCATGGGCCGAACGACAGGCTCACCGGAATGCCGGAGGCCATGATGAGCAGGGTCAGTACCCGGCAGGCGCCACGACGCGACCAACCCCACTCCTCGGTGGTAAAGCGCACCAGATGCTCCAGCATGGAGATGGAGGAGGAGAGAGCGGCGACCAGCAGCAACAGGAAGAAGACCACCCCCAGTCCCTGACCGAACGGCAGATGGCTGAACACGGCAGGCATGGTCATAAAGGTGAGACCCGGCCCGGCAGTGGGGTCTATGCCGGTAGAGGCCAGCGCCGGGAAGATCATCAAGCCCGCCAGCACCGAGATAAGGCTTGCCAGAGTGACCACCCAGACGCCGGAGCGCAGCACCCCTTCGCTATTGGGCAGGTAGGCGCCATAGGTCGTGTGTACCCCGAGCCCGATGGAGAGGGAGAAGAAGGCCAGCCCCAGCGCGTCCAGCACGCTCTGGCCGGCCAGCATGGAGAAGTCCGGCAGCAGCAGCTGGCGCACACCCGCCATGGAGCCAGGCATGGAGAGGCCAACCCCCACCAGCAGCAGCATCATGATGAAGAGCGCGGGCATCATCCAGCGCAGCGCCCGCTCCACCCCTTTCTGAATACCCCCCTGCACGAACCACCAGGTTAGCCCGGCAAACACCAGATGGGTCAGCACCGGCCACCAGGGGTTGCTGACATAGCCGTTGAACAGGGCGGTGAGGGCACTCCCCTCGCTCAGGTTGAGCTTGCCAGCCATCGCCAGCGCGGCGTAACCCACGGTCCAGCCGCCCACCACGCTGTAGAAGCTGTAGATAAAGAAGCCGCAGGCGATCCCCATATACCCCATCCAGCGCCAGTTCGGCCCCACCAGTTTGCGAAAGGCGCCGAGCACCCCGCGCTGGCTATGGCTGCCGAGCAGGGTTTCGCCGACCTGTACCGCTACCCCCAGGGTGAAGCTAAACAGCAGAAACACCAGCAGGAAGGCGCCACCGCCATTGGTGGCGGTCACATAGGGAAACTTCCAGATGGCACCAAGGCCAATCGCTGTGCCTGCTGCGGCCAGCACATGACCGAGACGGGAAGACCACTGAACCTGGCTCATACAACCTCCGGGTAACACGACATCGAAGCAATACTCCTCTGTAGCAATAAACGACAGACCATAAAAAAGGCCGCCTGAGGCGACCTTTGCAATGAACATTCAGAAAAACTGTGCGTGCAAGGTCACCTCTCTTGCGAGCTAAAAAATCGACCAAACAGCACGAGGATGGCAGACATGAGGTGGCAACCTGACTAATGAATGAGGGAACAGCCTAAACCATGGAAAGAATAATTGACACATAAAATCAAAAATTTTTTATGTGTGCCGCTGTCACCACTCTGACTGTACGTACAACTCAATGTGGGGAACCTCGCAGGGCAGCATCTTTTCTACCTTGTGGCTATTTACTGGGCGATAATCGACGTAGCTTCTTCTGGAACTAGTGACCGCGACATGGCACTGACGGGGACAACGATGAGACAGGATGTCGTATGAGATGGATGATGCTGCCCTGGTTACTGATCAGCCTGAGTGTGTCGGCGCAGCCCGGATTAACCCTGCTGAGTCACGATTTACCCCCCTTTACCGAATACCGCGACGGCAAGCTCGACGGATTTGCCATTCGCCTGATCGATGAGGTGCAGGAGGAGCTTGGCACCCGTTATCCGGTGCGGATTTACCCGCTCAAGCGGGCGCTGGCGTTGGCACGGGTCGAGCCCGGCTATGGACTGTTCGTGGTACAGCGGCTCCCGGAGCGGGAGTCCCATTTCAAATGGGTTGGCCCGCTCTTTATCAATCGGGTCTTTATCTATCAGGCGCCAGATAGTCGCCACCCGCTGACCTCGCTGGCACAGTTGCGAGATCTGCCCAGAGTGGGGGTCGTGCTGGGCAATGCCGATGATGTGCGGCTGACCCATGAGGGCTACACCAATCTGGTGCGCTACAAGACGGTCGGGGAGGCGATAGAGCGGCTGATGCTGGGCAAGATCGATGCCTTGCCGATGGCGGAGCTGGTGATGGAGGCCACCCTCGACAAGATGGGGTTATCCCGGCGCAGCATCGTCAGCAGTGGCGTGCTGCTCCATCAGGCCGGTCTCTATATCGTCTTCTCCAAGGGAACGGATGATGCCGAGATCACCCGCTGGCAACATGCCCTGGAGGCCGTCAGAGCCGCCCAGGGGCGGGCCGATGAGCCCACCCGCGAAGAGTAACCGTCACACCAGACCGCGAATCAAGATCCCGCCGATCAGCAAGGGGGCAATCCAGCGCCAGCAGTTCATCAGCAAGTGATGCCAGTGGCTGGCAATCCCCTGCGGCAGCGCCTTGCGTCCCAGCTTCCAGCCCAGCAGCAGCGTCAGCATCAGGCCGAACAGCGGCATCATCAGGTTGGAGGTGACAAAGTCCAGCAACTCGAAAATGGTTTTGCCAAACAGGGTGGCGTGTTGCAGCGAACCAAACGACAGGCTGACCGGAACACCGCTAACTATGACGAATCCAGTGATGGCGCTGCAGGCCGTGCGGCGTGACCAGCCCCAGGTCTCGCACAGGAAGCACTGCAAATGCTCCAGCAGGGAGATGGCCGAGGAGAGCGCCGCAAAGACCAGCAGGGCGAAGAAGATCACCTCAAGCACCTGACCGAAGGGCAGCAGCTGAAACACCGCCGGCATGGTCATAAAGGTGAGGCCGGGGCCGGAGGCCGGGTCGATACCGGTCGAGGCCAGCACCGGGAAAATCATCAAACCCGCCAGTACCGCCACCATGCTGGCCAGCAGCACCACCCAGAGGCTGGAGCGACCAACCCCTTCGCTGGTCGGCAGATAGGCGCCGTAGGTGGTGTGAATGCCCAGACCGATGGAGAGGGAGAAGAAGGCCAGCCCCATGGCATCGAGCACGCCGGACATCCCCAGCTTGCTGAAGTCGGGCATCAGGAAGTGACGTACTCCCGCCATCGCATTGGGCAGGGTGAGGCCAAAGGCGACCAGCATCAGGATCATCAGGAACAGGGCCGGCATCATCCAGCGCAAGGTGCGCTCCACTCCTTTCTGAATGCCGCCTTGCACCACTATCCAGGTGAGGGCGGCAAACAGCAGGTGAGTGAGGATTGGCCAGACGTCGCCGCTGACATAGTCATTGAAGCGGGCGGTGAGAGCAGCCGCATCCCCATGGTTGAGCTGACCGGAGAGGGCCATGCCGGTATAACCGAGCGTCCAGCCGCCCACCACGCTGTAGAAGCAGTAGATGAGCAGGGTAGAGATCACTCCCATTACCCCAACCCAGCGCCACTGTTTGCCGAGCAGATCGGAGAAGGCTCCGACTACCCCGCGGCGACTCATGCTGCCGAGCAGGGTTTCCCCTATCAGTACCGCCACCCCCAGGGTGAAGCTGAACAGCAGAAAGACCAGCAGGAAGGCGCCGCCGCCGTTGACGGCGGTGACATAGGGGAATTTCCAGATTGCGCCGATACCGACCGCGGAACCCGCTGCGGCGAGGATGTAGCCGAGTCGGGATGACCATTGGGACTGCTTCATAAGAACTCCAATCGAGCGCCCCTTGGCAGGGGCAGAATGGCGCTCATGTTACGGAGGTCACTGCGCAATCACTACGACGGTTATCAGGTGTAAATGCGATTTCTTGGCATGATTGGCTAATTTAATTCTGTTTTTAGCCCAATCCTGCCACCAAATAAAAAACCGGAGCGAGATTGCTCCGGTTTGGTCTCTGACAACTGCTCGTCGGCGGACTAGATCACCCCCAGCTCCCGCAGCCGCTCCATCAGGTAGCTGTGGGCGGTATGACGCTCGGAGAGCACCACATCCGGGCGCGGATGGAGGAACAGCGGCAGGGAGATACGCGACTTGGCGGCGCTGCCACCGGTCGGGTTGATGACGCGGTGAGTGGTGGAAGGGTAGTAGCCGCGGGAGGCCTCCTGCAGCATGTCACCGATGTTGATGATGAGGGTGCCAAAGTCGCACGGCACGTCCATCCATTCGCCATCGGAGCCCTTCACCTGCAGCCCCGGCTCGTTGGCGGCGGGCAGAATGGTGAGCAGGTTGATATCCTCGTGGGCGGCGGCGCGGATGGCGCCCGGCTCCTCGGTGCCATCGAACGGCGGATAGTGCAGCACCCGCAGCAGGGTCTTCTGGCTCTCTTCGATCATCGAGGAGAGCGGGCAGCTGTAGTTGGCGGCAATATCGGCCGGGGTGTACTGCTCCACCCAGCTCAGCAGCTCTGCGGCCAGACCGTTGGCGAGGCGATAGTACTCCATCGCCTGCTCTTTCAGCTCTTGTGGCATCTGGCCCCAGGGGTAGATGTGGAAGTACTCCTTGATGTCTTTCTGGCTATGGCCCTTGGCCACCTCGGAGACCGACGGCGGGAAGTAGCCATCCTGAGTCTCGCGGTTGAACAGGAAATCCTGCTTCTGCTCACTCATGAAGAAGCGATACCAGTTGTCGTAGATGGACTGCACCAGCTCTTTCGGAATAGGGTGGTTGGTCAACACGCCAAAGCCGGTGGTTCGCAGGGATTCGGTGAAGCGTTGGGCCGCATCGGGTGAGCGGTAATCGACGGTCAGGACTTTCATTGTTTTTGTTGCGCGCCAGTTAAAAGATGGCGCAGTTTACCTTGCACCTGATAACAAGGAAAGCGGGTTGGCCGCCCCGTCCGGCACGGCGTTGAATAGTGATAAAAACATCAAATAAGCCGCGCCAGACCGCATGGGAGCGCATCCCTTGTTATGGCCTTTTATCCTCTCTAGAATGCCGCTCACTATCTTTTCCGGAGTCTGTCCATGTCCCTCAAAATCCTGTTGCTGACCCTGCCGGTATTGCTGGCGGGATGCAGTGCCCTGTCAGAAGATGAGTGCCGCACCATGAGTTGGTACAACCTGGGTTATCAGGATGGATCGGAAGGCAAAACCCGTCAGGCGACCCGCGACTACGTTTCTTCTTGCAGCGAATATGGCCTCAAAGTGGATGAGGCCGAGTGGAAACGGGGCTACGACAAGGGGCTGGAGCTCTACTGCATTCCCGAGCTGGCTTACAGCAAGGGCAAGGAGGGGCAGGCCTATCTGGGGGTATGCCCCAATGACGCCAGCTTCCTCAAGCAGTATCAGCGTGGCTACGAAGAGTACAAACTGGCTGCCCGCCTGCGGGAGATCAGCGACGAGCTGGAGCGTACCGAGCGGGATATCGATACGCTTGAACGCAGCATCCGCAACGAAACCAACACGGAACAGCGCGACTATTACCGCGCCAAGCGCGATCGGGCCATTCGCCACTACGAATCCCTGCGCCGGGAGTACAACCGTCTGCGTTATCCGGATCGGGTGATCCAGTTCTCCTTCGGCGGTTAATCCCTCTCTTCATGGCCAGCCCGCGTGCTGGCCATGTTGCATCTTGTCAGATCAGGGCAGTACCCAGCGCTGCAACGCCAGTGCGATGCCATCTTCGTTGTGGTCGGCCGTGACCCGATGGGCATGGCTCTGGAGCTGTGGGGCCGCATTGCCCATGGCCACCGCCAGCCCCACCTGCTCGAACATGCTGATGTCGTTGTTGTTGTCACCAAACGCCACCACCTGCTCCATCGCAATCCCTTCGCTGGCTGCCCACTGGGCAAGCCGGTTGCCCTTGCTGCAACCGGGCTGTACCAGCTCCACCGCATAGGGGGCCGCCCAGTCACGGGTAAAGGGCATCTGCTCGACCACCTCGCCCATAAAGGTGTGCAGGCGCGCCGGATCCTGATTGAACAGCTCCAGTTTCCAGACCGGGTTGTCGAGCCAGCCTGCCAGCTCCTCGACCGGGTGGAGGGCGATCTTGAGGTGGTCCGGCTGATTGGCCGACCAGTGGCGGATGCGAGTGACATGCTCTTCACAGCCGATGTAGCCAATGCCCTCGCTCAGGTGGAACAGGGCGCCCATCTGCTGCGCCTCGACCGCGGCCAGCAGCTCGGTAAGCGGGGCGACCGCCAGCGGGTCGCCGCTGAGGATACCGTTTTGCACCGGATCATAGAGATAGGCGCCGTTGCTGCAGATGAGGGGGGTATCGAGGGCCAGCTCGTGGTGGAAGGGACGCGCCGTCATGTAGTGGCGTCCCGTGACCAGCAGCACCTTGATACCGTGGGCGCGGGCCTGCGCCAGGGCTGCCCGGGTGGCCGACGAGATCTTGTGATCCCGGGTCAGCAGGGTGCCATCCATATCGAGCGCGATGGCCTTGTACTCACTCATAGCTCCTCCAGCATCGAACAAATCCGCAAAGAGCTTTACCGTCCCAGACCCGGTGCTCCGATGCAAGTCTTGCGCGTGGCCGAAGCGCCGAACTGTGATCCCTTCGTGGCTCAGGTGCAGCTGGCCAGCTGTTGACGACGGTCGGCACGGCGGCGCAGCAGATAGAAACCGGCAGCACTGGCAAGGGAGCAGAGGGTGGCGAGATAGAAGGGCCACTCGGTACCGGCCAGCAGCACCAGACTGCCGAGCAGCACCGCCAGGATCTCGCTGCCCACGGCGAGGGCGCGGTAGAGCCCCATCGCCTGCCCCTGTTGCTCCGGGTGACTGCGGTTGGAGATCGCCACCGAGGTGGCCAGCTCCCCCAGACTCATGCCGATGCCAGCGGGAACGAAGGTAAGCGCCAGTCCCCACCAGTGCACGGGTAGGATAAAGAGCAGCATGCCGCTCGCCATCACCAGATGGCCGACAATGCCGAGGGAGCTGCCGCGCCAGTGGCGGGCGATGCGAGAGCCGAGCCAGGAGCCCGCCATCATGGGCAGGCTCACCAGCACCGCCGCCTGCGCCAGCTGGGCCGGATCCCAGGCCAGCCTCTCCACCAGCCAGATATTGAAGTAGGTGAAATAGAGCTGCACGGCGCCATAGCTGATCAGGGTGAGTGCGAAGTAGGGGAGCAGGGCCGGTTGCAGCAACAGCTGGCGGCTGGAGAGGGTCGGGGCCTGCCGGGCGGCCGCCACCGGCGGACGATAGGGGATCAACCAGTAGACCAGCAGCAGGTTGAGCAGGGTCATTCCTACCGCCAGCCAGGCGGCCAGACTGTAATCCCCCGAGATCACCGCGGCGTAGCCCCCGATCATCGGCCCTACGACCCAGCCCAGATTCATACCGATGTTGATCCAGGCGAAGCTGCGGGTCTTGTGCTCCTTGCCGGCGAGATCCGCCGCCATCGCCTGCACGATGGCGATGTTGCCGTTGCACAGCCCCTCCACCACCCGGCTGAGCAGCAACAGGGGGAGGGAGCGCCAGGCGATACCGAGTGCCATCAGGGCATAGCCTGCCAGTACCCCCGCCAGCGAGAGCAACAGCAGTGGCTTGCGGCCATAGCGGTCGGAGAGGCGACCGAGCCAGGGACTGCCCACCAGCTGGAACAGGGGATAGAGCCCCATGATGACCCCCAGCCACACCTTGCGGCTCCAGTCGGAGGCATCCGGCGTCAGCATGCCGTGGGCCGGATCCAGCAGCAAGGGTGCCAACACCGGGGAGGGGAGACTGAAACCTGCAACTGCCAGCGTGACCGTCATGACCAGCACCCAGAGGGGATTTTTGTGCCCGTGTTTCTCCATGTCGCACCCATTAAGTAAAGTTATTGGTTTATTTATGCTGATTCATAGATGGGATTAAGTAAAGTGAATTGTTGATTTAATAAAGGGCGATCCCCATAATGAGACCATGAACGCAAGCACCGACAAGATCCTGTTTCTGCTCAAGAGCCATGGCCCGCAGAGCGCCGCCGCGCTGGGGGAGCAGTTACAGATGACCTCCATGGGCGCCCGCCAGCACCTGCTCACGCTCGAGCAGGAGGGGTGGGTCACATTCAGCGACGAGGCCCGCGGGCGCGGTCGTCCCGTGCGGCTGTGGCAGCTCACCGAGCAGGCCTGGCAGCGCTTCCCCGATAGCCATAGCGACCTGACCGTGCAGCTGATCGACAACGTGCGCGAGCTGTTTGGCGAGGAGGGGATGGAACGGCTGATCCAGCAGCGGGAGCAGCAGATGCTTGTTCGCTATCAGGAGGCGCTGGGGTCCCATGGCCTCTCTGGCCGGTTGGCGGCGCTCAAGGAGCTGCGTACTCGCGAGGGCTACATGGCGGAGATCCGCCGCGAAGAGGATGGCAGCTGGCTGCTGTGGGAGAGCCACTGCCCCATCTGTGCGGCGGCGCGCACCTGCCGCGGTTTCTGTCGCAGCGAACTGGCGCTGTTTCGCCAGCTGCTGGCGCCAGCAACGGTGGAGCGGGAGCAATATCTGCTGGAGGGGGCGCATCGCTGCCTCTATCGCATCACGCCGCCCGCGCTCTGATTTCGTCAAACGCCCAAAAACAACAAAGCAGGCGCCGGGATGCCTGCTTTGTTGCCTTCGGGGAGGGGGTTCTCTCGTTCCAGCCCGTCGTTTCCCGATAAGGTAAGACGGCTGATGGGGCTCTTGACCCGGTAAGGTCCTTCACCGCAGAGACCCGGTCAGGTATCTGCTTTGCCACCGGAAGATGTAACCATAGTATCCCTCCCGTGCCGGTGAGTGGTTGCAAAGTAACCACTTATTTCGGTTGTTTTTGCAATAGCTCACCCTTAATCTAGGAAAAGTGGATTAGTCATTGCAACGAGGAAGGGTAGATGCTGAAACTTGATCGCATAGACAGACATATTCTCGAGCTGATGCAGGAGAATGGCCGCATCAGCAATCTCGAACTGGCCGAGTTGGTCGGGCTCTCGCCGTCCCCCTGCTCCCGCCGGGTCAAGGCGCTGGAGGATGCCGGTCTCATCGACACCCACGTTACTCTGCTCAACGCCCGCCAGCTTGGTCTCACCCTCACCGCCTACATTCATATCTCCATGGACAGACACACGCCCGAGCGGTTCGAAAACTTCGATCGCGCCATCAGCGAACTGCCCGAAGTGCTGGAGTGTGATCTCATCACCGGTAATGATGCCGACTACCAGCTCAAGGTGGTGGTGCGCGACATGGAGCACTATCAGCACTTCCTGCTGGACAAGCTGACCCATATTCCGGGGGTGACCGGAGTGCGCTCCAGCTTCGTGCTGCGTCGCATCAAGCACAAGACGGCACTACCGCTCAACCATCTGGGGTGAGCCCGCGCAAGCCGCTTATATAAACAGAAAGAGGAGGCCACTGGCCTCCTCTTTTGCTATTCGCTCTTGGTTATTCGGTAGTGGTTATCGGGTCTGGATTAGCTGTCGCGGTGACGGGGCGACTGCCGCTGTCAGACGCTGACCTGGCTGATGTCTGCCACCTGCAGCAGCCAGCCGCTCTGCTCCTGCAGCGGTTCGCCGCTGACCCGCAGCCGCTCGCCGGTCGGCACCCATTGCCCCTCGGGCAGTGAGACCAGCAGGCTCTCGCTGCCGTTGTCGAACAGCCAGCGATCTTCGCCAAGCGATTCAATCAGATAACCTTCCATCTCCACTCTGGACTCGGCTTGCCAGGATGGCGCAACGGAATCACGGCTCTCGATGAAATCCCCCTGAACACCAAAACTGGCTAGCCCCCACAGAATGGAGAGCCCGACGATGGATGTTTGCATCTTGTCTCTCCTCTATTGGAACTGTAGGGCCAGTATGGGAACAGAAAACTGAGCGCACCATGAACAAGGTGGCAAAGTGCTGGCGAGATCGCGAAAAAATCCGGCCAATTGGCCGGCAGTGTCATTTTATGGTGTCTAGATCACACTATTTGGCGGCTTCTTCTGCCATCCGTTCCTCTCTTGGCTTATTCGTCCACATGGCTACCCCACGATGATCCCCACAGATCCCCTCTGCCACCACGGCGCGAACCCGGGTGCCATCTTTGCAAATGGCCTGCCAGGCGTCGGCATCATCGATGGCGAGCGAGTTGGGGGGCGGCGTGGTTTGGCAAGCCGTGAGCAGCAGGGCGCACAGGGGGAGCAATTTTTTCATGGCGGACTCCTCGGGGTAATGGGGGACTGAGAGGATGGGGATGACCTCTCCATCCGGGCTTCACTCCCCAGCATCAGTGATAACCGGTTAAGGGGCAAGGGGGGGGACCACTGACGGCCGCAGGTGCCGTGCAGCCGGGGCTTGCCCTGTGCCCTCCTTGGGCCTAAGGTGAGGCCGTTTTATTGCCTGATTGAAGGAGCGTTTTCATGTCCACTCTCTATCCCCGCGTCGGGGTCGGCGTCATCCTGACCAACGCCCAAGGCCAGGTGCTGCTTGGCAAACGCAAAGGGAGCCATGCCCCCTACTGGTCGATCCCGGGTGGTCATCTGGAGTTGGGGGAGAGCTTCGAGTCGGCGGCGATCCGCGAGGTGGCCGAGGAGACGGGACTTGAGATCCACGGGCCCGAGGTGGTGGCGGTGACCAACAATCTGGAGACATGGCGCGAGAGCGGGCTGCACTATATCTCGGTGACGCTGCACGCTAAGGCCGATGGTGAGCCGCAACTGCTGGAGCCGGAGAAGTGCGAAGGCTGGGTCTGGTGCGATCCGCGCGCGTTGCCCGAGCCCCATTTCGACGCCAGCCGTCAGTCCATCGCCTGCTGGCTGGCGGGACGCTGCTATTTGCCGGGTGATATGCCCATGGTGTCGGCCTAATCAGTCTGATTGTCATAAAACGATCATCGCGCTGTCATAATATCCCCTCTCCATCGGGAGAAGAGGGATGAGGGAGAAGAGCGTGGGACAGGTATTTATTCAGTTTTTATGGCTGGGCTGCATCAGCTTTGGTGGTCCGGCCGCTCATATCGGCTATTTCCAGCGCACCTTCGTCCAGCGGCTTGGCTGGCTGACACAGGCCGAATTTGCCCGCTTGCTGGCGCTGTGCCAACTGCTGCCGGGGCCCGCCTCCAGCCAGCTTGGTTTCGCCATCGGTCGTCATCGCGCCGGTCTGGGCGGGGCGCTCTCAGCTTTTCTTGGCTTCACGCTGCCCTCATTTCTGCTGCTACTGGCGGCCGCGATCGGCATCGGCCAGCTGGGCAGCAATCTGTGGCTCGATGCGGCTTTGCACGGCCTCAAGCTGCTGGCGCTTATCGTGGTGGCCGATGCGGTGTTCACCATGAGTCGTCAGTTCTGTGCCACTGGAATGACCCAAGGGATTATGGTGGTGACCGCTGCCGCACTCTGGTGGCAGCCCGGTCTGCTGACTCAACTGTTGATGCTGGCGGGAGCGGCGTTGATCTGCGCCCGCAGCCAGAGCGGGGCGGGTAGTGTGCCAGCCTCCGCCGAGCTACCTTCTGCCGCCAGCAGTCAGCCCCATTGGCCGACCCTGCTGCTGTTTGGCATCCTTTTTATCGGTCTGCCGCTGCTCAGCAGCCCGCTTGGCCAGCTGGTTGCCGACTTCTATCGCGCCGGTAGTCTGGTGTTTGGCGGTGGTCATGTGGTGCTGCCGCTACTGCAAGAGAGCGTGGGACACACTCTCAACGAGCAGCAGTTTCTGACCGGTTACAGCCTGGCGCAGTTGGTGCCGGGCCCCATGTTTACCCTTGCCACCTATCTTGGCGCCCAGTTGCAGCCAGAAATGCCGATGAGCGGGGCCCTGTTGGCGACCCTGGCGCTCTTTGCACCCGGCTTTCTGCTGCTCTGGGCGGTGGGCCCCTGCTGGCAACAGTGGCTGGCCCAGCCCCGTCTGGCGGGGGCCGTCACCGGCATCAATGCTGCCGTGGTGGGCTTGTTGCTGGCGGCGCTCTATCAGCCGGTGTGGCAGAGCGCGGTGCTGGCGCCGACCGATCTGGCGCTGGCGGCCATCGGCTTTTATCTGCTGCGTGTGTTGAAGCTGCCGATACCGGCCATTGCGGCCCTGCTGGTGATGGCTGCTATCCTGCTGGCGTGAAGCCGGTGAAATCCCGATAAAAACGACGCCTCCGTGATGGAGGCGCCGGTTTTATTGCAATGGGTCAGCCGCTTAAGCGTCGGGATCGAAATCCAGACTCAGGCTGTTGACGCAGTAGCGCTGGCCGGTCTCGGTCGGTCCGTCGGGGAAGACATGACCGAGATGAGAGCCGCACTGGCGGCAGGTGATCTCCACTCGCTTCATGCCGTGGCTGTTGTCCTCGGTGTACTCCACCGTCCCCTCGATGGCCTTGTCGAACGAGGGCCAGCCGCAGCCGGAATCAAACTTGGCTCCTGAGTGAAACAGCACGCTCTTGCAGCAGACACAGAGGTAGTCGCCGCTCTTGCGATTGTGGAGCAGGGCGCCGCTGTAGGGGCGCTCGGTGCCCTTCTCCCAGCAGACGTGAAACTGCTCGGCGGTCAGTTTGCTGCGCCACTGTTCCGGATTGTTACTGCTCATACCGACTCCTTGCCATCCATACCGGAGCCCAGCATAGCGGCTCCGTAAAGCTGACTCCAGCATGCCTCTTATGCTTTGCCTGTATCTGTGATCGAGGTGGCAACCATCTCCTCACCGGATGCAGGGAGAATTTCCTGCTGCGGTGGCTGGGCATCCTCCGCCGTGCTGGCCAGCGCCACCCGCTCCAGCAGTTTGAGGGAGTGGGCCCGGCCGACCGCTACCTGCCGTTTGATGTCATCGGGCAGGAAGGGCAGCCCATCGTTGGTGGCGGTGTCGATGGTCTGGATCCACTCCAGCCCTTCTCCCGGAGGCGGCAGGCGGAACTGGATGTCGTAATCGCTGGCGTTGAACAGCACGTACCAGCGCTCGCCGACACAGTTGATCATGCCGATATCCATGGCGAACGCCTGCCCCATGGGGGCGTGCCAATCCTGATCGGTGAGCTGGTGGCCGTCCGGGTGATACCAGTTGACCTGATGGCAGCTGGACGGGGTGCCATTCCAACTGTCGTCGCTCAGTTGCAGGTTGGAGAAGACGCTGGACTCCGCCCGCAGCGCCATCATCTGCTGGGTGAAGGCGAACAGCCGTTCATCCTCCGGTCGCCACTGCCAGTTGACCCAGCTGATCTGGTTGTCCTGACAGTAGGCGTTGTTGTTGCCAAGCTGGCTGCGTCCCATCTCGTCGCCGGCAAGGAAGTGCGGTGTCCCTTGCGACAGCAGCAGGGTGGCAATCAGATTGCGTTTCTGCTGCTGGCGCAGGCTGTTGACCCGCGGATCCAGGGTCGGCCCCTCTACCCCGTGGTTATAGGAGAGGTTGTTGCCGTGACCATCCCGATTGTCTTCACCGTTGGCCTGATTGTGGCGCTGGTTGTAGGAGACCAGATCCTCCAGGGTGAAACCGTCGTGATAGCAGAGGTAGTTGACGCTGGTGTGGGGCGATCGCCAGTTCTTCGGGAAGATATCCCGCGAGCCTACCAAGCGGGTGGCAAAGTCCCCCATCTTGCCCGCATCACCGCGCCAGAAGGCACGCACAGTATCGCGATAGCGGTCATTGATCTCCTGCCACTGGCTCGGGAATTGACCCAGCCGGTAGCCGAAGGGACCGATATCCCAGGGTTCGGCGATGAGCTTGACCTGTGACAGCACAGGGTCGGCCATCACGGCCTTGAAGAAGGCGCCCATGGGCTCGAACTCCCCTGCTTCCCGCGCCAGCGTCACCGCCAGATCGAAACGGAAGCCATCCACCTGCATCTCGGTGACCCAGTAGCGCAGGGCATCGAGCACCAGTCGCAGGGTGTTTGGGTGATCCAGATTGACGCTGTTGCCGCAGCCGGTCACGTTGGCATGACGGGTGTAGTCCGGGCCGTGGGGACCCGCTTCGAAGGCGTAGTAACCGGCGTTGTCAAAGCCCTTGAACGAGAGGGTGGGGCCGTCGAAGCCCGAGGCGGCAGTGTGGTTGTAGACCACATCCAGAATCACCTCGAGCCCGGCCCGGTGCAGCTCGCGCACCATGGTCTTGAACTCGGTCACCGCCTCGTCGGCCCTGGTGCTGTAGCGCGGCTCCGGGGCGAAGAAGGCGATGGGGTTGTAGCCCCAGTAGTTGGTCAGTCCCAGCTGTTCCAGTCGCGGTTCCGACATGAAGGCGGCCACCGGCATCAGCTGCACCGAGGTGATGCCGAGACTCTTCATGTGCTCGATGACCAGCGGGTGACAGATGCCAAGGTAGGTGCCCTGCAGCGCTTTGGGGATCCCTGGATGCTGCTTGGTAAAGCCCTTGACGTGGGTCTCGTAGATAATGGTGCGGGCTGGACTGATCCCGGGTTTGCCAACCCCTTGCCAGTCAAAGCTGTCATCCACTACCACCGACTTGGCAATCATACCGGCGCTGTCACCCTGATAGAGGGCTTCATCCCAGTAGGTGGGACGACTGAGCGCCTTGGCGTAGGGGTCGATGAGCAGTTTTTGCGGATCGAACAGCATCCCCTCCTGCGGGGTGCCATAGACCCGATAGCCGTAGCGCTGACCGGCCTTTACGCCGCGCACGTAGCCAAAGCGATACTGGCCACGGCGGCCGGGCAGCTCCAGCCGCATCAGCTCCTGCTCCTGCTCGTCGTACAGGCAGATCTCCACCTTGTCCGACTGGGGGGCCCAGACGCAGAAGTGGCAACCGTTCTCGTCAAGGCGGGCCCCCAGCGGGTGGCCCACCCCTTTTTCCATTACAAGCATCAAGACTCCTGTTTGATAAACAAGGTCGCCAGCGGCGGCAGATCCAGCACTATGCTGTGTGCCATCCCCTGCCAGGGGGTCGGCTCGGCAGCGAACACCAGACCTACATCATAGTTACTGCCCCAGTAATACTCGCTGTCGGTGTTGAGCACCACCCGATAGTGGCCCGCAGCTGGGACGCCGATCCGATATTCGAGACGGGGCACCGGGGTGAAGTTGCAAGCCACCACAATAGCCTGCTTGCCCTCTTTGTCCGCCCGCAGCCAGGCAAAGATGCTGTTGTCGGCATCGTTATGATCCAGCCAGCGGAAGCCGGTCTGCTCATAATCGGCCTGATACAAGGCAGGCTCATGACGGTAGAGGTGGTTGAGATCGTGGATCAGCCGCTGCTGACCGGCATGCTTGGGATATTGCAGCAGGTGCCACGGCAGCTGGGCATCGTGGTTCCACTCGTTGCTTTGGGCGATCTCGGTGCCCATGAAATTGAGCTTCTTGCCGGGATGGGCGTACATGAAGCCCATGTAGGCCCGCAGGTTGGCAGCCTGCTGCCACTCGTCACCGGGCATCTTGTAGAGCATGGAGTGCTTGCCGTGTACCACCTCGTCGTGGGAGAGCGACAGGATGAAGTTCTCGTCATAGTGGTAAACCATGGAGAAGGTCATGTCGTTGTGGTGGTAGCGGCGGTGGATCGGCTCTTTCTGCATGTAGGTGAGGGTGTCGTGCATCCAGCCCATATTCCACTTGAAGCCAAAGCCGAGGCCGCCGAGGAAGGTGGGGCGGGAGACACCGGCAAAGGCGGTGGACTCTTCGGCGATGGTCATGGCGTGGGGATACTTGCCGTAGACCTCCTCGTTGGTCCACTTGAGCAGACTGATCGCCTCGTAGTTGTGGTTGCCGCCATCGACGTTCGGTACCCACTCACCGGCGTTGCGGGAGTAGTCCAGATAGAGCATGGAGGCGACCGCATCCACCCGCAGGCCGTCGATGTGGAACTTGTCGAGCCAGAACAGGGCGCTCGCCACCAGGAACTGGCGCACTGTGTCGCGGCCAAAGTCGTAGATGTAGGAGTTCCAGTCCGGGTGCCAGCCACGGCGCGGATCTTCATATTCATAGAGCGGGGTACCGTCGAAACGGGCCAGGCCGTGGGCATCGGACGGGAAGTGGGCGGGTACCCAGTCCAGAATGATGCCGATCCCGGCCTGGTGGCACTGGTCGACGAAGTATTTGAAATCATCAGCGGTGCCGTAGCGGCTGGTGGGGGAGAACATACCCACCGGCTGGTAGCCCCAGGAGCCGCTGAAGGGGTGCTCGGAGACTGGCAGCAGCTCGATGTGGGTGTACTCCATCTCCTTGACGTAGGCGACCAGCTCCACTGCCAGTTCGCGCCAGCTCAGGCTGTCGCCGTTGGGGTGGCGTTTCCAGGAGCCGACATGCAGCTCATAGATGGAGAGCGGCTGCTCGCGTTTGTCGTTGTGCTGGCTGGCAATCCACTCGGCATCCTGCCACTGGTACTGGGCGTGGTCATAGACCACGGAGGCGAACGACGGATACTGCTCGCAGTAGAAGCCGACCGGATCGCTCTTGTGGGGCAGCCGGTTGCCCATGGGATCCTTGAGCTCGAACTTGTAGCGATCCCCGGCCTTGAGGCCCGGCACAAACAGCACCCAGTGACCGCAGAGGCTGCGCTGCATCGGGTGGCGGCGGCCATCCCAGAAGTTGAAATCGCCGATCAGGCTCACCGAGGTGGCGCTCGGCGCATAGACCGCAAAACGCACCCCTTCCACCTGCTGACCAAGGTGCTCCACGGTGCGCAGCTGGGCGCCAAGGGTGTGGTAGAGGTTTTCCGGCTGGGCGGTCAGTTCGGCAAGACCCGACCAAGCGGCATCCTGAAATTGATAGGGGTCGATGACCTCGGTGGTGGCATCTTGGTAGCTGGCGATCAGCTGATAGGGGAAGGAGTTTTTGCGGCGGGTGAAAACAGTTTCAAAAAGACCCGATTCATCGGTGGGCGCCAGGGTGGCAACGACTTTGCCCGACTTGAGATCCTTGACGCGGACTTCGAGGGCATCAGGCAACCAGGCGGTCAGTTTGAGGCCGGGCCCATCCGGATTGGCCTGCAGGCCTAAGTGAGAGAAGGGATCGGAACAGCGGGCAGCAACCAAACGTTCAACGAGCATCGAGATTTCCTTTCATGACAGAGCATCCACTCCGGCCGAAGCCGGAGTGGATTTAGGTGAGAGCGCTGTGGGAGACAGCGTCTCAACGACTGGCCTCATCACGGGCTTGGCTCATCTTGCCAGCCAGTGCCTTGAGTGCCTCATTGGCAAAAATATCTTCCAGATCAGCGGAAAGCTTGCGGCGCCAGTTGGGGTATTCGTAACTGGTGCCCGGTACGTTGACCGGCTTGTCCATCTCTAGCCAATCTTCCAGCTGGGTACTGAACAGGGCGCAGCTGCCGCGGGACATGTGGATCTGCAGACCGTGGTTGAGTTCGGTGTTCATGCCGACCCAGTTCACGTCATGACTGATGTTGTCAGAGATGACCTTGTGGGCATGCAAGCTGTCGAGGATCCGCTGTTTGGCCTGGTGGCGATCAGCATACAGAGTCTTCAAAACATCTTCATCCGGATACAGACCCAGTTGACGGCCGAGCGCCAGATCATCGCAGTGCCAGAAGCCCTTGAGGGTCGGCATGTCGTGGGTGGTCAGGGCCGACATCGCCTGCTCGGTGTAGTGCGCAGGAGAGATAAAGCCGCCATCTTCCTTGGAGCGCTCGAAGAAGAACACCTTGTAGGAGTGGACGCCGTTCTCTTTCAGGGTCACGTCGATCCCCTCCGGCACGGTGCCCAGATCCTCGCCGATCAGCAGGCACTGATTACGGTGGGATTCGAGGGCCAGAATGCCCAGCAGATCGTTGACCGGATAGTAGATGTAGGCGCCCTTGGCGGCGGACGCTCCGGGCGGTACCCACCACAGGCGCAGCAAGGCCATCACGTGGTCGATACGCAGTGCGCCACAGGAGCGCATGTTGGCACGGAACAAGTCCACCATCGGCTGATAGGCCGCTTCAAACAGCTTGTTCGGGTTCATCGGGGGCAGGCCCCAGTTCTGACCAAGCGGGCCGAGAATATCGGGCGGCGCACCGACCGAGGCTTTCGGGCAGTAGAGATCCTGGTTGGCCCAGATCTCGGTGGAGCCTTCGGAGACACCCACTGCCAGATCCCGGTAGATCCCCATCACCATGCCGGCAGCCTTGGCACGGGCATCGGCTTGCGCCAGCTGCTCGTCGGCCAGGAACTGCAGATAGAGGTAGAAGTTGACATCTTGCGGGTGCGCGGCCATCCAGGCGGCAACGGCAGGATTGTGGTAATCGCGCAGCTCCTGCGGCCATACCGGCCAGCCCCAGGCATTTTCGCCTTTGGCATAGAAGTGGGCCTGCAGGGCATCAAATGCTGCCTGCTGTTGCAGGCTGTCGCCACCGGCGGCCACGAAGGCATCAAAGGCGGCCTGACGCTCGGCGCTCAGGGTGGCTTCATCGAACACCTGACGCAGCATGCCGAGTTTGGTCTGGATCACGCCGGTGTAATCGACGTTCTCTTTGGCGCGCAGATCGGCCAGATGTTGCTGGAAGGCAGGGCTCGCCACTTCCGCTTTCAGGCGATCGCTCTGCTGGAATTCGGGCACCGCTTCCACATTGATATAGGCCACGTTGAGCCAGCGACGGGAAGAGGGGCTGTAGGGACTGGCGCTCTCCGGATTGGCCGGATAGAGGGCGTGGATAGGGTTGAGGCCGACGAAGTGGGCACCCCAGGCTGCGGCTTTCTCAACCAGCTGGCCCAGATCGCTGAAGTCACCGATACCCCAGTTATGGCGGCTGCGCAGGCAGTAAAGCTGCACGCTCGGACCCCATACCTTGCGGCCATCGGCAATCGGCGCCTGCTTGTAGCAGGCCTTGGGGGCAACGATGAGGCGCATGGTGGCCAGCGGCTCGTCATTGCCCTCTTCCAGCAACACCAGCTGGTGATAACCCAGCTCCGGGGCCATATCCAGCGTGACGCGATAGGCCTGGCACTCCATCTCTTCAAATTCGGCCACGCCGACCAGCTCACCCTCGATGGGGGTGAATTGACCGGACAGCACTGCACCCTGCTCCTGCTGGAGCTGCCAGGTGAGGGCGTCGTTGACGAATTCGATGGGGAGGCGAACCTCAAGGGTAACGGCGTCGCCGGTGCGAACCACCATCACAGGATCCAGCGCCCGCAGCCAGTGCTGGCGATGCTCCTCTTCCAGCTGCTGCACCAGTGCGGCCTCGTCATCGACGCGGTAGCCCATGGCGCCCAGCATGGCGGCCTTGCTCTCTTCTGATACCTGGGCCGGGTGGCCCCAGGCATCGACATACTCGCTGGCGATACCTTTTGCGGCAGCCAGCTGTTCAATCAGGGTGGTCATAGTTTGAGAATTCCCGCTGTGGATTCTATCTATACTATTTTGTTTGATTTTTATGGGGTGGTACTTGAACAGTGGCTCTTTGGCCATGCTAAACCGCGCACATTTTTACATATCTCTGTGAATGGTTGTGTGACCGAGTAGGCACTATTGTTGATATCTGCGCGATGCCACGATCTGGCACTTTTTTCGTCAAAACGTGGTAATCAGTTACATAAACAGAAAATTAATTTCACAGTTTTTCATGATATAGCGCAATTTCAGACAGAATGTTGGTTGACTCACCGGAGAGTTCTAGTAAATTTACAAGCGGAATTTTCTTTGACTACTGAACAGTTAGGTAACTAAATATGACTATCAAAGTAGGTATTAACGGTTTTGGCCGTATCGGTCGTTTCGTATTCCGTCTGGCTTGCGAGCGTGCAGACATCGAAGTTGTTGGTATCAACGACCTGATCGATGTTGACTACATGGCTTACATGCTGAAGTACGATTCAACTCACGGTCGTTTCAACGGTACCGTTGAAGTTAAAGACGGCAACCTGGTTGTAAACGGCAAAACCGTACGTGTTACCGCTGAGCGTGACCCGGCCAACCTGAAGTGGGGCGAAATCGGTGTTGACGTTGTTGCTGAAGCTACCGGTCTGTTCCTGACCGACGAGACTGCTCGTAAGCACATCGCTGCTGGTGCCAAGAAAGTTGTTCTGACTGGCCCGTCCAAAGACGCTACCCCGATGTTCGTAATGGGTGTTAACGACTCTACCTACGCTGGCCAGGACATCGTTTCCAACGCTTCCTGCACCACCAACTGCCTGGCACCGATCGCCAAGGTTCTGAACGATACCTTCGGTATCGAGTCTGGCCTGATGACCACCGTTCACGCTACCACTGCTACCCAGAAGACCGTTGATGGTCCGTCTGCCAAAGACTGGCGCGGTGGCCGCGGTGCGGCTCAGAACATCATCCCGTCCTCTACCGGTGCTGCCAAAGCTGTTGGCGTAGTTATCCCGGAACTGAAAGGCCTGCTGACCGGTATGGCTTTCCGTGTTCCGACTCCGGACGTGTCTGTTGTTGACCTGACCGTTAACCTGAAGAAAGCTGCCACCTACGCAGAAATCTGCGAAGCGATGAAAGCTGCTTCCGAAGGCGCTATGAAAGGCGTTCTGGGCTACACCGAAGACGAAGTTGTATCTACCGACTTCCTGGGTGAGCGTCAGACCTCCGTATTCGACGCCAAGGCTGGTATCCAGCTGAACGACAAATTCGTTAAAGTTGTATCCTGGTACGACAACGAAATGGGCTACTCCAGCAAAGTTCTGGACCTGATCGCTCACATCTCCAAGTAATTTGGGATGCGCAATCGCGTAGCTTGAAAAAGGCGGCCATTGGCCGCCTTTTTGTTTTTCGGTTTCCCCTGATGACAGGAGTCCACATGCAATCCATTCGTCCCCTGACAGCCAATTGCAAGCTTGCCAACAATGCGGCCGGTCTGCCGGTTCTCACCATCAACAACGACTATGCCAAGGCCGAGATCAGCCTGTTTGGCGCCCATGTGCTGAGCTATCAGCGTCATGGTGAGCCAGCCTCCATCTGGTTGAGCGACAAGGCGGTGCTGGATGGCAGCAAGCCTGTTCGCGGTGGTATCCCGATCTGCTGGCCCTGGTTTGGCCCGGCGCCCGCCCGCGTTGGTAGCGGCAAGCCCTCCCACGGTTTTGCACGCACCACCCTCTGGATGCTGGACGGGGTCTCAGATCACGCTGATGGCACGCTTGTTCATCTCTCCCTGCGTGACAGCGATGCGACCCGTGCCCTGTGGGATCACGCCTTCGAGCTGGAACTGGACGTGCTGGTGGGCAAAGAGCTTTCGCTGGTGCTGACCACTCGCAACACAGGTGCTCAGCCATTGACCTATAGCGGTGCGCTGCACACCTATTTGCAGATCAGCTCACCAGAGGTGGTAAGCGTCACCGGCCTGGGCGAGCCCTATGCCGACAAGCTGACCGGACAGGATGCCAAGCAGCAGGGTGCATTGACCCTGAGCGGGCCGCTGGATCGGGTCTACTGGCAGCCAGAGGCGCTGGTGAGCGTGCAGGATGGTGAGCGCAAGACCCGGGTTGTCAGTGGCAACCACGACAGCGTGGTGGTCTGGACCCCATGGCTGGAAGGGGCCACCGCCATGGCCGACATGAGCGACGATGGCTATCGCACCATGCTCTGCGTCGAAGCTGCCATCGCTGGCGAGGCGGGGGTGACCGTTGCGCCGGATGATGAGCACAGCCTCTCCACCGTGATCATCTGATCAGGATGAGGTTCAGATAAATAAAGAGGGCTCCCGCGGGAGCCCTCTTTGCATCTCGTGACGGCGGCAATCAGGCGTTGCCCTGGGTCTTGAGCTTGAGTTCGGCGGCGAAATTGAGCATGCGGTCGAGGGGGATCAAGGCTTTGACCCGCAGATCTTCGTCGACATGGATCTCGTGGCGCTCGGCACCGTCGGTGAGGGCCTCCTTGATCGCCACCAGACCATTCATCGCCATCCAGGGGCAGTGGGCGCAACTGCGGCAGGTAGCGCCATCGCCACCGGTCGGTGCTTCCACCATCTCTTTCTCCGGACAAGCTTGCTGCATCTTGTAGAAGATGCCCCGATCGGTCGCCACGATCAGCTTCTGCTGGGGCAGCTCTTTGGCCGCCTTGATCAGCTGACTGGTGGAGCCCACCGCATCGGCCAGCTCGATCACCGAGGCGGGGGATTCCGGATGAACCAGCACGGCGGCGTCAGGATTCTGCTCTTTCAGCTCGCGTAGGGCGCGGGCCTTGAACTCATCGTGGACGATGCAGTGGCCCTGCCAGCGCAGCATCTGCGCCCCGGTCTTCTTCTCAATATAGGCACCCAGATGGCGATCCGGGCCCCAGATGATCTTGTGACCCAGACTGTCGAGGTGTTCGACGATCTCCAGCGCGATGCTGGAGGTCACCACCCAGTCAGCCCGTGCTTTGACCGCAGCCGAGGTATTGGCGTAGACCACCACGGTATGATCCGGGTTGGCATCGCAGAAGGCGGAAAACTGCTCGATGGGGCAGCCCAGATCGAGGGAGCATTCGGCCTCCAGAGTCGGCATCAGCACCCGTTTGTGGGGGCTCAGGATCTTGGAGGTCTCCCCCATGAAGCGCACCCCGGCGACGATCAGGGTCTGCGCCTCGTGATCGCGGCCAAAGCGGGCCATCTCCAGCGAGTCACCGACGAAACCGCCGGTGGCTTCGGCTAGCGCCTGGATCTCGGGATCCGTGTAGTAGTGGGCGACCAGTACCGCTTTGCGCTCCTTGAGTAGCGCCTTGATTTCTGTGGTCAAGGTCGTTCTCTGCTCGGCACTCAGGGGAAGAGGTTTGGCCGGAAAGGGGTAGTCCATCGCGACTACCGGCGGGACACTGCTCAGTGCATTGCTCATTGCGACTGTTCCATCAACGCTCGGGAAGGCCAAAATTATAACCAGAAGCCGGTGACAAACCCATCACAAATCCGGTGTGCTGCAAGTGGACGAATATACTCAACTTATTCGTTGTCATATTGCCATAAGGAGTTGTCGTATGAAGCAACGTTCCCTCAAGTTCAAGTTGTTGTCTCTGACCATGGGGCTGTTTCTGTTGACCGGGCTGGCCATGACCCTGTTGCAATCGGCTTCTTTCAGTTCCCTTCGCAATATGGTGATGACCCAGACCAGCGATGCACTGGAAGAGGAGGTCTCCCGCAGTCTGCAGTATCAGGCAGAGCGCTATGCCATCCAGATTGCTTCGCTGATGCAGAACTCCTACCAAATCCCCCTGACCGTGACCGCCCAGATTGAAGCAGCCATGGCCAAACCGGAACTGCGCTTGTCGCGGCCTCAAGTGGAGTCGTTGCTCGGCAGCAGCCTGCAGCAGGCGAGCGGGATCAGCTCCATCTATGCCCAGTTTGAACCGAACGGCTACGATGGCGAGGATGCCAACTGGGTTGCCGGAGCCAGCCACTCGGTGGCGGGCAAGGGGAGTCTGGAGGTCTATTTCACCAAGGATCAGGGAGGGGCCGTCGCCCAGCAAGCGGTGGACGCCGCCGCCAGCGAGGCCAAGTTTGATACCTCCCTCAACGAGTTCGGCATTCGCAACAGCGAGTGGTATCTCTGTGGTCGCGATACCCGTCAGCCCTGCCTGATGGAGCCTTACCTTTACGAAATCAGTCCGGGAAACAAGATGCTGATGACCAGTCTCACGGTGCCCGTGCTGCGTGACGGCAAGTTTGTCGGGCTGGCCGGGGTGGATATGAACCTGCCCATCTTCCAGCAACTGGCTGAAAACCTTGGCAAGAGCCTCTATGACAACAAGGCGGATGTGACCCTGGTCAGCAAGATGGGGCTGATTGTGGGCAGCAACCGCTATGCCGACAAGCTGGGCCGTCCACTCAAGGAGGTGGGCCTGACCCTGCCTGACGGTCGGCCGGTCAGCAGCGACAGTGACTTCATTCTTCATCAGCTCATTCGGGTTGAAGCAGCCAATACCCAGTGGTGGTTGATGATCAAGGTGCCCAAGGCGCTGGCGCTCGGCAAGGCGCACGCCATCAGCAATGAACTGGGCGCCCTGCTGGTGGATGGCCAGCGGCAGCAGATCATCGCCATGGGCGGGATTACCCTGCTGGTGCTGGGGCTGCTGGTCTGGTTTATCCAGACCATTACTGCGCCACTTTCTCTTATCAGCCGCCATGTGGGTCATCTCTCCAGCAACGAGGGTGACCTGACCCAGCAGATGGAGATCGACACCCATCAGGAGCTGATCGATCTGGGTTCTCAGCTCAATGCCTTCCTCGGCAAGCTGCGGGGCATGGTGCAAATGAGCAAGGGGATTGGCCAGCAGGTCTACCAGCAGGCGCGGGAGATGAAACATACCGCCGACACCATGCGCAACAGTCTGGACGAGCAGAATCTGGAGCTGGAGAGCGTGGTAAGCGCCATGCATCAGATGAGCACCACGGCAGTCAGCGTGGCGGGTTATGCCGAGCAGGCGGCGCAGGAGTCGGAAGCGGCGACCCACCACATCAATACCGCCCAGCAGACCCTCAGCAATGCCCGCAACGAGATCCATACTCTGGTCGGCGATATGCATGAGGCGGACAAGGCGGTGGCGCTGGTGGCCCAGCGCAGCACCAATATCAGCCGGATCCTCGATGTGATCCGCGCCATTGCCGAGCAGACCAATCTGCTGGCCCTCAACGCCGCCATCGAGGCAGCACGGGCAGGGGACATGGGCCGCGGCTTTGCAGTGGTGGCAGACGAGGTGCGGGCGCTGGCCAACAAGACCCGTGAATCGACCGACGAGATTGGCCAGCTGATTGGTAGCCTGCAAACAGAGGTGAGCAGCAGTCAACGTCTGATGAATACCGGCATCGAGCGCTCCACCACCACGGTGCAGGGCACCGAGCAGGCGTTCGAGGCGCTCAATCGGGTGGTGGCCCAGATCCAGCAGATCCACGACCACATCAGTCAGGTGGCCACCGCCGCCGAGCAGCAGAGCGCCGTCAGTGATGATATAAACAAGAATTTGATGCGGATTGGTGATACCGCCAACGTGATTGGGCAGGAGGCCAGCTCCAGCCATCAACTGAGCGAGGCGCTGGAGCAAGCGGCCACGGCGCTCGCCAGTCAGCTCGATCGGCTGCGTACCTGAGTCGTTGCCAGAGAGACAAAAGCCCGCGAGCGATCGCGGGCTTTTTTATGATTCGATGGCAGAGTTGCGTCATTTGCGGGGTTCAACCAGCAGGATGTGGGAGTCGGCCCCCACCACCCTGACCTTGCTGCCTGCAGGCAGCGACTCGTCGCAGCGCACCGTCCAGACCGTGTCGTCCAGATGTACCCGGCTGGTGCCTTGGGCGACATCATCCAGCAGGGTCAGCTCGCGGCCCATATAGCTCTGCATCCGCTCGTTGATGGTGCTGGCGGCATCCTGACCCGAGTTGTCGCGCTGGTGCTGCCAGCGCCACCAGGCCCAGGTGGTGAGCAGGGATTGCACCGCAAACAGCAGCAGCTGCGCCTGCCAGCCAAAGGGCCAGATCAGCAGCAGCAGGCCCACTTCCAGCGCGGCGATGCCGGTCCAGAGCAAAAAGCCCACCGAGCCGAGCACCTCGATGGCCAGCAGAATGAAGCCGAGCCCCAGCCAGTGCCAGTGGGTCAGCCCCTCTAACAGGGCAGTCATGACTTGCTGCCCTTGCCATCTTTGTTGAACAGCTCGGCCATGCCAGCCACAGAGCCAATCAGGCTGCCCGCTTCCAGCGGCATCATGATGATCTTGCTGTTGGTGCCTTCACCGATGCGGGCCAGTGCCTCGGTATATTTCTGAGCCACGAAGTAGTTGATGGCCTGCAGGTCTCCTTCCGCAATTGCCTGGGAAACCATATGGGTCGCCTTTGCTTCCGCCTCGGCAGCACGCTCCCGCGCTTCGGCGGCGAGGAAGGCGGCCTGACGCTCACCTTCGGCTTTGAGGATCTGGGACTGCTTCTCCCCTTCCGCTTTCAGGATCTTGGACTGGCGCACCCCTTCGGCCTCCAGTACCTCGGCCCGTTTCTGGCGCTCGGCCTTCATCTGGGCGTTCATCGCCTCGACCAGTGCCAGCGGCGGGCGCACATCTTTAATTTCGATGCGGGTCACCTTGATGCCCCAGGGGGCGGTGGCGGCATCCATGGTGCGCAGCAGTTTCTCGTTGATGGTGTCGCGCTGGGAGAGCATCTCGTCCAGCTCCATGGCGCCGAGCACAGTCCGCATATTGGTCATGGTGAGATTGCGGATGGCGCTGGTGAGATCGTTGACCTCGTAGCCCGCTTTGCGGGCATCCACCACCTGCACAAAGCTGATGGCGTCGATGGTGACGTTGGCGTTGTCGCGGGAGATCACCTCTTGTGCCGGGATGTCCAGCACCTGCTCCATCATGATGATCTTGTGGCCGACCCTATCCACATAGGGGATCAACAGGTTGAGGCCCGGGGTCAGGGTGCGGGTGTAGCGGCCGAAGCGCTCTACCGTCCAGTTGTAGCCCTGGGGCACTATCTTGATGCCCGCGCTCAGTGTGGCGAGCACCAGGAACACGAAAATCCCTAGCACAATCAATGATTCATTCATCATTTAGCTCCTTATGAAACACAGTCCCTAGCCTATGGTCTGGCGTCAGGTACCACAAGTGACTTTGTACGCCTTTGTCATGAATCGGCTTTGCTAATTACCAAAACGCATTAAAAAGCATTTTTTATTATTTTGAGGGATAAGCTGCCCTGCCTATAGTCGCCCCATATTAGTCGTGTTCCGAGGGATGGGCCGAAATGGATTATTTACCTATGTTTGCCAAGTTGGAAGGCCGCCCGGTACTGCTGGTGGGTGGGGGCGAGGTTGCCCTCCGCAAGGCGCGCCTGCTGCTGGCGGCCGGTGCCCGGCTGACCCTGGTCTCCCCGGAGCTTGAACCGGAATTTGCGGAATTCACCGGTCGTTTCACCCATCTGGCGGAGCGCTTCACCCCGGCCCATCTGGCTGGTCAGATTTTGGTGGTGGCGGCGACCGACAACCTCGAAGTCAACGCACTGGTTTATCAAAGTGCCAATCAGCTGGGTCTGTTCGTCAACGTGGTGGATGACCCCAAGCGCTCCAGCTTTATCTTTCCCTCGATCATTGATCGCTCGCCGCTGATGGTGGCGGTCTCCAGCGGCGGCAAGGCGCCGGTGCTGGTGCGCCTGTTGCGCGAGCGGCTGGAGAGCCTGCTGCCGCGCCATCTTGGCGGGCTGACCGAGCTCTCAGGCCGGGTGCGTGACAAGGCCAAGCGGGTGCTCTCCTCGATTTCCGATCGCCGCCGCTTCTGGGAGCGCGCTTTTGCCTCCAACACCCTGGCCAGCCTGATTGAAAAAGAGGATTGGCAAGGGGCCGAGCAGTGGCTGAGCGATGGCCTCGATCAGGCGAAAAGCGAAGTGGGCGAGGTGGTGCTGGTGGGGGCGGGCCCCGGTGACCCGGGCCTGCTGACCCTCAAGGCGCTGCAACAGATTCAACAGGCTGAAGTGGTGCTCTACGACCAGCTGGTCTCGCCTGAGATCCTCGATCTGGTGCGCCGCGATGCCACCCTGGTGTCGGTCGGCAAGAAGGCGGGCGCCCACAGCGTGCCGCAGGAGGAGACCAATCGCCTGCTGGTGGAATACGCCAAGGCGGGCAACCGTGTGGTGCGGCTGAAAGGGGGCGATCCCTTTATGTTTGGTCGTGGCGGCGAAGAGCTGGAAGTGCTGGCCGATGAAGGCATCCCCTTCTCGGTGGTGCCCGGCATCACGGCCGCCGCCGGGGCCACCGCCTATGCCGGTATTCCGCTGACTCACCGTGATTACGCCCAGAGCGCCGTCTTTATTACCGGCCATTGCCAGAAAGAGGGCAAGGAGCCCGACTGGCAGCAGCTCGCCGCCACCAGTCAGACCCTGGTCATCTACATGGGGCTGATGCGCTCCGAGCATATCCAGCAGCAATTGGTGGATCACGGCCGAAGCCAAGCCACCCCCATCGCCATCATCGAGCGCGGCACCACATCCCGCCAGCGGGTGCTGACCGGCACGCTGGCCGATTTGGCGGAGCTGGCCAAACAGGCGGTGAGCCCGTCGCTTATCGTCATCGGCGAAGTGGTCGCTCTGCGCGAGCGGCTCGCCTGGTTTGGAGAAAAAAGCGGCGAGCAGCAGCGCGCTAACCCGGATCTCGATGGCTGCGACCTCAAGCTGGTGCAGCTGGCCTGACCGAGAAAGAGATATTTGATGCGGCTGCCGGTGCGGCCGCGCACTGAACCACCCAGCGCCCCGAGCAGGCGCATAAGCAATGACCCGAGGACCAACATGGACCGTGAAAGATTGACGCACTTGCAGCAGCTGGAAGCCGAGAGCATCCATATCATCCGCGAGGTGGCTGCCGAATTTGAAAACCCGGTGATGATGTACTCCATCGGCAAGGACTCCTCCGTCATGCTGCACCTGGCCCGCAAGGCCTTCTATCCGGGCAAGATCCCGTTCCCCTTGCTCCACGTCGACACCGACTGGAAGTTCAAGGAGATGATCAAGTTCCGCGATGAGACCGCCAAAAAGTACGGGCTGGATCTCATCGTCCACAAGAACCCGGAAGGGCTCGCCATGGGCATCAACCCCTTCGTCCACGGCAGCGGCAAGCACACCGACATCATGAAGACCGAGGGGCTCAAGCAGGCGCTCAACAAATACGGCTTCGACGCCGCCTTCGGTGGCGCGCGCCGCGACGAGGAGAAGTCCCGCGCCAAGGAGCGGGTCTACTCCTTCCGTGACAAGTCCCACCGCTGGGATCCGAAGAACCAGCGCCCGGAGCTGTGGCGGGTTTACAACAGCCAGGTCAACAAGGGGGAGAGCATCCGGGTGTTCCCGCTCTCCAACTGGACCGAGCTGGATATCTGGCAATACATCTATCTGGAAAAGATCGACATAGTGCCGCTCTACTTCGCCGCTTACCGTCCGGTGGTGGAGCGCAACGGCATCAAGATCATGGTGGATGACGAGCGTATGCCCATCGGCCCGGAAGACGAAGTGAAGCAGGAGCTGGTGCGCTTCCGCACCCTCGGCTGCTACCCGCTGACCGGGGCCATCGAATCCGATGCCACCACCTTGCCGGAAATTATTGAAGAGATGCTGCTCACCACTTCGAGCGAGCGGCAAGGGCGGCTGATTGACCACGATCAGGCCGGCTCCATGGAGCAGAAGAAGCGTCAGGGATATTTCTAAGGAGTCGTCAGCATGAACAGCCATATTCAGACCGCCATCACCGAACAGGGCATCGAAGCCTACCTGCACGCCCAGCAGCACAAGAGTCTGCTGCGTTTTCTCACCTGCGGCAGCGTGGATGACGGCAAGAGCACCCTTATCGGTCGCCTGCTGCACGACTCCCAGCAGATTTATGAAGATCAGCTCAAAGCGCTGGAGTCCGACAGCCAGAAGCTCGGCACCACAGGCGAGAAGCTGGACTTGGCGCTGCTGGTTGACGGCCTGCAAGCAGAGCGCGAGCAGGGCATCACCATCGACGTGGCCTACCGCTATTTCTCCACCGCCAAGCGCAAATTTATCATCTCGGATACCCCGGGCCATGAGCAGTACACCCGCAACATGGCGACCGGCGCCTCCACCTGTGATCTGGCCATCATTCTGATCGACGCCCGCAAAGGCGTGCTGGATCAGACCCGTCGTCACAGCTTTATTGCGAGCCTGCTCGGCATCAAGCAGTTCGTGGTGGCGGTCAACAAGATGGATCTGGTGGAGTTCAGTCAGGAGGTGTTCGAGCGCATCAGTGCTGATTATCGCGAGTTCGCCAAGAAGCTCAGCGTCGACACCATTCATATCGTGCCGGTCTCGGCGCTGGACGGTGACAACGTGGTCAACCCAAGCGACAAGCTGGCCTGGTATCAGGGCGAAACCCTGCTCTCCCTGCTGGAATCCGCCGAGGTAGAGCGCGAGCTGGAGCGCCATCCGGTGCGCCTGCCGGTGCAGTATGTGAACCGCCCCAATCTCGATTTTCGCGGCTTCGCAGGCACGCTCGCCTCCGGCATCCTGCGGGTGGGCGACAAGCTGGCGGTGCTGCCGTCGGGCAAGGAGAGCACAGTGACCCGCATCGTCACCTTCGACGGCGATCTGGAGTACGCCCTGCCGGGTCAGGCCATCACGGTCACCTTCGCCGACGAGATCGACATCAGCCGCGGCGACCTGCTGGTGGATGCCGCCAAGCAGCCGCAAGTGACCCAGAATCTGCTGGCCCATATCGTCTGGATGGGGGAGGAGTCCCTGCAACCGGGTCGGGTCTACGACGTCAAACTGGCCACCAAGAAGAGTCGCGGTCAGGTGGAGGCCATCCGCCACCGCATCGAGATCAACAAGCTGGATGAGTTGGACGCAAGCGAGCTCAAGCTCAACGAGATCGGCCTGTGCGAGCTGAGCCTCACCGACCCGGTGGCGTTCGACCCGTATCAGGAGATCCGTGATACCGGCAGCTTTATCCTGATCGACCGGCTGACCAACGTCACCGTCGGCGCCGGCATGATAGTGGAAGGCTTGGCGGCCAAAGCGGTAAAAGGGCACTACAGCGAGTTTGAAATCGAGCTCAATGCGCTGGTGCGCAAGCACTTCCCGCACTGGCAAGCCCTTGCCATCGGTAACGACACAAGCAAGGAGTAAGCCCATGACCTGGCAACAATTCCTGGTGCTGGGTCTGCTGGCTGCTCTCGTGGCCCTGCTGATCCAGGGCAAACTCCGCCCGGCGCTGCTCTTCTCGGGCGCCGTGCTCATCACCTACCTGAGCGGGTTGGCGGATATCAACGCCGTGGCGGCGGGCTACACCAACAGTGCCCTGCTGACGCTGGTGCTGTTGCTGCTGGTGTCGCTGGCGGTGGAGAAGACCCGCATCATGAGCTGGTTCGCCAATCTGGTGGGCACGGGTTCATTCAACAAGGTGCTGGTGAAGGTGTGGTTCTCCACCGCCTTCCTGTCTGCCTTCGTCAATAACACCGCCGTGGTGGCCTCCATGCTGGGAGCGGTCAAACGCAACCCCAACCATGCGCCGTCGCGACTGCTGCTGCCCATGTGCTTCGCGGCCACCTTTGGCGGGGTGCTGACCCTGATCGGCACCTCCACCAACCTTATCGTCAACAGCTTCCTCATCAAGATGGGGGCGCCGCCGCTCGGCATGTTCGACTTCTTTATGGTGGGGGCGGGCACTTTGCTGACCGGTCTGGTGGCCGTGCTGCTGTTTGCCCGTCACCTGCCGGTGCAGGATACCGAGATGAGCCGCGAATCCGGCTACTTTCTCGAAGCCAAGGTGGGCGCCGGTTCACCGCTGGCGGGGCGCAGCGTCAAGGAGAACGGCCTGCGCAGCCTGAAAAGCCTCTATCTGGCGGAAATCATTCGCGGCGATCAGGTGATCTGCCCGGTGCAGCCGGAACACGAGCTGCACGAAGGGGATGTGCTGCTGTTTTGCGGCGATGTGGAGAGCGTCGGCGTGTTGCAGGAGATGAAGGGGCTGGATCTCTACGGTCAGCACCGCCTCAACGGCCAGCATCTGGTGGAGGTGATCGTCAGCCACAGCTCGCGGCTGGTGGGTCAGACCATCAAGGATGCCGAATTTCGCACCCACTTCGATGCGGTGGTGCTGGCGGTGCGCCGCGGCGAAACCCAGCTCACCGGTGGCCTCGGCCAGATTGAACTGCACGCCGGCGATACCCTGCTGCTGGCCCCCGGCCCCCAGTTTGCCCGCAACAAGTCGCTGGGGCGGGAGTTTGTGGTGGTGAGCGGGCTGGAAGCCTCTACCCGCCTCGATGGCAAGCGCAGCGCCGCCGTGGTGCTGGGGTTTCTCGGGGTGTTGGCGCTCTCGGTATTCGATCTGGTGCCGCTGTTCAAGGGGTTGCTGCTGATGCTGGTGGCGCTGCTGCTCACCCGCATTCTGACCCTGGACGAGATCCGCCGCCGCTTCCCGCTCGATATTTGGCTGGTGGTGGGTGGGGCGCTGGCCATCGCCGATCAGCTGGAAAAGAGCGGGCTGGCCAAGCTTATCGCCGACTGGCTGATGGGGGAGTTCAACGGTGCCAGCCCCATCATCGCCTTTATCGGTATCTATGTGTTTACGCTGGTGCTGACCGAGCTGATGAGCAACAACGCAGCGGCCGCGCTGGCCTTCCCCATGGGTTACCAGCTGGCGCTCAGCATGGATGTCTCGACCATGCCGTTTATTCTGGCGGTGCTGTTCGGGGCGAGCTCCAGCTTTATCCTGCCCTACGGCTACCAGACCAACCTGATGGTCTATGCCGCGGGCAACTACAAGATGCCGGACTACCTCAAGCTGGCCCTGCCGGTCTCGCTGGCCTATAGCCTCGGGGTGATTGTGATGGTGCCCCTGCTGTTTCCGTTTTAAGGCGTGAGCGCCAATCAAGGCATGTTGGGATGAGTAATGTCATGGCACCAGCACGTTGTCGGCTGATAGTCCGAGGTGGCTCCCCGTGGTGCCGGACAGTTTAAGTTTTGAGGCGCGAGAGCCAATCAAGGAGTGTTGGATGAGCAATGCCATGGCACCAGCACGTTGTCGGCGGATAGTCCGAGGCGGCTCCCCGTGGTTCCGGACAGTTTAAGTTTTGAGGCGTGAGCGCCAATCAAGGAGTGTTGGATGAGTAATATCGTGTGGCACAAGCATGCCGTGGACAAACAGAGCCGGGCCGAATTGAAAGGGCAAAAACCGCTGGTGATCTGGTTTACCGGGCTGTCGGGGGCGGGCAAATCGACCCTGGCGGGGGCGCTGGAGCAGGCGCTGGCGGCACAAGGCAAGCACACCTATCTGCTGGATGGGGACAATGTGCGCCACGGCCTCTGCGGCGATCTCGGTTTCGATGATGCCGCGCGGCAGGAGAATATCCGCCGGGTCGGCGAGGTGGCAAAGCTGATGGTGGATGCGGGCCTGATCGTGCTCACCGCCTTTATCTCGCCGTTCCGAGCCGAACGGGCGCTGGTGCGCAGCCTCTTGGGTGAAGGGGAGTTTGTCGAAGTCTTTGTCGATGCGCCGCTCGCCATCTGTGAAGAGCGCGACCCCAAGGGGCTCTATAAGAAGGCACGGGCGGGGGAGATCACGAATTTTACCGGTATCGACTCCGCCTACGAGGCACCGGAGCAGCCGGAAATCCATCTGCTGAACGCCGGCAAGCCGGTGGAAGCGCTGGTGGATGAGCTGCTGACCGCCCTGCGGCAGGGGAACTATCTGTAATTGGATCGGAAGAACCTATAACAAGCGCCCGGCAGCCGGCCAGTTGGCTACCACGGGCGCTTATGGGCTGCCTAAAGGCTGCCGATAGCAACCCCGCAAGGGGATCTTCCGATCCTTGCTTATATCGCGGCGGGGTTATTCGCGATTGTCCGAATACGCTGCGCTATTCGAACCTACTGGCTACCTATACCATTCAGCCTTTATTGCTGCGATGTCCATATCCTTCCATTCTTCCTTCCAAAGTTCCCAGTACGGAATATCCTTCGACGAAGGCGCTGGGTCACATCGATCGACTTGAACGATTGAAGGTAGCACAACTGATTCGCCAACAAGCAGAGCTTCGCCTTGACGGAGGGAGGTCATTTTTTCGACCAGTGTTCCGAGAGAATCAGGTAACAGTTTCTTGACGTAACTCTGATCGACCGGATTTGTCAGACGCATCGCAATGAAATTGTTGCACTGTGAGAAGATCGTCTCTGAAATTTCGGATGGGCGTTGACTTGCGAGGAGTAAGGTTACCCCATATTTACGGCCTTCTTTTGCAATACGCTCAATGGATGTTTTCGAAGAGCGATATTTCGAGAGTTCGCTGTTTGGTACATATTTGTGTGCTTCTTCATAGACTAGTAGGATCGGTACATCATTGTTGATCTTTTCATTCGAATTTTTAGCGCATCGTAAACGCTTATATATGTAGCCATATTCAAAGATAAGGCGAGAAATAAGCGAGACTGTTATGCTGAGAACTTCAAAAGGCACACCGCTAAGGTCGATAACCGTGACATTTGATTTGCTGGCAGTTGAGTAGCCGAGCAAAATCTCGAGTGTCTGCTCAAATGTAATTGACTTCGACCGTGATCCCAAAAAGAAATCTAGACGACGGTCGTTGATTTTACTCTCCAACCGATTGACAAAGTTGGTTAGTTTACCAAATAAGCTACCTTGTGTCAGTTTCGCTTGCCCCTTCTTTGCACCACTCACATACGTTTCACCAGTGTCAATCATCTCCTCATTTTTATTTTAGCTGTATCTAGTACCGCCTGAATATCGAAAAAAAGTGGAGAGTCTAGATGAATTCTCTGCTTTTCGGTTTCTGGCCCCTGAAATTTTTTCTTCCGGTCTTCTATTATTGCCCTCTTGAAGATGTTGCGCTGATTATGGTCATTGGCTTCTGTATCAAGGAAGAATTCCTCTAGTTCTTCGCTATTTAGCATCCAGTAGGGTAAGGTGAGGCTTGAGACATCAATAAAATTAGCACTGGGAAACGCGGATCTGTATTCTGAATGAATATCAAAGATAATTGTGTGGGAGTTGTTGAGTGTGTAGTCACCAGTTTTCTCGGAGACTGCCTTTTGAATTATTGTCGCGAGTGTATGAGATTTTCCTGAACCGGTTGATCCAACGATGGCGATGTGCTTATTGAAGAACTTATTGCCATTGACCGGCACTCGAACGTCAGGATTCGATGCAAGGCTTGAGAAACTGAAGCTTTGTGCTTTCGTGACCGAATCTGAGTAAATGCGTCGAATATCATCAATTGTTGCTGGCTCTACATTCTTCGGTGGTATTGCAAGAGAATCGCCACCACGTTCGAACTTTCCATCACGTAGCACGCCAAGAGGGAATGCTTCTATAATATGATTTCGAGTTCCATCATCTCTGGCCACAATTTGGAAGTTTTCGATAATGGCGATTAGAATAGCATTTTCATTGTCAGCGATTCGCACATATGATCCAACACGGAGTGATTCCTCTGCTATTTTGAAATCTTCCAATTTATCTACGACAATGCGGACTTTATCTGGGAAAACTGCGACTACTTGGGCATTAAGATTATCTTCTGTAGTTTCTACGGCCATTTTTTCTCCGACTCGGTTAAATAATTGACTTAATATCTGTGAACTTTTTTAGTTGGATTTGAACATGTTTGACGGCTTTGTTATTTAGATCAAAGTAACTACTTCCCAAGTGAAACTGGTAGACCTCTCTGGTTTTAGTTATCCCGCCTACAGTCGCCTCAAGATCAGTGATTGAGTTCAGAATTTTCAGTTTTATCCCATTCTCATGTGTGGCGCGTTTCGCAATCGACTTAATACTGAAGTCTGCACCTTGAAAATCGTATCCGTCAACGAAGCCAAACTCTTCGAGTGCCAGTTCCTTTTTTAGCAAAATTAACTCTTGATTTGGTAGCTGATGAATGTAAACGTAAGGGCAGAACGATGTGTTTCCATCGCGTTTGCTTGTCTTCGACCACTTCTTTGATAGCAGATAAAGTACGTCTTTCAGGTCACTCCGGACAAAATTTTCGGGGTCTAATTCAATGAGGAAAAAACGCTCAAATGGGGATGTATTAAAGCCAGAAAAATAAGCCTTTCTCAATGCTGAAAAGTGAGCAGCCTCGCCCTTTTTTCGCACGAACCATTCGTTAAAAAGCACTCCAGATGTGTCTGTTTTCTCTATGAACGCCTTTTTAGTAATGATGCGGTTGGTAGGCAATGACTGGATCGATAGCTCTCTAGTCAAAGCAAGGGCGTTATTGTAATAGAAGTATTCTGCCTCGAATGGTGTGCAGCTGTAAGCGGTCTGCAGCTCCCGAATAACTTCGGCAAATTGATTTTCGAAGCTTGCTGCATTGATATCGATATTAAGAACCGACAGAAACTCAGCGAGATCAGCATCACTCAGGTTTAGTTCTTCGTGATGACGACGCTCCACTTTTTTTCGCTGTAAGTTAAAAAGTGCTGCTTCAAAAATGTAACATCTAGAGGTAACACCAGTTTGTGCTGGCCAGAGTTGTAGTGTCCGCGGAGTGAGTATTTTATTAGCGGCTTCCCATCATCTCTGATTTTCTTGAAATGAGTCAGCATAAACATAATTGCAGGTTTAATCACCGAGTGGTTGTAATCCGTACCTGCGTAGTACTTACACTGAACCGCTGTAACCTCCGTTGCTGTACAAATGTCGACATCTTCGATGCACTCGAGGGCAATCGAGTCGCAGTGATTGGACAATTGGAGCACTTTCAGTATTGAGTAGTCGAACTGATAGAAGTACCCGCGGATCGTGTCTACGGCGCTACGTTCAGCCATGCATTTATCCTCAAAAATTCTCTGACAGCTATGAAAAGCACCTGCACAAAGCCACTACCCTCCTGAATTCCAGCCCGCAGCTTTTTACCTGCGAGCTGGCACTGGCGTGGCTCATGGCTGACTCCTGCGAGAGGTTGCCAAGCGGCTATGTTACCGAACGGGGCTTGGGTGAAAAGCGCTAGCGGGCCATTTCCTGAGCAAGATCAACAAATTAATCAATTACGGGTGGCGATGCGTTCGTACCAGAACCGCCGCCCATCAGTGCAGGGGAAAATCGGACAGTGAAGCGAGGATGTCGTCCTCTTGTTGGCGGACACTAAAAAACCCTATGGGCCCAAAGGCCCATAGGGTTTTTCTGCGGTGATTGTTTGGGTCGTGGTTATCTGGCTTGGCGTACCGGCACGGCGCGGGTGGTGGCCACTTCGTAGCGGCTCTGGCTTGCCGGAGCGCCCTTCTGGAACTGGCGTACCAGCCGGTCGAGATCGCTTAACTGGTTTACCAGCTGGGTGATGCCGTGCACCGCGTGCTGGCTGCCAACGCTGGAGTCATCGGCCAGGGTCTTGATGCTGAGCACGTTGCGGTTGATCTCGGCGGTAACGTGGGACTGCTCCTGCACCGCCTGGGCAATCTGGCTGCTGCCGGAGGCGACCTGCTGCAACATATTGTTGATCTGCTGGAGTATGGTGCCGGTCGCGGTGGCCTTCTGCTGGCAACTGTCGGCAAGCTGGCAGCCCTTCTCCATCGCTTGCTCAGCCTCGCCAGAGCTGTTTTGCAGCTCGGTGATCATCTTCTGGATCTCGCTGGTCGAGG
The DNA here is from genome assembly GCF_049175135.1 of Aeromonas sp. 600724. NCBI lineage: Bacteria > Pseudomonadati > Pseudomonadota > Gammaproteobacteria > Aeromonadales > Aeromonadaceae > Aeromonas > Aeromonas sp. 600724. The sequence continues at coordinate 20,820 of NZ_JAAKUM010000024.1, read as the reverse complement.
ATTGGGTCTTGATGGCGAGGGTGCGGATCTCGTCGGCCACTACCGAGAAGCCGCGACCCGCTTCGCCAGCCCGGGCCGCTTCGATGGCGGCGTTGAGGGCCAGCAGGTTGGTCTGGTTGGCGATGTTGTTGATCACATCGAGGATGCCGTCGATATCGCGGCAGTGGCCGACCAGCGCACTGATCACGCTCTTGGAGGTGATAAGTTCGCTGTTCATGCCCGCCACGGCAGCCACGGTTTCGGCCACGCTACTGTTGCCGCTCTTGAACAGCACGGCCGTTTCATCCAGCAGGCTGGAGGAGTCAGTCGAGCTTTGTGACACCTCGCGAATGGATTCCGACATTTCGGTCACGGCAGTGGCTACCTGATTGGTTTCGGCCTGCTGCTGTTGCAGGTTGTCGGTGATGGATTCGGCGTTGCGCAGATCCCCCTCGGCGGCCTGCAGGATCTTGCTGCAAGTCTGTTGGGTGCGGGCCAGCACGGCGTTGAACTCGGCCTGATTCATTACCATCGAGAGCTCGATGGCGGCGATGTTGTCCACCTTGTTGGTGTAGAGCAGCTGCATCAGCGGATTGTCAAAGCGGCTGCGAGCCATCTTGTTGAGCTTGCCGAGGCGACGGGAGAGAGCATTCAGGGTGATGGCCGCTATCGCCAGCGGCAGGGCGGCCAGCGCCAGTTGCCAGTTCATGTCGTGGCTGTAGCCCAGCGCAAACATGGCGAGCAGGCTCAGCAGCAGACAGAGGTTGATGGCCAGGGTATGGGAGAAGGTGGGCAACTTGAGCGCCAGCGGCAGCTTGTTGTTGCGAAGGTCGGCATAGACCTTCTCGGCCCGCTGTTTGATCTCCTCGCTCGGGGCGGTGCGCACCGACTGATACTCCACCACCCGGCCACTGGCATCCTTGATGGGGGTGACAAAGGCGCTGACCCAGTAGTGATCGCCACTCTTGCAGCGATTTTTCACCGGCCCCATCCAGCTCTTGCCTTCGCGGATATGGTTCCACAGATCGGCAAAGGCCTGTTTCGGCATATCTGGGTGGCGCACCAGATTGTGGTGTTCCCCCTTCAGCTCGTCGAGCGAGAAGCCTGCAATATCGCAGAACTCATCGTTGGCGTAGGTGATGCGGCTCTCCAGATCCGTGGTGGAGATCAGGCTCTGGTGGTCTGGATAGAGACGTTCTCTTTGGGTAACCGGTTGATTGATTCTCATGGCCTTGCTCCCGAGCTGTGGTGGTTAAATTTTGATCTGCATCAAGACATGTGCAAAGGACGGGCCAGCTGGCAAAAACTAATGATTGATGTGTTATTAGCGAGGTTTGGAGAGGAAAAACGCGCGGTTGTTTGCAATATGCAACGGAGCTGACGGGGTGTGCCTCTGCGGCATCTGCAATTTGCAACCTATTCTGGACAAGCCCATAAGCTTGGAGTCAGCAGCTGGATGCGAAGGATCCATGAACCGACGGGGCATCCGCTGCCCCGCCAGAGATCAGGGGAGAGGGTCGGGAGCGGGTGCGGAGGGGGGGCTGACGAGCTGCATCACTTCAATCTGGATACCCTGCACCAGCACGGTTTTCAGATCCTGCAGATACTCCTCCAGCGGCGACTCTTGCAGCAGCTGGGCGAGCTCGTTGCCCACCGGGGTGAGGCGGTAGTAGAGCAGGGTGATGTTGTTCTGCTTGCACTGCAGCCGCCAGCGCTGGTTGCCAAACTCCAGCTCGACCCCATCGGCGGGCAGCGGGCCTGACTCCAGCTCCGCGCGATGCAGCAGCCCGAGCTCAAACAGTTGCAGCAGGGCGTTGTAGGGCAGTCGGTATTTGCCAAGGCCGAGGCGCGTTGCTTTGGCGCGACTCAGCAGGGTGGCCCCCTTGTGCAGCCCCAGCAGCAGTCGTTGCTCGTCGCTGCCGGTGTAGTGGCAGGTCAGCGAGCAGATGCGCTGGAACAGCTGGGCCTCGCGCTGGGTCATCTCTTTGAGGGTGGCGAGGGCCCGGATGGAGAAGCGGCCCGGGGTGGCGACTTCCAGCGCGAAGATCCGCCCCCACAGCTGCTGCATCGGCACCATGCTGATATCTTCCGCCAGTTGCAGGAAGCGGGTCAGCCAGTCGCTGTCCATCTCGCCGCCGGCGGCCGTCTCTTCGCAGTGGCGGGAGGCCATCACCATGATGGCTTCCAGATTGCGCTGGCGAGCGGCCTGATCCGCCAGATGGCGAAAGGTGGCGCGCTGTTCGAAGGTGCTGTCGGTATTGCGGATGAGCATGCCGTCGATGCCGCGACTGCGGGCCAGACGCAGGGTCTGCTCCTGGCTGCTCAGGATCGAACTCTCTTTTTTCGGGGGGGGGAGGTCTGCCATGCTGACTCCATTCGCACAGGTTCTGGAGCTGAATGTTACTCCAACCGGGATGCCAAGATAACAAAGCGGCCTCCGTGGAGGCCGCTTTTTTTGCAACGGGAGAATTACTCCTCGTAGACACTCACCTCGACCGCTTCCATCGAATAGGAGGCGGTGGCCATCTCGTGGCTGGAGCTGACCGTGCGCATCTTGCCCTTCACCCAGATGGCATCCCACAGATCATCCACCGGTGCACCCTTGGGGTAGCTCACATAGATCACCTGATTGGTGGGGGGCGGCGGCACATGGATGCAGGCGCCGAAGTAGGGCACCAGCAGGAAGGCGGTGATCTTCTTGGCATCCCCTTCCAGCGGCACCACGAAGCCCGGAATGCGCACATCCTGGTTGTCCAGCTTCTTGTTTACCCCGCCCACCGGTTGCGGCACCGACATGGGATCTTCGTGATTGACCTGGGGCGGTGGCAGCAGTTTTTCCCCTTCCGGGATGAGCACATCCCAGTCGATGGTCTTGTAATCGGCGGCCAGGGCGGGCAGCACCAGCAGGCTGGCGAGCAGCGCCACAATTTTCCACTTCATCATCTGTCCTTCTGTTTCGATTTTGGGCGTCTCGCTAGACGCGAATGCTCATGCCATCGCTCAAGCTGTAGCGGTAAGCGCGTGCAGCAGGGAGCAGGCCAATCACCATGCCTGCCAGCCAGACTACCCCCAGCAACTGCCACTCGTAGGCGCTCGGAAGCCCCAGACTCAGTTGCAGGCCATAGTGGCTGAGCAGCCAGGGCGAGGCAAGCCCCTGCCCCAGATAGAGCACGGCGACCCCGAGGGCGATGCCGACCGTGGTCAGCGCCATGGCCTCCAGCGCCAGCAGCAGGAACAGGTGGGCAGGGCCCGCGCCGAGGGATCGCAATATGGCGAGCTCCCGGCGTCGCTCGTTAAGCCCCGCCAGCAGGGTAGTCAGCATGCCGATAAGGCCCGCTACCACCACGAAACCGGCGATGACCGACAGCGCGGTTTCCGCCACGCTCATCAGGCTCCACAGCTCCTGCAGGGCGGCCCCCGGCAGGATCGCCATCAGCGGCTCTTTGGGATAGGTGTTGACGCTGCGCTGCAGCTGGAACGCCAGAATGCGGTTGCTCAGCCCCACCATAAAGGCGGTGATGGTTTTCGGGGTGAGATCCTGCGCCAGCGCCTGCTCCGGTGTCACGTTCTTGCTGTGGCGGCCGGTGTCCCAACCGAGATGGATCGCCTCGATCCCCGCCAGCGGTACATGGATGGTGCGATCGATGGGCGTACCGGTCGGCGCCAGAATACCCACCACCTTGAACGGCAGATTGTCGTGCTGGCTGAACGAGGTGTTGCCAGCGCCGTGGGCGATGACGATGGATTGGTCGAGGTGATAGCCGAGCTTCTCGGCCACCTGAGCGCCGAGCACAGCTTCAAACGGCGTGTCGAACGGCCGACCTTCCCGCAGTTGCAGCGACTGTTGCTGACCGTACTTCAGGTGGGTGAAGTAGTCGCCATTGGTGCCGAGCACCCGAAATCCCTTGTGGGAGTCACCAAGGGAAAGCGGGATGGTCCAGGCGACGCCCGGTTTCTGTTTGATGGCCTGATAGGAGTCCCACCCCACGTTGTTGGTGGGGTTGCCGATGCGAAACACCGAGTAGAGCAGCAGGTTCACCTGACCGGAGCGGGCGCCAACGATGAGATCGGTGCCCGAGACGGTGTTGGAGAAGCTTTCACGGGCCTGGGTGCGCACCCGCTCCACCCCGAGTAGCAGGGTGACGCTGATGGCGACGGCCAGCAGGGTGAGCCCGGCGGTGAGTCGGCGGGCCCAGAGACTTTGTAGGGCTAGCTTTAGCATGATGCCTTCCGGTTGAGCTGTTGCAGGTTTTCGACCCGCGGGAACAGGGGTTCGAGATAAGGGTCGTGACTGACGAAGATCAGGGTCGAGCCCTGCTTGTCGCACTCCTCGAACAACAGCTTGATAAAGGCCGCCCGGTTGTCGGTGTCGAGGGCCGAGGTGGGCTCGTCGGCGATCACCAGTGGCGGCGAGCCGATCAGCGCCCGTGCGGCAGCAACCCGCTGCTGCTGGCCGATGCTGAGGGCATGGACGGGGCGATGCAGTGCGTCATCCGGCAGTTGCAGCTCCGCCAGCAGACGGCGCGCCTCCTGCTCCGGACTCCCTTGCAGGCGAGCCCGTTTGGCGGGCGAAAAGGTGAGGGCAGCGGTCACGTTGTCCTGCACCGAGAGAAAGGGCAGCAGATTGAACTGCTGGAAGATATAACCCAGATTGGCCGCCCGGAAGTGGTCACGGGCACGGCCAGAGAGCCGGGCCAATGGTTGGCCCAGCACCTCCAGGGTGCCGTGGTTGGCGGTCTGGATCCCGGCCAGCAACCCGAGCAGGGTCGATTTGCCGGAGCCCGATGGGCCCTTGATAAAGACCCGCTCACCCTCGCGGATGGTGAGGGCGGGCAGATCGAGTACAGCGTCGCCACCTGGCCAGGCAAAGGCCAGATCGCGGATCTCAACCACGGCTTTTTTCATGGCGTTACCAGCTCAGCTTGTTGGCGGACGGGGTCAGCTCGCCTGCGGTCTGGCCGGTGGGCAGGATCCCCTGCACGCTCAGCTTCTCAAGGCTCGGATAGACGCTGAACAGGGTCGCCTCAAGGTCGGTCAGTTTGGCCGGGGTGGCACAGGTGTAGGTGTACATTGCGCCCATGTCGGCGTGACCCGCTTCGTCATGATCATGGTGGTCTTCATGTTTGTCGCTGGCAGCCTTGTCATGGTCATGGTCATGGTCGTGATCATGCTCTTCTTTGGCGGCTTGCAACTCCTGCTGGGTCAGTTTGCAGCCAGCGGCCGGGTCGAAGCGGAACAGGGCGTCAGGCTGCTGGAGGCGGGCGACCGCCTTGGCATACTGTGCCTTCTCTTCATCGCTCTTGGCGGCGTGCTCGAAGCCCACCAGATCGGCAGCAGGGGCCTGCAGTTCGATCATCAGCTGGTCGCCATCGACCACCAGATTGAGGTGGCCGTGGCCATGCTCGTGGGCGCCGTGGCTGTGGCTCTCGTGTTCGTCGTGATTGGCGTGAGCGCCAAAGGCCGCAGCGGCCAGCAACAGAGTAACTGCTTTCATCTTTAATCCTTTTTCAAAACAAATAGCTAAATTAAACAAAGGGATAGAGAAAAACAGAGGCGGGCGGCGCACGGATGGCATAGCTGTGAAGCGTGGCGGTATCTGCCGAGCGCTGCATGGTTGCAACTGCGGGCAGAACAGAGGTCGAACCGGGGAAGCAATAGGGGGTGGCGGTGATGACCTGCTTGCCATCCAGATGGAGGGCGCAAACCAGGCAGTGATGGTCGTCGTGGCCGGGCAGGGCAGATTCAAACTGGTGCCGGGCAAGGGCAGGCTGCAGCCATAACCAGCCCAGCAGCAAGATCCAGATTTTCAGCTTGATACGACCCATAGACCCTTATGGAAAGGGCGCCATCAGCGCCCTTTCTCTCTGACTTAGAGATGGGACTTGATGAGCCCCATCACGGTAGCAATGTTGTTGGCGTCGAGCTGGCCATCTTTGGCAAACAGCACCTTGCCCTCTTTATCCAGCAGAATGATCGCCGAGCTTTCCGGCGTCAGATCCCAGGCGTTGCGCGCCATGCCCTTGGCATCCAGCACCATGGCGGACCAGGGGAACTCTTTCTTGCTGTCCTCGGCACTGCTCTTCACGAAGCCGGAGGTGCCCCAGATGGCGTCATTGCTGTTGATGACGGTAACGGTCTGGTACTTGTCTTGCGGCAGCTTGGCGGCCTTGATCGCCTCGATCATCGGGGCGTTCAGCTCCTTGGCACTGGAGCGACCGGCAATATGCTGGATCAGGAACACCTTGCCGGTGAGCGAGGTGCTCTGCCACGGCTGGTAGCCGATATCCTTGCCATTCAGTACCAGCTCCCCCTTGTCGCTGACATTGACCAGCGGCACCGGGTTGCCATCCTTGAAGTTGTGAGCAAAGACCAGAGATGGCAGCAGCGCCAAAGTAAGTACGAGATGTTTCATCCTGATGACACTCCATTTGTTATGTTATAACGAGTTTCGGATTGAGGGAATGGGCGAGCTTCATCCTAAACTGATCGGATCTGTTTAAAAAGTGTTAAATAAGATCGCAATTCAGAAGCGTCGGCGCCCCGCCAGTCAGGTGGTTGGCTGGCAAGGGCGGCTAGGATGGCATGACATCGATAAAAATCAATGAATTGGCTGCTGGTCTGAGCTGTCTGCGTCAGTAGAGCGACTCGCTGATGAGGGGGATCTTGGCCATGGTCATCTGCTGGGCCAGCAGGGACGAGCCGGTCAGCAGCACATGGCGCTGATTGTTGATCACCACCACATCACCGGGTACGCCACTGTCTGCCGTAATGGCCAGCCAGGCAGGGGAGACGCTGCCGATGCTGATATCCGGATAGATGATGCTGAGCACATATTGCGGGGCCAGCTCTGCCAGCAGGCTGGCCATCAGCAGAGCCTTCTCATCGCTGTCGGCCTTGTTATCTTGCAGTGCCTGCAGCGGCGGCGCGAAGTGATCCAGCTGCTCCGGCTGGGTGGGGATGGCGTTTAGCCACTCTTGCATCAGGCTGACGCTGGTGGCGAGATCCTTGGCGGCAAACTGCTGCGCCAGTGGCTTGAGGTGCCCTTTGAAGTGGTAGAAGAGCTGGGAGTAATCGGGGCGTACGCAAGGCAGTTTGCGATTGGCAGGATGGACGCAGGGTATCACCCTCATCTGGTAGAAGGCATCCTCCTGATACTGTTGGTAGGCTTGCCAGAATAGCAGCGACTCCATGCTGTCGTCCCGCAGGGTGAAGGCCTGCTCCAGATTGCGAAACTTGGTAGCTGTCTCGGGGCTGCTCTGATTGATCAGGTTGATGCTGTTGTAGAGCCGTGGGCTGATATAGGCGTAAAGGGTCTCCAGCGGATTGGTGAGAGAGGCCTTCAGCAGGCTCATCTCGTGGCGACTGGCGGCCATCACCTGATCGTCGGTGGTCAGCTGGAAGTGCTTGCGCTGGCCATCGGTGGATTGCCACTGCCAGCTCATGTTGATCTCGCTGGCGTTGCTTGTGGCGCCAAGGGTGGTGTAGAGAGTGAGGCTGAGCAACAGCGCGGGGGTCAGCTTCATGGTGGTGCTTCCTGCCGTGGACGATAATTAACAACTAGGTGAGCCGGCACCACTTTGGTGATGTTTCGTTTTGTGATCTGGATAACAGATTGATGTGACTTTTAATTTAATTGTGAAATTAAGTCACTCTGGAGGGGTTATGAAGCCTTGGATCATAGTGCTGTTTGGGCTGCTCAGCCTGCCAGCCATGGCGGGTCAGGTGATCGTCAACAAGGGGATGTCCGTTGCGGATACCTTTGCCCTGCGTGACCAGCTGGCGCGCGAACACGAATGGCAGGAGTGGCTGCGCTACCAGCAGGCCATCAAGTGGCTGGAGGTGTTGCCGGTCAACTGCGAGCTGATGAGCCAGCCGGGCGGCGGCTATCGCTGTGGCGGTGATTACTATCGTCCCTACCAGAAAGATGGCCGTGAAATATACATTCAGGGCAATCCTGCCGAAGAGGCGGCCGGTCTGCTGCCGCAAACACCGACAAAAAAGGCGCCATAAGGCGCCTTTTTTACAAACCGAGTGATGCTTACTTGGCAGCGTAACGCTCGGCAGAGGTTTTGATCTCGGCTTCGGCAGCGGCCTTGTCGCCCCAACCTTCCACCTTGACCCATTTGCCCGCTTCCAGCTCTTTGTAGCGCTCGAAGAAGTGCTGGATCTGGGCTTTCAGCAGTTCCGGCAGATCGTTCACATCCTGGATGTGGTCGTACTGCTTGGTCAGCTTGGAGTGCGGCACGGCAACGATCTTGGCATCTTCGCCAGATTCGTCGGTCATCTTCAGCACGCCAACCGGGCGGCAGCGAATGACGGAGCCGGCCAGCAGCGGGTAGGGGGTCGGAACCAGTACGTCGACGGGGTCACCATCCAGAGAGAGGGTCGCGTTCACGTAGCCGTAGTTGCACGGATAGAACATCGGGGTAGACATGAAGCGATCAACGAAAATAGCACCGCTGTCCTTGTCGACTTCGTATTTGATCGGGTCGGCATTCTGCGGGATTTCGATGATGACATAGATATCGTCGGGCAGGCTCTTGCCAGCCGGTACCAGGTTCAGGCTCATGATAATTCCTTCGTTGTTAGTATCAGGTTTGCAGGCCGATATTATAGCGATGTGATGTTAAATGACCATATTTCAGCGGTTATCGTTAACAAAGAAGGGGGATGTTTCCGCTTTGCGGCACTTTGATGTGTGCGGGATGCAACAAAACGGCTGTTTTGATGCTCTGCCGGTGAGCAAGGTCACCGGCAGAGCATGTGGAGTTGCGAGTAAAGAGGGTCAGAGCGAGTAGGGGAGTCTCGACTCGTTGACCAGTCGCGACAGGGCTGTCACTACATGAGGGTCAAACTGGGTACCGGAGCGGGACTGGATATACTCCATGGTCTGCGTCAGCGTCCAGGGCTCCTTGTAGGGGCGCTTGCTGAGCAGGGCATCGAACACATCGACTACCGCCACAATCCGCGCCGACAGCGGGATCTGCTGGCCAGCCAGCTGCTGCGGGTAGCCCTTGCCATCGAAGTGCTCATGGTGGCCCCGGGCGATCTCTGCCCCCAGCGAGAGGTAGCTGGTTCCCTCCACCATTTCGCCCGCCTTGTGCAGGATATTGGCGCCGATACCGGCGTGCTGCTCCATGATGGCCCGCTCTTCCGGGTCGAAACGGCCGGGCTTGTGCAGGATATGGTCCGGGGTGCCCACCTTGCCCACATCGTGCAGGATGGAAGCCATACCGATCATTTCGACAAACTCCGGAGTCAGTTGCTCCGGGTAGACCGCCATCTGCTTCAATTCGGCCACGATGGCATCCGAGAGCTTCTGCACCCGCAAGACATGCTCGCCGGTATCGGAATCACGAAACTCCGCCAGCGCCGCCAGCGCCACCACGGTGGCCTCCTGGGCACGAAGCAGCTGGTTGTAGAGATAGAGATTGTCGTAGGCCGCCGAGATGCGCTGGCAGAAGACATCCAGCAGGTCGCACTCGAGAGGATCCAGAGGCTGGGTCGGGGTGAAGCTCAACACGAACTCGCGGCCATTCTGGGCTGCAATATAGAGAGAGTCCTGCGGGTGTTCAAAGCGGTTGCAGCGCTCGTTTAACGCCTTCATGACCGACTCTTTCAGGGCAGAAAATTCATCAAGGCTCTTCTCCTCCAGCAGCGCCTCGTAGTCTCCGGTTGCCGCCAGGATCTCAAGCCCATGTTCGCCTGGACGGCGTTCGGCACAGATGGCCCCTTCGGTGCCCACATCGAGAATGGCGCTGATCTGTTTGAGCACGCCGGAAGCAAACTCCTTGAGTGAATGGAGATGGTAGAGATCGCCCGCGCCCTCCAGAATTTTGCCGAGTCCCTGTCGGCTCTTGTCGATGGCGCTGAGGGTTTCGTAGGAGCGAAGGGAGGCGATGACGGTGGTGAAGAGTTTTTGTACCGTCAACTCGGTCTTGGTCTTGTAGTCGTTGATGTCGTAATCGAGGATCACCCTTTGTTCCGGTGCCTGACCGGGTTGGCCGGTACGCAGCACGATCCGCACCAGCGAGTTGCGCATCTCGTTGCGGATCCGGTGCACCAGCCGCAAACCGGCATCTTCGGTCTCCATCACCACATCCAGCAGGATCAGGGCAATCCTGGGATTGGCCTCCAGCATGGTGGCGGCTTCTGCACCACTATAGGCGTTGAGCAGCTCGAGCGGGCGAGATTTGTATTGAATATTGGAGAGGGCAAGCCGGGTGGCGTGATGAATATCCGGCTCATCATCCACGATCAGCACTTGCCAGGGATTGAGTGCCTTGGGGACCACGACCTCTTCATCATCGAGTTCGATGATGTCGTCATCCAGCCAGATATCGTCCTTGTCTTGGGCACTGCTCATATCGGTTACGCCTCCGGCGCTCAATGAGTATGTGAAGAGTATGCACGATCACCTCTGTCAGGATCATCAGGATAAGCAGATATCGTGAGCTGGCACCGCCTCTTTCATCTTTACTCGAAAGGCTCAAGATAACTCTGGATCGATTTTTTCAACCAGGCCAATACTTTGCCGTGATAGGCATTTTCTGCCAGATAGACGCCATAGTCTCGCCACTGCAGGCTGAACTTGTGCTTCAGGGTCAGCAGGGTGCCTTGTCGCAGCTGGCTCTGGATAAGTGGCGAGGGGAGCACCGCCCAGCCCAGCCCATCGAGGACCGCGTTACGCATCAACTCGAAGCTGGAGAGACCTATATGCTGGCCTCCCACAGGTAGCAGGCTTTTTACAGAAAATTCATCTACATACGAGAGAGTTACCTGGGTGTGATCGGTCAGATCCTGCTGTTTGACCCGCTTCAGTCCGGCCAGCGGATGGCTGGGCGCCACCACCATCAGGGTGCGGATCGGGTTGAGCAGATCGATGTTGAGGCCGCTGCGCTCCTGATCCTCGGTAATAAGGCCAAATGCGGCATCGACGAACCCCTCTTCAACCAGCGCTGGCAGTTCAGGCGGAGAGGCAAGCACCAGCGAGATACTGGTGCCGGGAAACTGGTTGTGCAGGCTGGCCAGCATCTCGCGCCACACTTGCTCGGGGATGGCGTCATCGCGGGCAACCCGCAGCGCCACTTCGGCACCCGAGGCGTAATGTTTGCACTTCTGCTGCAAGCTGTTGGCCGCCTGTAGCAGGCGAGTGCAATCATCAAGTACCAGGTCGCCGATTTCGGTCAGGCGACTCTGATTGGCTCCTCGTTCGAAAAGTTCGACGCCAAGCTCAACTTCCAGTGCTGCGATGGAGGTGCTGACAGCGCTGCGGCTTTTGCCGAGACGACGGGCGGTGTTGGCTATAGAGCCGCTATTGGCTGACTCTACAAAGAGTTCTATCTGATATAGCTTCATGTTTTACAGACCATGGCGGAGTTTTTCACCATCACCTTAGCGTGCCGAACCAAGGCAAGGCAAACCTGTGGCGTCGGAATAATCGACGCTGAGCGATTGTCGCGAGTTGCTTCTCCCCGTTTACCATCTCTCCCGTCGAAGCAACAAAGGCATCCTATATGTTATTAAGTCGTATGTTTCTGGCCCGGCTGTTTTTGACCGGCGCCATCGTGACCGAGGTCGCCGGTACCTCCAGCATGGCCATGATCCCCGAGCAGGGAGCTGGCTGGATGAATTACATCCCGATGTGGCTGTTGATCGGCTTCTCGTACTGGTTGCTGGCGAAAGCCGCCAAAACAATCTCCATTGGTATTGCGTTTGCGCTCTGGGAGGGGCTCGGGATCACCCTGATCACCATAGTGTCGGTCATGTTCCTTGGTTACGATGTGACCGTTCAGGAGCTGATTGGCCTGGCTCTCGCGATAGTGGGGATTGTTATGGTGACCATGGGGGAGACCCATGATGAGCCTGCAGACAAGTCAGTAGAAGCGGAGGCCACTGCATGAGTCCGTTTGTGATTGTACTGGGCGCCGCACTGATCGATATCGGCGCCAACATGGCCATCAACCGCTCCAAGGGGTTTCGTTACAAGGGGTGGGGATTCCTGGGGATCATGCTGGTACTCGGCGCCTTTACCCTGCTCTCGGAAGCGGTAAGTGGCGGCCAGATTGACCTGGCTGTTGCCTACGCCACCTGGGGGGCTATCGGCATCGTCGGTACGGCGCTGGGTGGTTTGCTCTTCTTCGGTGAGCGGCTCAAGCCCATCGGCTGGGCTGGCATGATGGTGATGGCGCTGGCTGTCGTTATGCTGACTACCGCCTGATAACCTGGAGCAATAAGAAAAGCCGCCCAGTTGCAACCGGGCGGCTTTTGTTTGGCTGATTGCTTGGTCGATGCAGGCTCAGCGCGGCGCTTCGTAGAGCTCCAGCGGCAGGCCGTCGGGGTCGGCGAAGAAGGTAAAGCGCTTGCCGGTCAGCTCGTCCACCCGCACCGGCTCTACCTCGACCCGATGGGCCAGCAGGTGGGCGATGACCCGGTCAAGATCGCTGACCCGAAAGGCGAGATGGCGCAGGCCGCACGCCTCGGGGCGGGAGGGGCGCTTGGGAGGCGAGGGGAAGCTGAACAGCTCCAGCTGGCTGCCGTCCGGCAGGGCCAGATCCAGTTTCCACGACTGGCGCGCCTCGCGCAGGGTCTCGGCGATGATGGGAAGCCCCAGCACCTCGTGGTAGAAGTGGCGCGAGCGTGGGTAATCGCTGGCGATGATGGCCACATGGTGGATGGCGTCAAACAGCGGAAAGGTCATGGTGTTTCCTTGTCAGCAGCATAGTGAACGGGCAGCCTGCGCTGCCCGTGTCGTCGATCTAGTTGAAGAAACCGCCGAACCAGTCATCCAGCGCACTGCGCGGCGATGCACTGCTGGCGCAACCGGCCGGGGAGCCCATGGTGGATGCCTTGGCCGGCACCTGCAGGCTGCCCGGGCAGTCGCTGGCGACGCGGGTGCCGCTGGCGCGGGAGAAGTTGGCCCAGGTGACCCCTTCCGGCATCTTCAGTCCCAGACTGTTGACGCCGCGCTGGCTCATGTAGCCGCTAAAGAGCTGCAGAGCACCACTGGCACCGGTCAAGCCCGCCGGGGTGTTGTCGTCGCGACCGACCCAGATACTGACCAGTTCGTTGTTGTCCATCCCGGCAAACCAGGAGTCGCGCAGCTCGTTGGTGGTGCCTGTCTTGGCCGCCATTGTGGCGCCCGGGAACTTGGCACTGAGCGCGCGGGCCGTGCCCTGACTCACCGTCTTGGTCATTGCGAACAGGGTCAGCCAGCTTGCTTGCTGGTCGGTGACCCGCTTGGCGGTCTGATCATGCTGATAGAGCAGGCTGCCATCCCCGTTCACCACGGCGCGAATGGCCGACAGCGGCTGGGTCAGTCCCTGATTGGCGATGGGCAGATACATCTGGTTCACTTCCAGCGGGGAGAGGGCAACCGCCCCCAGCACCAGCGACGGATAGGGCTGGATCTCCTGCTGAACTCCCAGCTTGTGCAGGGTGTCGACAACCTTCTCCAGCCCCACTTGCAGCCCCAGATTGACGGTTGGCACGTTGAGGGAGCTGGCCAATGCATCCATCAGCGGCACGCTCTGGCGGAACTTGCGATCGTAGTTTTGCGGCGTCCAGACCTGACCATCCTGACCGCGAATACGGATCGGCTGATCTTTGAGCGGGGTCGCCAGGGTCAGGCCGTTGGAGAGACCGGTCAGGTAGACCGCCGGTTTCACCAGCGAGCCGATCTGGCGGCGGGCATCCAGCGCCCGGTTGAACCCGGCGTAGCGGGGATCCCGGCCACCCACCAGCGCCACCACTTCGCCCTTATGCCAGTCGGAGACCACCATGGCCGCCTCCAGCTTCTTCTTGCCGCGCAGTTTCTCGATATCGGCGAGGCCCGATTCGACCGCCCGCTCGGCCGCGTGCTGGGCGATGGGGTCGAGGCTGGTGAAGATCTTGAGGCCGGACTGCTTGAGCAGATCGGCGCCGAAGCGGCTCTGGATCTCCCGCTTGAGCAGCCCCATAAAGGCCGGGGTGCGACCATAGCTCATCTGGCCGCGAGCGATGATGCCGAGGGGCTGGCGGCTGGCCAGCTCATATTCGGCCTGGGTCAGGCTGCCGTGATCCATCAGCAGCTTCAGCACCAGATCACGGCGGGTCTTGGCCCGCTCCGGGAAGCGCCAGGGATCGTAATAGGAGGGGCCTTTCACCAGACCGACCAGCAGGGCGACCTGATCGATATCCAGCTCGTTGACCGGAATGCCGAAGTAGAAGTAGGAGGCGAGGCCAAAACCGTAGACCCCTTGCGAGAAGTTCTGCCCCAGATAGACCTCGTTGAGGTAAGACTCCAGGATCTCGTCCTTGCTGTAGCGATAGTCGATCAGCACCGCCATATAGGCTTCCTGCAGTTTTCGCCACAGGCTGCGTTCACGGGTCAGGAAGAAGTTCTTGGCCAGCTGCTGGGTCAGGGTGCTGCCCCCCTGCACGGTGCGACCTGCGATCAGGTTGGCGAACATGGCGCGCATGATGGCCACCGGCGAGACGCCGCCATGCTGGTAGAAGTCGCGATCTTCGGTGGTGAGCAGGGTCACCAGCAGGCTGTCGGGCACTTCGGCGATACGCACCAGCAGGCGATCTTCCCGATCTTCGGTATTGAGGCGATCGAGCAGCACCGGGTCCATCTGGGCGTAACCGAGCTGGCGCTGGTTCTCCAGCGACTGGATCCCCTCAAGGCGCGGGCCGTTGAAGGTGAGGCGTAGGCCACGGGCTCCATCGGCGCCATCATAGAACTCGAACGGACGGCGAATAAGCTCGATGCGGTTGCCATTGATGGTGTATTCACCCGGCGTGTGAGGCTGGCGCACCTGCTTGTAGCTCAGCATGTTGAGCTCGCGCAGCATCTGGTCCCGTGACAGGCGCTGGCTGGGGTAGAGCTCCAGCGGGCGGCTGTAGACCATCACCGGCAGCTGCCACTTCTCGCCATCGAAGCGCTCGCGCACCTTGGTATCGAGGTAGATGCCAAACACCACCATAAAGGCCGCCACCACCAGGGAGAGCTTGAAGCCAAGCCAGAACAGCTTGCGCCAGATGGTGCGTTTGGGCGCTGCCTTCTTGGGGGCACGCTTGCGTCGTTGGGTTGCCATAAATCCTCTTTGCTTTCCTTTCTACTTGTTATGTCGCATTCGCGAACGTCCGATCGGGCCTGGCCAATCGAACCTAGATACCCATCTTCTTCTTGGTGACCCTGGTCGGCATCGCCTCCAGCGGATTATCCGGCCAGTAGTGGCGGGGATAGCGTCCCTTCATCTCTTTCTTCACCTGTTCGTAGGATCCAGCCCAGAAAGCAGCCAGATCGGCGGTGATCTGCAGCGGTCGCTGGGCAGGGGAGAGCAGCTCCACTACCAGCGGCACCCGGCCATCGGCCACGCAGGGGGTCGAGCCTTGCCCGAACATCTCCTGAATCCGCACCGGGATCACCGGTGCCTGCCCTGGCTGATAGCGGATCCGCACCCGGCTGCCGGTCGGTGCCGCAAAGTGGCTCGGCAGCGCCTCGTCCAGCCGTTTGGGCAACAGCCAGGGCAGGGATTGGCGCAGGATGTCGCTCATATTGAGCCTCTTCAGCTGCTCCAGCCGGGTCATACCGCTCACCGCTGGCAGCAGCCACTGTTCCAACGTGGCCAGCAGGCTCTCGTCATCCATCGCGGGCCACCCCTCATCGGGCAGCCAGTCGCGGGCACAGCGCAGACGGGCCAGCAGCCCTTCGCTGCTCTCGTCCCAAGGCAGCACATGCAGCCCCTTGCGGCGAATGCCTTGCAGCAGGCAGCGCCCTTTCTGCTCGTCAGAGAGTTCGGTCAGCGGCCGCTGGCTCAACACCAGTTCGCCGATCACCTGCTGGCGTTCGGCGCGCACCCGCTCCTCGCGCTCGTCCCAGTCGAACCACTGCCGTTCGCTGACCAGTTCCGGCAGCAGGCGTACCAGCTCGTCCAGATCGACCGGTTCGGCGATAAAGATGCGGCTGCCGCGATCGTTCTGCCCCATCTCGATAGCGATAAGGGCGGCTTGTCCCTGACAGGGATGACCTTCTACCAGATCGCAGCTCACCCCACCACTGAGTTGATAGCGACTGCCGCTGCGCAGTTTGCCGATGCGATCCGGCCAGGCGAGGGCACAGAGTAGCCCCAGCCACTGACCCTGTGCATTGGCAGGGCGGGCGCCAAGCCGTTCAAACCAGCGGGCAGCGTTTTGGCGCAGGGCGTTTTGACGGCGGTGGAACAGCACCGAGAGGCGCTCCGATCCTCGCAGATCTTCTTCCTGCAACGCCACCAGATAAGCGGCATCGGCGACAATCCCTGTCAGACCCTCTGACTCCAGCTCGCGGGCGCGCAGCAGCATGCGAGCGAGGCGAGGGTGAGTACCGAAGGCGGCCATGGCGCGGCCAGCGGGAGTGAGTTGTTGCTCACCCTCCGGCTTCATGGCGCCAAGGGCCACCAGCAGCCGCTGGGCGCTGGCCACCGCGGCGGCGGGAGGCATATCGAGAAGCGGCAGATCTTCCACCTTTGCCCCCCACTGGGCGGCGTCCAGCAACAGGCTGGTCAACTCCTGAGTGAGGATGTCTGGCGGGCTCTGCTCGGCGAGCCGTTCCTGCACTTCGTTGCTCCAGAGCCGGTAGCAGAAACCGGGGCCGAGACGGCCAGCGCGACCGGCCCGCTGGGTGGCGGAGGATTTGGCTATCTGGCGGGTTTCCAGCCGGGTGACACCGCTTTTCAGATCAAAGGAAGCCCGTCGCTCCAGCCCGCTGTCGATCACCACCGAAATCCCTTCGATGGTGAGGGAGGTCTCCGCCACATTGGTGGTGAGCACCAGCTTACGGCGGCCGGCAGGCGCTGGTTCGATGGCTGCCTGCTGCGCCGCCATGTCGAGGCGGCCGTAGAGGGGGGCGAGGGTCACGTCGTCCGGCAGTTTGTCTGCCAACCATTGCACCAGTCGCTCGATCTCACCCTGTCCCGGCAGAAAGACCAGCAGGCTGCCATCTTGCTCGGCCAGCGCTTCGAGCACCACGGCACCGACCTGCGGCTCCAGCCATTGCTGGCGATTGGCGGGGCGGTAGTGGTAGTCGATGGGAAAACCGCGCCCTTCCGAGCGAACCACAGGGGCATCCGGCAACAAGGTCTCGAGTGCCATGCCATCCAGGGTGGCGGACATCACCAAGAGCTTTAGGTCATCGCGCAGCCCTTGCTGGCTCTCGATGGCGAAGGCCAGCGCGGTATCGGCGTGCAGACTGCGTTCGTGGAACTCATCGAAGATGACCAGCGAGACGCCAGTCAGCTCAGGGTCTTGCTGCAACATCCGGGTCAGCACCCCTTCGGTGACGATCTCGAGCCGGGTCGCTGAGCTGGTGCGGCTCTCGCCACGCACCCTCAGGCCGATGCGCTCGCCCACCTTCTCCCCCAGCTGACGGGCCAGAAAAGTGGCGATATTGCGCGCAGCCAGGCGCCTTGGCTCCAGCATGATGATGCGGCCGGGCAGCCGGTTCTGACGCACCAGCTCCAGCGGCAGCAGGGTCGATTTGCCCGCGCCGGGCGGCGCCTGCAGGATCACGCTGGTGTGGCTGTCGAGGGCGGCAAAGAGTTCGGGCAATACCGAAACGATGGGGAGCTGGGACAAAGCGATGAGCACCTTTTGTAGCAACCGGTAAAACGGCGCCTATTCTGCCACAGCCACCCGCGCCACCGTGAGTGGATGTGCGCAGATGGCTACTCGTGCGGGAGGCTGGCGAGACATGGCCGAATGGCTGCCATAGAATGGGTCCATCCAATGAGCGTGAAAAAGGCATTATCACCACATGGCCAAACTCTTCTTTGCCCTGCCCGTCAAGGAGCTCGCCCCCGAGCTCATCGCCTGGCGCGATCAGCTGCCCTGGCCCGGTCAGCCGGTGCTGCAAGCCAACCTCCACCTGACCCTGGCATTTCTGGGTGAGGCTGACGAGTTGACCACCCGCCGCCTGATCGCCGCCGTGGAGCGTCAGCACTGTCCGCCGCTCTCCATCAGGCTGGATGAGACCGGCTGGTTCAGCCGGGCCAAGGCCGCCTGGATTGGCCCGAAGGAGTGGCCCAACGAGCTGACCGTGCTGGCGAAGGCGCTGCGCCGCCACGGTGAGAAGTTGCGTCTTGGCAATGGCGAGCAGGGTTATCGCCCCCATGTCACCCTGTCGCGCAAGGCGGTCGAGGCCCCTGCCATCCTGCCTGCCCCAAATTTTCTGCTGCAGGCCGATGAGTTCTGCCTCTATCAATCCATCTCGACTCCGGACGGGGTGCGCTACGAGCCGCTTGCCTGCTGGCCGCTGCAGGCCCGGGTAAAAGAAGACGCGCGGAGGGCTAACCCGTGATCTTTGATCCCCCCTTGCAATCGGGCCAGCTGGTGGCCCGCTACAAGCGCTTTCTGACCGATGTGCAACTCGATAACGGCGAGGTCATCACTATCCACTGCGCCAATACCGGTGCCATGACCGGTTGTGCCGATCCGGGCACCCGGGTCTGGTACTCCACCTCCGACAACCCCAAGCGCAAGCTGCTCAACAGCTGGGAGATCGCCGAGAGCACGGCGGGCCACTTTATCTGCGTCAACACGGCGCGCGCCAACCAGATTGCCCGGGAGCTGATCGAGCAGGAGGCCATCGCTCCGCTGGCGGGGTACAGCCGGTTGCGCACCGAGGTGAAGTATGGCGAAGAGAACAGTCGCATCGATCTGTTGCTGGAAGATGACGAAAAGGGCAATTGTTACATCGAGGTAAAATCGGTCACCCTGCTCGACGAGCGGGAGGAGGCTGGCATGGGCTACTTCCCCGATGCGGTCACTGCCCGTGGAGCCAAGCATTTGCGCGAGTTGATGGCGATGAAAGCGGCGGGCCACAGGGCCGTGCTGCTCTTTATGGTGCTGCACTCCGGAATAAGCCGGATGCGCCCTGCAACCCATATAGATCCGCACTATAGTCTGCTAATTGAGCAGGCAATCGCGGCGGGGGTTGAAATTTTATGCTATCGGCCCCATGTTGGGGTGCAAGGCATGGTGGCTCAAGGGTTTGTCCCGTTTGAATCTGGTCACCTGTTACCCGAGGGGAGTGCATAAATATTGGAGTGGGTAACATTATTGGTACGGCTCGTTTGCTTACCCGTTACCCTTCTGCTATAGATGTCGCCCTCAATTTATGGATGGCACGGGTAGCGTGCTGAATTAGGAGACAGGGCATGCCAACAGGCGAAAACAGGAAATCTCTGGGCCCCCTGGCCATTGCGGGTGTCGCGCCTTACCAGGAAAAGCCGGGTGAGGAGTACATGAATGACCAACAAAAGGCGCATTTTCGCAAGATCCTGGGTGCCTGGCGCAACCAACTGATGCAGGAAGTTGATCGTACCGTCGACCATATGAAAGACGAGGCTGCCAACTTCCCGGATCCCGTGGATCGTGCCGCGCAAGAAGAAGAGTTCGCTCTTGAACTGCGTACCCGCGACCGTGAACGCAAGCTGATCAAGAAGATCGAGAAGACCTTGCAGCTGCTTGAAGACGATGATTTCGGTTACTGCGAACACTGCGGTATCGAGATCGGTATCCGTCGTCTGGAAGCCCGTCCGACTGCCGACCTCTGTGTCGATTGCAAGACGCTGGCCGAGATCAAGGAAAAACAGATGGCCGGTTGATCCCGACCCTCTGGTATATGAAAAAGGGAGCTCGCGGGCTCCCTTTTTTATTGAGCTTTTGGCGGTCGCGCCCCAGAATGCAGCCTCAATGAATTGCTTACCCGAACAGTCATGCCAGTGAATCCCCCGTCCTCACCCCTTGCACGTCCCTATGTCGGCCGCTTTGCACCTTCACCCTCAGGCCCGCTCCACTTCGGTTCGCTGATTGCGGCCCTCGGCAGCTTTTTGCAGGCCAGAGCGCAGCAGGGGCGCTGGCTGGTGCGCATCGAGGATATCGACCCGCCGCGGGAAATGGCAGGGGCTGCGACCCTGATCCTCAAGACTCTTGAAGCATATGGTCTCGAGTGGGATGGGGAGGTGATGTTCCAGAGCGCACGCCACGGCCGTTATGACGAGATCATCGACCAGCTCTATCGGGCGGGGGACCTCTACTGGTGCCGCTGCACCCGGCGCGAAATCATGGCTGCGGGCGGTCTCTACAGTGGTCACTGCCGTACCCTCGGGCTTGCGGCCGAAGGTTGCGCGGCCCGGCTGCGGCAGCACCATCCGGTCTACCACTTCGACGATCGTTTGCAGGGCCATATCGCGGTCCCTGCGGCGCTTGCCGAGGAGGATTTTATTATCCGCCGTCGCGACGGGCTTTACGCCTACAACCTGGCAGTGGTGGTGGATGATATGGACAGCGGCATCACCGAGATAGTGCGCGGCGCCGATCTGCTCGAACCCACGGTGCGCCAGATTGCCCTCTACCAGACCCTGGGTGCAGCGTTGCCCGACTGGGTGCATCTACCGCTGGCGGTGCTGGCAGATGGCAACAAGCTCTCCAAGCAGAACCATGCGCCGGCCCTGGCGCTCGATGAGGTGCGACCGGCCCTGTGGCAGGCGCTGCACTTCCTCGGCCAGTGCCCGCCCCCCGAGCTGATGGCGAGCCGGATCGACGAGATCATCGAATGGGGCATCGCCAACTGGCAGCTCGAACGGGTGCCAGCCAGCGAGAAGATCCCGCTGGACATAGAGTAAAGAGAGCCGGTTTTCGTGTAATAGGACGTGAGCTGGGCGCTGATAGACCGCTATTTTCGCTGGCAGACGGTTTCATGCGGGATCAATTTTCAGCACGGTTTTTCATTTGGTCAGGTGTGAGCTATGTGCAGATTGACCGCTATTTTCGCTGGCGGACGGTTTCATGCGGGATCAATTGTCAGCACGGTTTTTC
>NZ_JAAKUM010000023.1:0-60516 GCF_049175135.1 Aeromonas sp. 600724 | reverse complement strand
GGTATCCATGATGGTAGACCTCAAGGTGATGGCCTACTTCAAGATTAGCCTTTCAACACGTAATTGGGACAGAGCCATAATAAAGACCGAAGAAACCAGGGCCATCTCAACCAATATGTATCTGGTCTTCAGCTGTGGCGTACTTCTATGGTTGATCTACGGCCTGCGCACTAACGACATGCCCATCACCATAGCAAACAGCATCACTCTCGCTCTGGCCTGCGCCGTCCTGATGCTCAAGCTGCGTAACGAAAGGAACTGATGAGCATTCATACAACCTGGGGCTGGCACTCGGGGATCACGACGGCTTCTGTCTTGAGACACAACAGCTGCCGGACAGCCCCAATCGCCCCGAGCTGGGCAACCCCTGGCTGCTGCCGGGCGAGCGCTATCACCATCAGACCCGCTACCGTTTTATCCGCGACTGACTTAAAGGTTTCACAATTTTTCCGTAGCAGCGCCAGCAACATTCGAGCAAGATAAGCCGCCCCGAGCTCCTTCCGGGGCGTTTTTGCATCAACGTAGCAAGGATTCTGTTCGATGACTGACACTTATAGCCTGCTGGTCGCCTTTATTCTGGGCGTCGTCGAGGGGCTGACCGAGTTCCTCCCCGTCTCCTCCACCGGCCACATGATTATCGTCGGCCATCTGCTGGGCTTTGAAGGGCCCAAGGCCGCCACCTTCGAAGTGGTGATCCAGCTTGGCTCAATCCTCGCCGTGGTCGCCGTCTTCTGGCGCCGCCTGTTTGGCCTGATTGGCATCCACTTCGGCCAGAAGCAGTCCCGGGATCACGCCACCCTGTCGCTGGTGCATGTCATCCTCGGTATGCTGCCCGCCATCGTGGTCGGTCTGGCCATCCACAGCTGGATCAAGGCCAACCTGTTTGGCCCACAAACCGTAATGTACGCACTGGTCGCGGGGGGCATCCTGCTCATCATCGCCGAGAAGTTCCGCCCCGCCGTTACAGCCGAAACTCTGGATGACATCAGCTACAAACAGGCGTTCGGCATCGGTCTGTTCCAGTGTCTGGCGCTGTGGCCAGGCTTCTCACGCTCCGGCGCCACCATCAGTGGTGGCATGCTGATGGGGATCAGCCGTCACGCCGCCGCCGAGTTCTCTTTCATCATGGCAGTGCCCATGATGGTGGCGGCCAGCGGGCTTGATCTCTACAAGAGCCGCGATTTCCTCTCGATGGCCGACTTCCCGATGTTTGCCGTGGGCTTTATCACCGCCTTCGTGGTAGCGATGTTTGCGATCAAGACCTTCCTGACATTGATCCGCCGCATCGACTTTATCCCGTTCGCCATCTACCGCTTTATCGTGGCATTCGCCGTCTATCTGGTGTTTGTCGCCTGACAGGCAGCCTGCAATGAAATGACAAAAGGGACCAACTTGGTCCCTTTTTCTATGGCGTCAGAGTGCTTAGTAGAGGTGCTGGCTGATGCCGTTCAGCAGCCGCGACAGCCCCTTGGTGAACTGCACCGGCGCATCCTGCACCGTGTAGCAGAGGCAACCGTCCGGCGTATGCGGGCTGTGGGAGTGGCTGGCATCGCGCCAGATGAAATCTCCCGCCTTGTAAAGGGTATCGCCATCCTGAATATTGCCAGCCAGCAGCAGGGTCAGCTCATAGCCCTGATGGGTGTGCTCGGGGATGCGACCGCCCGCTTCGATATGGAGCAGGCTGGCGCGAGCCCCCATCTCGTCCAGCGGCAGACTCTGCTGACGAATGGCCCCGATATGGCGCCACTTGGGCGAACGGTAGCGGGCCAACACCCGCGGCAAACGGTAGGCGTGACCGGCCACCTCCAGCTCGCCGGGCTGGGCTCGGGGCTGGTCATGTGTTGGCTCGGAGAGGGGCTCTGCCAGCGGCTGCGCCAGAATATCCGCCAGCATGGCGTCGAATCCGGCGTCCAGTCCCACGTCATCGCGGGAGTCCACCTCGGGCTCTGTTGGCGAGGCAAGATATTGCTGCGCCAGCTCCTCTTCGAATGTCTTCAGTCGGGCAGCACAATCGGGGCAGAGTTCACAGTGAGCGGAGAGCCCCACCGCCAGCGGCAGAGGGAGCTCGTCGGCGGCGAAGGCGCGCAGCATAGGGTCGGTCGGATGGGCTTTAATCATGGCCTTGCTCCACTTGCTCTTTCAATTTCTGTAACGCCAGTCTGAGGCGGGACTTGATGGTGCCGAGCGGCACGCCGAGTCGCTCCGCCAGCTCCTGCTGGGAGAACTCCTGCAGATAGATGCCACGCACCACCTGCTGTTGCGGCTCCGGCAGGGTGCCCAGATAGTGGGCCATCTGACGGGTCAGCACCGCATCCTCACCCCCGCTCAGATGCTCCTCTTCGGCCTGAAACTCCAGCACGGGCCACAGCTCCTCGGCGCAGAGATCCTCCTTGCTGGCGCGACGACGGCGCAGCATGTCGAAGCACTGGTTGCGCATCACGGTGTAAATCCAGGTGGTCGGCGCTCCCTTGTCAGGGTGGTAGAGGCGCGCCTTTTGCCACACCAGCAGCATGGTCTCCTGCACCAGCTCCATGGCGTTGGCTTCGCTGCCGAGGTGGCGCAGGCCATAGCTGCGAATGCGCGGCGCAAAGTGTTGGAACAGGCGGGCAAAAGCAGCCTTGTCGGCCTGCTCAGCCACCCTGATCAGCAGAGATTTGAGGTCGCCATCCGGGTTATCCATCACGGGCGAGGTCCTGCGTATGGTCGAGTGTGGTTGGCCAGTATATGCCATTGCGCCATCCCTTTGGTGTGCTGTCGAACATGCTGTGGTGATGACTGGTACGGCGCTGCGGCGCTGGCGGATCAGCGGGTCAGAAAAAATCAGTGGCTGGCCACCAGCACCCCCTTGAGCAGGGCGATGGCGGGCTGATTGTCGGCGGCAGCCAGCAGCAGTTGCTTCTGCTCGGGGGGGATCGGCAACACCTCCAGCCAGCGCTGGGCCACCCAGTTGCCATCGTCCCAGCAGGGGGCAGGATAGAGGGCGGCATAGTCGGGATAATCGGCAAACACCTCCCGCAGCGCATCAACCAGTGGCAGTTGATCGGGATGGAGCCGGCGGGGCGGCCAGGCCGTCAGCGGCGTCACCTCGCCGATACGCAGGCCATCCTGCTCCTGCCACAGATCCTCTATCTGCACCCGCTCCACCCCCTGCACCGTGATCCCCAGCATGCCGTCCGGCAGCCGGTCGAAATCGATGATGGTGACCCGGGTGGCGATGGGCAGCATGTTGCGCAGGGCGTCGGGCTGGCGAGGGTCCACCATGCAGAGGGCAAAGCCGGACTCCCCCGCCTCGGCGATCATCCGCTGGTATCTCGGTTCGAAGATCCGCAGCGGCATGACACCGCCTGGCAGCAGGTGGGCAGATAGGGGAAACAGCGCCAGTCGCATCGCAAACTCCTCGGTTGGGAACCTCTGTTGATACGCCGGGCCAGAGGGAGGAGATCATTCCCGTCAGCGGAAAGGAAAAACCCTTAACAATCAGGGGAAAATAGCCTGGACAAGCCGCTTCGATATGCAGTAGAAATGGATAAGCACCGTAATTTCCGCCCAATATTCTGGAATATGGCGCCAAACGCAGTGAAATATCCGCCCGACAGCGAGCGGCGGGTCATCCCTATAGTTTTCTCGAGCCGATGCGGGTAAAATTCACGCCCTTATATATCAGTCATTTTTCGACGCGCAACCTTGGTGGTCAGTTATGAAAGAGCATATTCATCATCTACTTGAACAAACGGTAGCCAATCTCAAGTCAGCAGGCGTCCTGCCGGCGGACCTGGAAGCCCGCGTGCAAGTAGACCGATGCAAGGAAAAAGCTCACGGCGACCTGGCTACCAACCTGGCCATGCTGCTGGCCAAGCCGGCCCGCAAGAATCCCCGTGAGCTGGCGTCTGCCATCATCGAGCACCTGCCTGCCTCCGACCTGATCGCCAAGGTCGAGATCGCCGGTCCCGGCTTCATCAACTTCTTCTTCGACCAGCGCTGGCTGGCCGGTCAGGTCGAGGCCATGGTGACCTCTGCCAACGCCAACGTACGGTTGCCCGCGCCACAAACCGTGGTGGTGGACTACTCCGCCCCCAACGTGGCCAAAGAGATGGCGGTGCACCACATCCGCTCCACCGTACTCGGTGACGTGGCTGCGCGCGCGCTGGAATTCCTCGGCCACAAAGTGATCCGTGCCAACCACATCGGCGACTGGGGCACCCAGTTCGGCATGCTGATCGCCTATCTGGAGAAAATGTCCAACGAGCACGCCAGCGACATGGCGCTCAAGGATCTGGAAGCCTTCTACACCCAGGCCAAGCGTTGCTACGACGAAGACGAAGCCTTCGCCGAGCGTGCCCGTAACTACGTGGTCAAGCTGCAGGGTGGCGATGAGTACTGCCGTACCATGTGGAAGAAGCTGGTCGACATGACCATGGAACAGAACCAGATCAACTACGACCGCCTGAATGTCTCCCTGACCAACAAGGACATCATGGGCGAGTCCATGTACAACGACATGCTGCCGGAGATCGTTGCCGACCTGAAAGCCAAGGGGCTGGCGGTCGAGAGCGAAGGCGCCACCGTTGTCTTCCTGGACGAGTTCAAGAACAAGGATGGCGAGGCCATGGGCGTCATCATCCAGAAGAGCGATGGCGGTTTCCTCTACACCACCACCGACATCGCCTGTGCCAAATACCGTTATGAAACCCTGGGCGCCGACCGTGTCATGTACTTCATCGACTCCCGTCAGCACCAGCACCTGATGCAGGCCTGGACCATCACCCGCAAGGCGGGTTATGTGCCGGAATCCGTGCCGCTTGAGCACCACGCCTTCGGCATGATGCTGGGCAAGGATGGTCGTCCCTACAAGACCCGCTCTGGTGGCACCGTCAAGCTGGTTGACCTGCTGAACGAAGCCGAAGAGCGCGCCGCTGCGCTGCTGGAGAGCCGCAACAGCGACCTCTCTGCCGAAGAGAAGGCCAATGTGGTCAACGCCATCGCCATGGGCGCGGTCAAGTATGCGGATCTCTCCAAGAACCGTACTACCGACTACATCTTCGACTGGGATCTGATGCTGTCGTTTGAAGGCAACACTGCCCCTTACCTGCAGTACGCCTACACCCGTATCCAGTCCATCTTCCGCAAGGCCAACATCGATGCCGAGACGCTGACCGGCAACGTGACCCTGAACGAAGAGGCCGAAGAGGTATTGGCCCAGAAGCTGATCCAGTTCTCCGACGCGGTCAACGGCGTGGCCGACAAAGGCATGCCACACCTGCTCTGTACCTACCTGTACGAGTTGTCAGGCAACTTCATGACCTTCTATGAAGCCTGCCCGATCAACAAGGATGGCGTGGACGAGGCAACCCGTCAGAGCCGTCTGCTGCTGTGCGCCGCCACCGCCAAGGTACTGAAACTGGGCCTCGGCGTACTGGGCATCCATACCCTGGAGCGCATGTAATAGATGGCAACCCGGGATTATGTCGGCAGCCGCCCGCGACGTCGGGCGGGTGGCCGCAATACCAAGAAAGCGGCCCCTCGCCGCTTTCCTGTTATTCCAGTGCTGCTGGTCGTGGCACTGCTGGCAGGCTTTGGTGGCTTCCTTTACATGATCAATGGCAAGGGCAGCGACGCCCCCACCATCGAAGAGCAGGTAAAGGCCAACAAGCCAAAACCACAGAACAACGGGTTGCCACAGGAGAAGTGGAGCTACATCGAACGGCTTGAGAACAAGCAGGTCGATGTTATCGAGCCACCGCCCCAGCCGGGCGTGCTGCCACCGCCCCCCGCCGATACTCTGACACTGCAGCCGGAAAAGCTGCCGCAACCGGTACCGACCGAGATTCCCCAACCGGGGACGCCCATCGGCCAGTCCAAACCCTATCAGACCAATCCGGCGACAACGCCTGACAACGGTGCGCCCGTTGCCAGCGCTCGGGAACAGGTGATCGATCGCCAGGCCGAACGGGAACGGATGGAGCGGGAGATCCGTGCCGAGCTGGAGCGGGAGCGGGCCGAAGCGGCCAAGGCCAAAGCGGCTACCCCGCCAGCCCAGACCGCAGCCGCCGACAGCAGTCGCTATATGATGCAGTGCGCGGCTCTGCGCTCGCAGGATTCCGCAGAGTCGCTAAAGGCACGTATCGCCTTCACCGCCGGTCTCTCTTCCAGCCTGCAGGTGGTCAACACGGCCAACGGCACGGTCTACAAGGTGATGGTGGGCCCCTTCAACGGCAAGGCGGCCGCCGACGCGGCCAACGGCAAGCTGCAGAGCTCCGGCATCAGCGGCTGCATTGCCAAGAAGGGTTAGCATACTGTCAGGCTGAACCAGCAGAGAACCAGAACATGACAAATTCGAAACAGCCACCAAATGGCCTTCCGGTTTACCGCTTGATTACTGGGCCTGATGACGCGGCATTTTGTTTTCGTGTCAGCGAAGCACTAGCTCAAGGCTACACGCTGTATGGTTCTCCCTCGGCGACGTTCAATGGCCAAACTGTGATCGTGTGCCAAGCGGTAGTCTGGTCTGAAACAACATAATGCGGACAGTTTGCAGCAGGGCCGGGTGGCAACACCCGGCCCTGTTCTTTTGGTGTCACTCGCACCCACCCTGATTGCTACCCCGTTTATCCCGACCAAAGGCAGGGTTGAAAAGCCCGTTTGCCATCCCCATCTTTCTTGCCATGCACAGTCAGGCCGTCATTCGGCTCAAGCGAGGTAAGTAAAGTGACTACCATAGTTTCAGTTCGCCGCAACGGTCAGGTCGTCATCGGTGGCGATGGCCAGGTCTCTCTTGGCAACACCGTCATGAAGGGCAACGCCCGCAAGGTTCATCGCCTCTATAACGGCAAGGTGCTGGCAGGTTTCGCTGGCGGTACCGCCGACGCCTTCACCCTGCTCGAACGTTTCGAAGCAAAACTGCAGGCCCATCAGGGTAATCTGGAGCGCGCCGCCGTGGCGCTGGCCAAAGATTGGCGCACCGATCGCGCCCTGCGCCGCCTCGAAGCACTGCTGGCCGTGGCCGACGAACACAAATCCTTCATCATCACCGGCAACGGTGACGTGGTGCAGCCGGAGCACGATCTCATCGCCATCGGCAGCGGTGGCAACTTCGCCCAGTCCGCCGCCATCGCGCTGCTGGAAAACACCGAGCTGGATGCCAGGAGCATTGTCGAGAAGTCCCTCAAGATTGCGGGCGACATCTGCGTCTTCACCAACGGCAACCACACCATCGAAGTGCTGGACTACGTTGCCAAATAAGGCGCCAGCCAACCCAATTTCCCAAGGGGTGGGCACTGCCCGCCCCGGATACAGGAACACCATCATGTCCGAGATGACCCCGAGAGAAATCGTCCACGAGCTGGATCGTCACATCATTGGTCAGGCCGATGCCAAGCGTGCCGTTGCCGTTGCCCTGCGCAACCGCTGGCGCCGGATGCAACTCAACGAAGAGATGCGCCATGAAGTGACCCCGAAAAACATCCTGATGATCGGCCCGACCGGTGTCGGCAAGACCGAAATCGCCCGTCGTCTGGCCAAACTGGCCAACGCCCCCTTCATCAAGGTGGAAGCGACCAAGTTCACCGAAGTGGGCTATGTCGGCAAGGAAGTAGACAGCATCATCCGCGATCTGACCGATGCCGCCATCAAGCTGGTGCGCGAAACCGAGATGGAGAAGATGAAATATCGCGCCGAGGAAGCCGCCGAAGAGCGCATCCTCGACGCCCTGCTGCCCAACCCGCGCAACACCTGGGGTGAGGAAGAGAAAGCCGACAACTCCAACACCCGCCAGATCTTCCGCAAGAAACTGCGGGAAGGTCAGCTGGATGACAAGGAGATCGAGCTGGAACTCTCCGCCTCCCCGATGGGCGTCGAAATCATGACCCCGCCGGGCATGGAAGAGATGGCCAACCAGTTGCAGGGGCTGTTCCAGAACCTGGGCCAGAGCCAGAAGAAGAAGCGCAAGATCAAGGTCAAAGAGGCCATGAAAGCGCTGATCGAAGAGGAAGCTGCCCGTCTGGTCAATCCGGAAGAGCTGAAGCAGAAAGCGATCGCCGCGGTCGAGAACAACGGCATCGTCTTCCTCGACGAGATCGACAAGATCTGCAAGCGTGGCGAGAGCTCGGGCCCCGACGTCTCCCGTGAAGGGGTACAGCGCGACCTGCTGCCGCTGGTTGAAGGTTGCACCGTCAACACCAAGCACGGCATGGTCAAGACCGACCACATCCTGTTTGTCGCCTCCGGCGCCTTCCAGATCGCCAAGCCGTCCGACCTCATCCCCGAGCTGCAGGGCCGTCTGCCGATCCGCGTCGAGCTGACCGCCCTGACCACAGATGACTTCGAGCGTATCCTGACCGAACCGAACGCCTCCCTGACCGATCAGTACAAGGCGCTGATGGCCACCGAAGGGGTCAACATCGAGTTCACCCAGGATGGCATCCGCCGTCTGGCCGAAGCGGCCTGGCAGGTCAACGAGCGTACCGAGAACATCGGTGCCCGTCGTCTGCACACCGTGATGGAGCGCCTGATGGAAGATATCTCCTATGACGCCTCCGAGAAGTCCGGTGAGACCTTTGTCATCGACACCGACTACGTCAACGCCCACCTCGGCAAGCTGATTGAAGACGAGGACCTGAGCCGCTTTATTCTGTAAGCGCGATCGATGGACCTGAAAACGCCTCCCTTGTGGAGGCGTTTTTATTTCCCTGCCACCCATTTCATCCCGCCTCCGTCGCCCGGACTCTAGCCCTATCTGCGGCGATCCATTCAATCCCAAGGCGCTTTCATACCTCCCCTTACGAAAGCCCACCGTTTTTCATCCCTGCTGAAATCTGCTCAAAAAAAGATCTATCAACTTCTGTGTGATTGATTTATACATACGTATAAATCAGATCGAAAGCTGCGCAACAGGAACCCGAAAGATGAATCCAACCCGGCAGAAACTGCTCGATACCGGCCTCGCCATCGCTACCGAGAAAGGGCTGCGCGGCCTGACGGTGCGCGAGCTGGCGGCGGCGGCCGAGGTGAACCTCGGCTCCTTCGTCTACCACTTCGGCAACCGCGACGCCTTTATCGACGAGCTGGTGGAGCTCTGGTACGCCCCCCTCTATGACGAGCTCAAGGCGGTGGCAGCCAAAGGCTCCTACCCCTCCGCCATCGCCATGTTCGAGGCGACCATGGAGGCGCTGATCGGGCTGGTGGCGCGCCAGCGCGGCTTTATCAACCACCTGTTTGGCGATGCGCTGGCGGGCGAAGGGGCGGCCCAGCGCTTTCTGCTCAGCCTGCCGCGCCGCCATCCCCTGCTGCTGATCGAGCAGGTACGGATGGCACAGGCGGAAGGGTCGCTGGTCGCGGGTCACCCGCTCCAGCTGATGATCTTCATCATGGGGTCGGTCGGCCTGCCGTTGGTGATCGCAGGCAGCGGTCGTCAGCTCGGCTGGCTGCCCGAACAGGCAGCCCCCTTTCTCAGCCAGATAGACAACCCCGAGGCCGCCAGACAGCGGCTGGTATGGGCCCTGCGCGGCCTGCGCCCCACCGACATCAAAGAAGGAGACGCTGCATGAAACAACGCATCGCGATGGCAGCTCTGCTGCTGGCCGCTCTCAGTGGTTACCTCTGGTTGCAGTGTCCTCTTCAAGGAGAAACGGTATGAAGCAACGCATTGCCATCGCAGCCCTGCTGCTAACCGTTATCGGTGGCTACCTCTGGTGGCAGGGGCGCCCCGCCGACGGCTCCATCCTTTACGGCAATGTCGATATTCGCGACGTCAATCTGGCCTTTCGAGTCGGCGGTCGCGTCGATCAGGTGCTGGTCGATGAGGGCGATAGCGTAAAAGCCGGTCAACTGCTGGCCCGCCTCGATCCGATTCCCCTCACCCACAGCCGCGACAGCGCCCGCGCCAATCTGGCTGCGCTCACTGCCGCCAACACCTTGATCCACAAAGGCTATCGCAGCGAAGAGACCGACCGCGCCCGGGCCGCACTGGACGCCGCCGAGGCCGCTGCACTGGAGGCAGACCAGCAGTGGCGCCGCCAGATCGCATTGGCAGCCACCGGCGCCATCTCCCGCGGTCAGCTCGATACCGCCCGCTCCCAGCGGGATCAGACCCGGGCGCAGGTGCGCTCCGCCCGCGAGCAGCTCGCCCAGCTCGAAACCGGCTACCGCCCGGAAGAGATTGCCCAGTCCGATGCCCAACTGGAAGGGGCCAAAGCGGCGCTCGCCAGTGCCGAACTGGCGCTGGCGGATGCCAGCCTGACCGCCCCCAGCGACGGCATCATCATCAGCCGCGCCGTCGAAAACGGCAGCATGGTGCAGAGCGGTGCAACCGCCTTCAACCTCTCCATGACCGCACCGGTCTGGGTGCGCGCCTATGTGGAGGAGCCCTGGCTCGGCCACTTCCCGAGCGGCGCCAAGGTGACCCTCACCACCGACTCGCGGCCGGATCAGCCCTATCACGGGGTAGTGGGCTTTGTCTCGCCGACCGCCGAGTTCACCCCGAAATCGGTGGAGACGCCGGATCTGCGCACTCACCTCGTCTACCGGCTGCGTATCGTGGTGCAGGACCCCGACCCGGCCCTGCGCCAGGGGATGCCGGTCACCGTCAGGCTGGCGCCATGAGCTGCGCCATCTCTATTGAGGGGCTCACCAAACGCTTTGGCGAGCGGGTCGCCCTCAACGCCATCTCGGCCACCATTCCGGCTGGCGGCATCACCGGGCTGGTCGGCCCCGACGGCGCGGGCAAGAGCACTTTGCTGCGCCTGCTGGCCAGTCTGCTGATCCCCGAAGCGGGCACCATCCGGGTGCTGGGGCTGGACCCGGTGAGCGAGGGGGATCTGCTGCGCCAGCGCCTCGGCTACATGCCCCAGCAGTTCGGCCTCTACGAGGATCTCAGCGTGCTGGAGAACCTCACCCTCTACGCTGACTTGCGCGGCGTACTGGAGCCCGAACGCACCCCTACCTTCGCACGGCTGCTCGCCTTCACCGACCTCGCCCGCTTCACTGCGCGACCCGCAGGCAAGCTCTCTGGCGGCATGAAGCAGAAGCTCGGGCTGGCCTGCGCCCTGCTCGGCACCCCGGATGTGCTGCTGCTCGACGAACCGGGGGTCGGGGTCGATCCCATCTCCCGCCGCGCCCTCTGGCAGATGGTACGCGAGCTGGCCAAGGGAGGGATGACGGTGCTCTGGAGTACCGCCTATCTCGATGAGGCGGAGCTGTGCGACCACGTGCTGCTGATGGCGGATGGCGAGGTGCGCACCAGCGGCACCCCGGCCGATCTGATGGGGGCCATGGCCAGCCGCTGCTGGCTGCTGGAGGCGGGGCAACTGGATGGCCGCGAGCGGCGCGCCCTGCTGCGCCGGGCACTGGCTCACCCGGCAGTGATGGATGGCGCGGTGGCGGGGGAGCGGGTTCGCCTGCTGCTGCACCCGGGCATGACGCCCCCGCCGCTCCCGGAGCTGCATCTCGCCAACGGCACCTTTCAACCGGCCCAGCCCCGGCTGGAGGATGCCTTTATCGACCTGCTCGGCGGCGGCCCCGGTGGGGAGTCGAGTCTGGCAGCCGGGATGCGGGAAGCCGAACTGCCGCAGGGGGTCTCCCCCGAGGCGGTGATCGAGGCGCGCCACCTCACCAAGCGGTTCGGCGATTTTGCCGCCACCGATGATGTCAGCTTTGCAGTGCGCCGCGGCGAGATCTTCGGCCTGCTCGGCCCCAACGGGGCGGGCAAGTCCACCACCTTCAAGATGGAGTGCGGCCTGCTGCGCCCGAGCGAGGGACAGGCGCTGGTGACCGGCATCGATCTGGCCCACAGCCCCTCGGCGGCGCGCCAGCGCCTCGGCTACATGGCGCAGAAGTTCTCCCTCTACAAGCAGCTTACCGTAGCGCAGAACCTCTCCTTTTTCGCCGGTATTTACGGCCTGTTCGGCCGCCACCAGCAGACGCGGATCGACGCCATGGTGACTGCCTTTTCCCTCGCCCCCTGGCTCGATCAAAAGGCGGAATCCCTGCCGCTCGGTCTGCGCCAGCGCTTATCGCTGGCCTGCGCCCTGCTGCACGAGCCGCCGCTGCTGTTCCTCGACGAGCCCACCTCCGGGGTCGATCCGGTGACCCGGCGCGAGTTCTGGTCGCACATCAACGCGCTGGCCGACCACGGCGTCACCGTGCTGGTCACCACCCATTTTATGGACGAGGCGGAGTATTGCGACCGCATCGCCCTCATCTATCGCGGCAAGCTGCTGGCGCTCGGCACCCCGGACGATCTCAAAGGGCTGGCCGCCAAAGAGGCGGCGACCTCTTTGCCAACCGGCTCCTTGCCGACCTGTTCTTTGCCAACAATGGAAGAGGCCTTTATCACCCTGGTCGAGCGGGCCAGCGAGGAGGACGCATGAGCATCAACCGTCGGCGACTGCTGGCCCTCTGCCGCAAGGAGACGCTGCAAATCGTCCGTGACCCGAGCAGCATCCTCATCGCCTTCATCATGCCGGTGGTGCTACTGGTGGTGATGGGTTACGCCATCAATCTGGATGTGGACCATCTGCGCCTCGGCATCTGGCGTACCGATAGCGGCGCCCCAGCGGTGCGGCTGGAGCAGGCCCTGCGCGGCTCTACCGCACTGGAGATCCACAGCGGCCCGAGCAAGGAGTCCCTGCTCGCCAGTCTGGCCCGTGGCGAGATCCGCGGCCTGCTGGTGATCGACGACGGTTTCTCCCGCGCGCTGGCCGGTCAGGGCAATGGCACGCCGCAGGCGCTGCTGCTCACCGACGGCTCCGAGCCCAACACCGCCAACTTCGTCACCAACTATGTGCAGGGGATCTGGCAGGGGTGGCTCGCTGGCGAGGGGGTCGCCATGCCGGTGTCGATAGAGAGCCGCGCCTGGTTCAATCCGGCGCTGGTGAGCCGCAACTTTCTGGTACCGGGCTCCATTGCGGTGGTGATGACCATCATAGGCGCCCTGCTCACCTCGCTGGTGGTGGCGCGGGAGTGGGAGCGCGGCACCATGGAGGCGCTGCTCGCCACCCCGGTCACCAAGGGGGAGCTGCTGCTCTCCAAACTGTTACCCTACTATGGCCTCGGCATCATCGCCATGCTGCTCTGCCTGCTCTTCTCGGTGGCGGTAATGGGCGTGCCATGGCGCGGCTCCCTGCTGCTGCTCTTTCTGGTCACCAGCGTCTTTCTCGGCAGCGCGCTCGGACTCGGGCTGTTCCTCTCCACCGTGATGCGCAGCCAGTTCAATGCCGCGCAGGCAGCGCTGATCGCCGCCTTTCTGCCCGCGGTGATGCTGTCGGGCTTCGTGTTCGAGATCGCCAGCATGCCGCCTTGGCTTCGGGCCATCACCCACCTCATTCCGGCCCGTTACTTCGCAAGCTCGCTGCAGACCCTCTATCAGGCGGGCAGCGTCTTCTCGATCCTGCTGGTCAACGGTTTCTGTCTGCTGCTGCTGGCCGGTTTCTGGCTGGCCCTGACCGCCCGCAAGACGCGGCGCACTCTGGAGTAACCCATGCTGATCCGACTCTGGTGGCTGATCCGAAAAGAGCTGCAGGCCCTGATGGGCAATACTCAGGGGCGCTTTCTGCTCATCATGCCGGTGCTGCTGCAGACCGCCCTCTTCCCGTTCGCCGCCACTCTGGAGGTGACCGGCAACACGCTGGCCATCTACAACCAGGATGGCGGTGCCCAGAGCCGCGAGCTGCTGGAGCGCCTCACCCATATGCCCGCCTTCACCACCATCATCCCGGTGCAAGGCGAGGCGGGCATGACCGAGGCCATCACCGGGCAGCAGGCACTGCTCGGGCTGATTATTCCAGGGGATTTCTCGCGTCGGCTGGCGCGGGGCGAACCGGCCAAGGTGCAGCTGATCATCGATGGCCGCCGCTCCAACGGTGGTCAGGTGGCGGCTGGCTACATCAGTCAGGTGATCGCCCGCTGGCAAAGTGAGGGCAAGGGGCAACCCGAGCTGGCGGTACGCAACCTCTACAACCCCAACGTCGAGTTCCACTGGCATATCCTGCCAGCGCTGGTGGCCATCATCACCACCACTGGCTGCCTGATTGTCACCGCCCTCTCGGTCGCACGGGAGCGAGAAGAGGGCACCTTCGATCAGCTGCTGGTCTCCCCCCTCACCGCGGGCTGGATCATGGCGGGCAAGGCGGTGCCCGGCATCATGGTGGCGGTGGGGCAAGGGTGCATAGTCGCGCTGGCCGCCCGTTTTGTCTTTCACCTCCCCTTTGCCGGCAGCCTCAGCCTGCTGATGGCGGGCATGGTCTGCTACGGGCTGGCACTGGCCGGGATCGGGCTCTTCATCTCGTCGTTCTGCTCGACCCAGCAGCAGGCCTTTCTCGGGGTCTTCTCCTTCACCGTCCCGGCGGTGATCCTCTCGGGCTACATCTCGCCGGTGGAGAACATGCCGCAGGTGTTCCAGTGGCTGGCGGCCATCGACCCCCTCACCCACTTCATCGTGCTGCTCAAGGGGGTCTTCCTCAAGGGGTTTGACTGGTCGGCCGCCTGGCCCCTGCTCTGGCCGCTGCTCGCCATCGCCGGCGTCACCCTGTCGCTGGCGCTCGCCATGTTCCGCCGCCATATCGCCTGACGCGCCACCTTGTTCAGCTGATGCCGGTCTCGCCCAGTGCGAGGCCGGCCATTTTCCGCCAGAAGTTTTCACTCCCCGGCCGTGGGTAAACCGGGCTTTCCCTCCACCATCCCTCACTCCAAGCCAGCGCAGAAATCATCAACTGGTATACCTATTTTTGTATATCTTTGAATTTTATCGAATTACCCCTGACGAGATATATAAATAGACACTTGATTTGCATCAATTGCCCGCCCCGACTGACTGGGTAGCCTAGCCCCAGAATGATGTTTTATTACTCCAAACTAGAGGCAATCATGAGCAAAGTCAGACTGGTCGTTGTGGGCAACGGCATGGTGGGGCACCGCTTCATCGAAGAGTTGATCGAGCGGGCCGAGCCGGGCCGCTACGAGATCACCGTCTTCGGTGCAGAACCCCGTCCCGCCTACGATCGCGTCCATCTCTCCTCCTACTTCTCCCATCACACCAGCGAAGATCTCTCCCTCGTCAAACCCGGCTTCTACGACAAGCACGGCATCCGCCTGCTGCTCGGCGAAGCGGTGAAAAAAATCGACAGGGCCAACCGCGAAGTGCACTCCAACAAGGGCACTGTGGTCGGGTACGACAAGCTGGTGCTGGCCACCGGCTCCTACCCCTGGGTGCCGCCCATTGCGGGCAGTCAGCACCACGAGTGCTTCGTCTACCGCACCATCGAGGATCTGAAAGCCATTCGCAGCGCCGCCAGGAGTGGCAAGAGCGGGGTGGTGATCGGGGGCGGCCTGCTTGGCCTCGAAGCGGCCGGTGCCCTCAAGGCGCTGGGTCTCGAGACCCACGTTGTGGAGTTTGCTCCGGTACTGATGGCCGAGCAGCTCGACGGTCAGGGCGGCCAGCTGCTGCGCCGCAAGATTGAATCCATGGGCGTGCAGGTGCACACCAGCAAGAGCACCAGCGAGATCCTGATGCATGGCGGTGAGCAGGCGAAACACCGCCTCGCCTTTGCCGATGGCAGCCAGCTGGAAGTGGATGTGGTGGTCTTCTCCACCGGCATTCGCCCGCAAGATACCCTCGGCCGTTACGGTGATCTCGCCATCGCCGAGCGCGGCGGCATCGTCATCGACGATCACTGCCTCACCTCAGACCCCGACATCTATGCCATCGGCGAGTGCGCCGCCTGGCAGGGCCGCTTCTTCGGGCTGGTAGCGCCGGGCTACAAGATGGCCCAGATCACCGTCGACCATCTGCAGGGCGGCGACAGCCGCTTCGAAGGGGCGGACATGAGCGCCAAGCTGAAACTGCTCGGCGTCTCCGTCGGCTCCATCGGCGATGCTCACGGCCGCACCCCGGGCAGCCACAGCTATGTGTTTCAGGACGATCAGGCTGGCGTCTACAAGAAGATCGTGGTGAGCGAAGACAACAGCCGATTGCTCGGCGCCGTGCTGGTGGGTGACGTGGAAGATTACGGCAACCTGCTGCAGATGATGCTCAACGCCCTGCCGCTGCCGAGCCACCCGGACACCCTGATCCTGCCCGCCTACGCCGGAGCCAAACCGACGCTGGGGGTGGATGCCCTGCCGGAAAGCGCCCAGATCTGCTCCTGCTTTGACGTCTCCAAAGGCGACATCGCTCAGGCGGTGGCCGAGGGTCACACCACCCTGGCCGCCATCAAGCAGCACACCAAGGCCGGAACCGGCTGCGGCGGCTGTGTGCCGCTCATCAGTCAGGTACTCAACGCCGAGCTGGTGAAGCAGGGCATCGAGGTCAACAACCACCTCTGCGCCCACTTCCCCCACTCCCGTCAGGAGCTGTTCCATCTGGTCAAGGTGGAGGGGATCAAGAGCTTCGACGAGCTGCTGGCCAAGCACGGTCAGGGCTATGGCTGTGAGGTGTGCAAACCGACCGTCG
The DNA here is from genome assembly GCF_049175135.1 of Aeromonas sp. 600724. NCBI lineage: Bacteria > Pseudomonadati > Pseudomonadota > Gammaproteobacteria > Aeromonadales > Aeromonadaceae > Aeromonas > Aeromonas sp. 600724. The sequence continues at coordinate 44,075 of NZ_JAAKUM010000023.1, read as the reverse complement.
GCTCCATCCTCGCCTCCTGCTGGAACGAGCATGTGCTGAGCCCGCGCAACATCCCACTGCAGGACACCAACGACATCTTCCTCGGCAACATGCAAAAGGACGGCAGCTACTCCGTCATCCCGCGCATGGCCGGCGGTGAAGTGACCCCGGAAGGGCTGCTGGCGGTGGCCGAAGTGGCCCGCGACTACAAGCTCTACACCAAGATCACCGGCGCCCAGCGCATCGGCCTGTTCGGGGCTCAGAAGGATGACCTGCCCGCCATCTGGCGCAAGCTGCTGGCAGCCGGATTCGAGACAGGTCAGGCCTATGCCAAGGCGCTGCGTATGGCCAAGACCTGTGTCGGCAGCACCTGGTGCCGCTTCGGCGTGCAGGACAGCGTTGGCCTCGGGGTCTTCCTCGAGAACCGCTACAAGGGGATTCGCACCCCGCACAAGATGAAGTTCGGCGTCTCCGGCTGTACCCGCGAATGTGCGGAAGCCCAGGGCAAGGATGTCGGCATCATCGCCACCGATGCGGGCTGGAACCTCTATGTGGGCGGCAACGGCGGCATGAAACCGCGCCACGCCGATCTGCTGGCTTCTGACCTTGACCGCGAAACCCTCATCAAGCTGATCGACCGCTTTATGATGTTCTACGTCACCAGCGCCGACAAACTGCAGCGCACATCGGTCTGGCTCGGCAATCTGGAAGGGGGTGTCGACTACCTGCGCGAGGTGATCGTCGACGACAAGCTGGGGCTGGCCGAGACGCTGGAGCGCGATATCCAGACCCTCATCGACAGCTACGAGTGCGAATGGTCGCGCACCCTTAATGAAGAGGAGGCGCTCAAGCGCTTCAGCCACTTCATCAACAGCGACAAGCGTGACCCGGACGTCCAGTTCGTCAGCGAACGCGACCAGCACCGACCGGCGACCCCGGCCGAGCGCATCCCCGTCTACCAGATCGAAGTGGAAACCAAATGATGAAATTCGCCTGCCAACTCAACGACATCCTGCCGGGCACCGGCGTCTGCGCACTCATTGAGGGTCGCCAGATCGCCCTGTTCCGCCCGAGCGCGGCCGCCGAGGTGTTCGCCATCGACAACCGGGATCCCTTCTTCGCCGCCAACGTGCTGTCGCGGGGTTTGATCTGCGAACACGACGGCGAGCTCTGGGTCGCCAGCCCGCTCAAGAAGCAGCGCTTTCGTCTGAGCGATGGCCACTGTTTCGACAACCCCGCCATGTCGGTTCAAAGCTACCCCGTTGAAGTGCGCGACCAGCAGGTCTGGGTCGCTGTCTAAAGACAAATTCACTCTCTTTCGGGCTGCCTGTGGGCAGCCCTTTCAAGGACTCACAAGATGTACACGGAAACCATCAACAAGTGCGCCGCCAACGCGGCCCGCATCAACCGCTTCGAGCGCAGCGACAAGCTCGGCTTCTGGCTCAGCTCCGCCATGGCGGGGGCCTATGTGGGCCTCGGCATCATCCTGATCTTCACCCTCGGCAATCTGGTGGATCCCGCCATCCGGCCGCTGGTGATGGGGGCCACCTTCGGTATCGCCCTGACGCTGGTGATCATCGCCGGCTCCGAGCTGTTTACCGGCCACACCATGTTCCTCACCTTCGGGGTGAAGACGGGCAAAATCACCATGGCCGACCTGCTGCGTATCCTGCCGCAGACCTGGGCGGGCAACCTGATTGGCTCCGTTGTGGTGGCGCTCATCTACTCCTACGGCGGCAGCCTGCTGCCGGATGCGGGCAGTCTGGCCCACAAGGTGGCGCTGGCCAAGACCCAGGCTCCGGCCCTGACCCTGTTTATGAAGGGGATCCTCTGCAACTGGCTGGTCTGCCTCGCCATCTGGATGGCGCTGCGCACCGAAGGGGCCGCCCGCTTCATCGCCATCTGGTGGTGCCTGCTGGCCTTTATCGCCTCCGGCTACGAGCACTCCATCGCCAACATGACCCTGTTCGCCCTCTCCTGGTTTGGCGCCCACTCCGAGGCCTACACCCTGGGCGGCATCGGCCACAACCTGCTGTGGGTGACCCTGGGCAACACCGTCTCCGGCGTCCTCTTTATGGGCCTCGGCTACTGGTATGCCACCCCGAAAGCTGAACGCCCGGTTGCAGTGAGCGAGACCACCAGCACCGCCAACCAGACCCGAACCGCCTGATCCGGAGGCCCCATGGACTACTTGCCCATCTTTTGCCGACTCGACAACAAACCCGTGCTGCTGGTCGGCGGCGGCGAGGTAGCGGAGCGCAAGGCGCGCCTGCTACTGGATGCCGGTGCCCACCTCACAGTAGTCGCGACCGAGCTCGACCCCGAGCTGGCGGAACTGGCTGCCAACGGGAGCATCGAGTGGCTGGCCGGTGAATTTGTGCCGGAACAACTGGCGGGCAAGTGGCTGGTGGTGGCCGCCACCGATCGGCGCGAGGTGAATGCGCTGGTCTACCAGAGCGCCAATCAGGCGCGGATCTTTGCCAACGTGGTGGATGACCCGAAACGCTCCAGCTTCATCATGCCGTCGATCATCGACCGCTCGCCGCTGATGGTGGCCATCTCCTCCGGCGGCAAGGCACCTGTTCTGGCCCGGCTGCTGCGGGAAAAACTGGAAGCCCTGCTGCCGCAACATCTGGGGGCCGTGGCGACCTTTGCCGGTAGCCTGCGGGAGCGGGTCAAGGCCCGCTTCGCCAGCATGGGGGAGCGGCGTCGCTTCTGGGAGCGGCTGCTCGGAGCGGATCGGCTCGGTCAAGCGCTGGCCCGCGGTGATAGTGCCTCTGCCCACCAATTGGCCGACAACCTGTTTGCCGACGGGAGCCAGACCGGAGGCGAGGTGGTACTGGTGGGAGCCGGCCCCGGCGATCCGGGTCTGCTCACCCTGCACGCCCTGCGCCAGATGCAGCAGGCGGACGTGGTGGTTTACGACCGGCTGGTCTCGGACGAAGTGATGGCGCTGGTGCGCCGCGACGCCAAACGCATCTTCGTCGGCAAGCAGGCGGGCAACCACTGCGTGCCGCAGGAGGGGATCAACCAGCTCTTGCTGGAGGAGGCGAAGAAGGGGCAACGGGTGGTGCGTCTCAAGGGGGGCGATCCCTTTATCTTCGGCCGTGGCGGCGAGGAGCTGGAGACGCTGGTCGGCACAGGCATCGGCTTTCAGGTGGTGCCCGGCATCACCGCGGCCAGCGGCTGCGCCGCCTACGCCGGCATTCCGCTCACCCACCGCGACCACGCCCAGAGCGTGCGTTTCGTCACCGCCCACGGCAAGGGTGGCGCCCGGGATCTCGACTGGCCGCTGCTGGCCAAAGACAAACAAACCCTAGTGTTCTACATGGGGCTATCGAGCTGCGCCACCATCCGCGAGCAGCTGCTGGCCCACGGCAAGGGGGGCGACACCCCGGTGGCGCTGATCGAGCGCGGCACCCAGCCCTGCCAGCGGGTCATTCGCGGCACCCTTGATGAGCTGCCCGCGCTGGCGGTGGGGGTCGAGAGTCCTGCCCTCATCATGGTGGGCTCGGTGGTGACCCTGGCCGACCGGCTCGCCTGGTTTGGCGAGGCCCCGCAGCGCCAGCAAGCCCTCGCCTGAGGGATCCTCGGCAACTCGCCATGAGGCCACCAGCAGGTGGCCTCACTTTTACCTCCCTCTTCTCCCATCACGGTCATAACCTGTTGTTTTAAGTCTGGTATCCTATGGGCATTGAGCCCTTGGCTACCATCTCAGGAATTCATCCCATGTCTCTTCCCATCAAGAACAGCGCCCGGCAGCGCGCGGATGACAGATCCCGCATTCTCACCCTGCTGCTGCGCGATGATGCCCTCACCGACAGCCTGCTCGACCCGCAGGTGGTGCAGGATGCCGAGCAGCGCGATCAGACCAGCGAACTCACCACGCTGGTCAACGGGTTGCCCGCCGCCGACGTCGCCGATGCGCTGGAATCGCTGCCGCCCGATGAGCGTCATGCCCTGTGGGCGCTGGTGGAGGAGGAGAAACGCGGCCAGATCCTGGTCGAAGCGTCGGAGACGGTGTGGGACAGCCTCATCAGCGGGATGAGCGACAAGGAGCTGCTGCACGCCCTGCGCACCCTGGATATCGACGACCAGATCTATCTGGGCCAGTACCTGCCGCGCAACCTGATGGGGCGGCTGCTCACCTATATGGCCCCCGCCGACCGGGATCGGGTGCGGGAGGTGATCCGCTACGGCAAGCACACCGTCGGCGCCATGATGGACTTCGAGATCATCACCATCCGCCCCGAGGTGACGCTCGCCACGGTGCAGCGCTATCTGCGGCTGCGCGGCAAGATCCCCGCCAACACCGACAAGCTGTTCGTCATCGATCGGCGCAACCACCTGCTGGGGGAGCTGGCCCTCACCACTGTACTGCTGCACAAGCCCGCCACCTTGGTGAGCGACGTGATGGAGCGGGATCCGGTCACCTTCGATCCGGAGGATAACGACGAAGCGGCGGCCCGCACCTTCGAACGGGATGACCTGCTCTCCGCCGCCGTGGTGGATGGCAAGGGCAAGCTGATGGGCCGCCTCACCGTCGAAGAGGTGGTGGATCTGGTCTATGAGGAGAGCGACACCGACCTGCGCCGGATGGGGGGTATCAGCGAGGATGAAGACGTGTTCGCCCCGGTCTCCAAGGCGGTCAAGACCCGCTGGGCCTGGCTTGCCATCAACCTCTGCACCGCCTTTGTCGCCTCGCGGGTGATCGGCCTGTTCGAGCACACCATCTCCCAGCTGGTGGCACTGGCGGCCCTGATGCCCATCGTCGCCGGGATCGGCGGCAACACCGGTAACCAGACCATCACCATGATAGTGCGGGCGCTGGCGCTGCAGCACATTCAGGCAGGCAACCTCTCCTTCCTGCTGCTGCGGGAACTTGGCGTCGCCTTTATCAACGGGCTGGTGTGGGGCGGCACCATGGGCATCGCCACCTATCTGCTCTATCAGGATGCGGCGCTCGGCGCCGTGATGACCCTGGCCATGATGCTCAACCTGCTGGTGGCCGCCCTGATGGGGGTCATCATCCCCATGACCATGACCCGCCTCGGCCGCGACCCGGCAGTCGGTGCCAGCGTGATGATCACCGCCATCACCGACACAGGCGGCTTCTTTATCTTCCTCGGGCTGGCGACACTGTTCCTGCTGTAAACCGTGCGTTGAAAACAACAAGGGAGCCACTGGCTCCCTTGTTGTTTCAGGCGCGTTTGCCCGCCCCTGCCGTTAGCTGCTTATCGCTTGTCAGCGGTGATCAGCAAGCCATTGGTATCGGGGAAGCCGATGACCAACGCATCTTTTTTGGCATCCGTGGTATAGGTGGTGACATAGGCGACGCGGTTATCCATCGCCCGGGCCAGAGCAGCATTCCAGAGGTTTTCGATCGGCGTGGCGGCAGCGGATTGCTTGAAGTTGCACTTGCCAAATCCGGTCATGGTCAGCTTGCTCAACCCTGCAGTGGCACTCCCCTCGCCCACCAGCGTACAACCTGCCGCCGGGAACTCGATCGCCACCGTCAGCTTGCCACCGTTGTTGGTGGTATCCACCTTGCCCACAATGTCGCTGCTGAAGCCATCGCTGCCCGTGGCACTCCAGCTGGCCGTGGTCACCGCTTTGGTGGTCAGGGCCGTCACCGCCACATGACCGCTGAAACCGGAATAGATGGGGGAGTTGTCGGAGAACTTGGTGCCGGTCCGGGTGAAATCAAAAACCCAGCGCTTGATCTCCTTGCCCTGCAGATCGATGACCGGCTGATCCTGGAAGGTGATGAGGTTGTGGTCGTTGGTCACCGAGCTGAGCGCCGTGCTGGTGCCGAGCCGTTCGCTGTTGCGGATCAACTGCACCGGGTAGATCCCGTCTTTGTCGGCTTTCTGGTCAGCCTGACCCAGCCACTGGCTGTTGGTCTCGACCTTGCCCACCTGATGATCCACCCAGACACCCCAGTGCTGCAGGGTTTCACCCTTCGGGTAGACCAGCGCCAGACCATCCAGATCCTTGATCATGCGCGGTGTCGCCTTGTCGCCGTCGCGGCTCATCAGATTCGCTTGGTATAGACCCGCCTCCGGCAGAGCCAGAGGCACCCGCTTGGCGATGCTGTTGGCAGCTTTTTCGCTGTCACAGGCAGACAGGGCCGCAGCGCAGGCGATGGCCAGCAGCGCTCTGTTGTGCATTTTCATGAAGTTTTATTCCTTGCTGTCGCTTTGTAATTTTTTAGATGCAATCAATCGCCGCTGAATTTAAGGGAAAGGTCATCTATCAGTCGAATGGAGATCTGTAACCAACCATTACAGCCTCGCAGGAGCGGCAGACCGCTCCGCTTGCCCCGACCGCACAGCGGTGACGACAACAGGGTGACTAACAGTGAAATAGCATTGAGGGTGGCGGCCCTGAAGAAAGATAAAAAAAAGAGATTAAAATCAGAGCCATAACTCTATTAACAGGAAGGCAATTAACCCGAATTGCCAGCCGGCTCACAATAGGATTCTTTTGCTATCGATAGAATGCTCCACGCTGGCATACCCATAACAAGAGAATTCAACAATGAAAACCACCCTCAAACTGAGCGCGGTGGCAGTTATCTTTTTGCTGTCCGGCTGTGACGACAACAACTCTCAGGCCCCCGGTGATCTCACCCTGCGGCTGATCGAAACCTCTGATATCCACTCCAACCTGCTGAGCTACGACTACTACCAGAACAAGCCGGATGCCTCGCTGGGCTTTGCCCGCACCGCAGTGCTGATCCGCAAGGCCCGCGAAGAGAACGCCAACAACTTACTGGTCGACAACGGCGACCTGATCCAGGGCACCCCGCTGGCCGACTATATCCACGACCAGCAGGTCAAACAGCAGTGGTTGAGCAAGCAGACCCATCCCGCCATCAAGGCGCTCAACACCATGAGCTATGATGTCGGCAACCTGGGCAACCACGAATTCAACTTCGGTCTCGACTTCCTCTCGGAGACCCTGAAAGGGGCCAACTACCCCTACATCAACGCCAACGTCTTCCAGGCCGATGCCTTCAGCCGTGATGGCAAGGGCACCATCGACTGGAGCAAGCAGAAGTTCAAACCCTATGTGGTGCTGGATCGTCAGGTGAAGGATGCCAACGGCAATACCCAGACCATCAAGGTCGGTGTGCTGGGGCTGACTCCCCCCCAGATCACCCAGTGGGACAAGCGCAATCTGGAAGGCAAGGTGGTGGTGGCCGATATGGTCGAGACCGCCGAGCACTATGTACCCGAAATCCGCGCCAAGGGCGCTGACATCGTCGTGGTCGTGGCCCACACCGGCATCATAGGTGACCCGCGCGAACCCATGATGGAGAACGCCGCCCTGCCGCTGGCCAAGGTGAAAGGGGTTGATGCCCTGCTGCTGGGCCACGCCCACCGTACCTTCCCGGGTGACTACCCCAACATGACCGACGTGGACAACGAGAAAGGCACCCTGGCGGGGGTACCGACCGTGATGCCGGGCGTCTGGGGCAACCACCTCGGCATCATCGACCTGCACATGACCTGGAAAGAGGGTCGCTGGGAAGTGGCCTCCAGCCAGTCCCAGCTGCGCAAAATCGACAGCAGCGCCACCAGCACCGAAGATCAGGCGGTAGTCGATCAGGTCATTGCCGAGCACGAGCAGGCCAACCAGTGGCTGGACGAGCCCCTCAGCAAGATCACCAAGCCAATCCACAGCTTCTTCGCGCTGGTACAGGATGACCCCTCCATCCAGATCGTCAGCGACGCCCAGCTGTGGCACGCCAAGAAACTGCAACAGGATGGTCAGCTCAAGGAGAAATGGCCCATCCTCTCCGCCGCCGCGCCATTCCGTGGCGGTCGCAACGGCCCGACCGACTTCACCTATGTACCGGCTGGCGATATCTCCCTGCGCAACGTGGCCGACCTCTATGTCTACCCCAACACCCTGCAGGTGGTCGCCATCAATGGCGCGACCGTACAGGAGTGGCTGGAGAAGAGCGCCGTCCAGTTCAACAAGATCGATGCCGCCAGCACCGCCACCCAGTGGCTGGTGAACGAGAAGTACCGCACCTACAACTTCGACGTGATCGACGGGGTGAACTATCAGGTCGATGTGACCAAACCCGCCCGTTACGATGTGGATGGCAACAAGGTGAGCGACAGCTACCGCATCACCAACCTCACCTATCAGGGCAAGGCAATCGACCCGGCCCAGATGTTCTACGTGGTGACCAACAACTACCGCGCCAGTGGTGGTGGCAACTTCCCGGGCATCAACGCCAAGGTGATCGTCCATGAAGATCAGTTCGAAACCCGCGAAGTGCTCTCCGAATACCTCAAGGATCTGGCAGAGAAGAATCCGGCCGGTTTCGAGCCCCCAGCAGACAACAACTGGCAGCTGGCACCCCTGCCCGCCAATCTGGATCTGCGCATCTACAGCTCGCCACGCAGCGAGGCGCAAGCCCTGACCGGTGGCAAGCTGAACTATGTGGAGACCCTGCCACCCACCGATGCCAAACACCCCGGCTTTGGCGTCTACAAGCTGGTGCTGGCACCCTGAACCTCAGGGTTAATCCGGCAATAACCTCTGCAACCCCCTCCTGATACGAGGGGGTTTTTAATGGTACTGGCAGCGGGATATGCACCTGTAAGCCAGCCGCTCCCCGCAGCAACTCACGCAGCCCCTTTATCCCTTCACGCCATCGCCTCCCTCTATCACACCATCCAGATCCCGACTGATCTGTCCCATCCCGCCCATAAAAAAACAGGCCCACCGAAGTGGGCCTGCTCTTATTTGCTTGGGTGGGAGTATCGCGATAAAGGGCGCTACTCCCGCTCCTTCACATAGGGTGTACCAAGCGCCTTCGGCGCCACCGCGCGGCCGATAAAGCCGGCCAGCAGGAACACGGTCAGGATGTAGGGCAGTGCCTCGATGGCCTGCACCGGAATGGCGAAGCCGCCAATGCTGACCCCTTGCAGCCGGATGGCGACCGCATCGAGGAAACCGAACAGCAGGCAGGCTGCCATGGCATTCCAGGGGCGCCACTTGCCGAACACCAGCGCCGCCAGCGCCATAAAGCCCTTGCCCGCACTCATGTTGGGGATGAACTGGGCCGTCTGGGCGACCGCCAGATAGGTGCCACCGATACCGGCCAGCAGGCCGCCGATGATGAGCGCGGTGTAGCGCATCCGCACCACAGAGATACCGGCGGTATCGACCGCTGCGGGCGCCTCGCCCACCGCCCGCAGACGCAGACCGAAGCGGGTACGGAACATCACCCACCAGGCCAGCGGTACGCAGGCGAACGCCACGTACTCCAGCAGGGAGTGGCCGCTCAGCAGTTCGCTGTAGAGCTGGCCGATCACCGGCACATCCCACAGCTCCTTGGCATAGGGCAGATCGATGGGGGCGAAACGGGCATCACCGGAGAGCGCTGGAGTCTGGCCCCCCTGATCGAACCAGTAACGACCCAGGGTCACGGTCAGACCGGCCGCCAGAATGTTGATGGCCATACCGCTCACCACCTGATCACCGCGGTGGGTGATGGTGGCAAAGCCGTGCATCAGAGCAAACAGGATGGAAACACCCACCCCGGCACCCAGACCTACCCAGGCAGAACCGGAGACCGCCGCAGCCGCACCACTGGCGAACGCCGCCGCCAGCAGTTTGCCTTCCAGCGCGATGTTGACCACCCCGGAGCGCTCGCAAAACATGCCCGCCATGGCGGCCAGAATGAGCGGCGGCGCGGTACGGATGGTCGCATCCAGCATCAGGATCAGAATTTCAAACATGATCAGACTCCTTTAGCTTGCGCGGCTGAGCGGTTGGCAAACGCCAGATAGAGCTGCTCGATGCGCGGACGCATCATGTGCTCAAGGGCGCCACAGAACAGGATCACCAGACCCTGCAACACCACCACGATGTTGCGGTCGACACCGAATTCGAAGCTGAGCTCGGCTCCCCCCTGATAGAGGAAACCGAACAGCAGGCTGGCGATGATGACGCCGACCGGATGATTGCGCCCCATCAGCGCCACCGCGATACCGGTGAAGCCGAACCCTTCCACGAAGTTGAGCTTGATCTGGTGCAGCTCCCCCTGCAGCACGTTGAGGGCAAAGAAGCCCGACAGCATGCCGGAGATGACCATCGCCAGGATCACCACCTTGGGATAGGAGATACCGGCGTAGGCGGAGGCGCTTTGGCTGGCGCCGACCGAGCGGATCTCGTAACCCCAGCGGGTGTGCCAGATAAAGACCCACACCAGCGCCGCACAGATCAGCGCCCAGAAGAAGCTGATATTGAGCGGGCTGTTGGGGATCTCCATCCCGAACAGGTTCGCCAGCCCGCTCATCTTGGGCAGCCAGCTTGCTTCGGCAAACACCTTGCTCTCGGTCGCCATCGAACCGGGCGGCTTGAACACCTCCACCAGCAGATAGGCCATCAGCGAGGCGGCGATGAAGTTGAACATGATGGTGGTGATCACGATATGGCTGCCGCGCTTGGCTTGCAGCCAGGCCGGAATAAAGGCCCAGGCCGCACCGAACAGACCACCGGCAATGATGGAGAGCGGCAACAGCAGGGCAAACGGCAGCACATCGCCGAGCATCAGACAGACCAGACCGACACCGAGACCGCCGATATAGGCCTGACCTTCACCACCGATGTTGAACAGACCGGCGTGGAAGGCGACCGCCACCGACAGACCGGTAAAGATAAAGCCGGTTGCGTAGTAGAGGGTGAAACCGACCCCTTCACCGGTGCCGAACGCGCCGTACCACATGATCTTGGCGGCATCGACCGGGTTGATGTCGAGGTAGTAGAACAGAATGGCCGACACCAGGAAGGCCAGCAGGATGTTGACCGCAGACAAGACGCCTACGGAGACCCAGGCAGGAATACGTACTTGGCTCATCAGTGGGCCTCCTTGGCAACTTCGTCCGGCACTATGTTCGCCATCATCAGACCAATGGTGCGCTCATCCGCCTTGGCACCATCCAGCTCGCCGACGATACGACCATCGGCAATGACCAGGATCCGGTCAGCGAGGCTCATGATCTCGTCCAGCTCCACCGAGACCAGCAAGACGGCCTTGCCCTTATCGCGCATGGCGATGATCTGCTGATGGATATACTCGATGGCGCCGATGTCGACCCCGCGGGTCGGCTGGCCGATCAACAGCACATCCGGGTCCTGCTCCACTTCACGGGCGATCACCAGCTTCTGCTGGTTGCCACCGGAGAAGTTGGCGGTCTTGTGATCGGGATGGGGCGGGCGCACGTCCCACTTCTCCATCTTGGCCTGACAATCCTGCTGGATCGCCTCCTTGTTCTGCAGCCACCCCTTGTTGTATTGCGGGCGGCGGTGATAACCGAGAATAAAGGCCTCTTTCGCCTCGAAGCGGTTGATCAACCCCATCTTGTGGCGATCTTCCGGCACATGGCCGAGGCCGTAGTTGCGCACCAGCTCGGGATCGGCCGGGTGCTCAGCGCTCACCTTGTGCACGCCGCTGCGGCTGCTGATGGTGAAGCTGCCTTTGCTCGGCTTGAGAATGCCGCCAAGCAGACTGAGCAGTTCGGACTGGCCGTTGCCGGAGACCCCGGCGATGCCGACCACTTCACCGGCCCGCACCTCGAAGCTGACCGATTTGACCCGCTCCACCTTGCTGGCGTCGAAGTAGCTGAGCCCTTCGATCTTCAGCTTGGCTTCACCGGGCTGGGTTGGCCCCTTGTCGACCTTGAGGCGCACCTTGCGGCCCACCATCAACTCGGCCAGCTGCTCCTTGTCGGTATCCTTGGTGGCGACGTGTGCCACCATCTCGCCACGGCGCATGATGGAGACCTGATCGGTAATGGCCAGGATCTCCCGCAGCTTGTGGGTGATGAGGATGATGGTTGCCCCCTGATCCCGCAGCTTTTTCAGCACCTCGAACAGGTGATCCGCCTCTTGCGGGGTCAGTACCCCGGTCGGCTCGTCGAGGATCAGGATGCGGGCGCCGCGATAGAGCGCCTTGAGAATTTCGACCCGCTGTTGCAAGCCAACCGGCAGATCTTCGACCTTCTCGTGCAGCGGCACGTCGAGGCCATAGTCTCGCGCCAGTTCGCCCAGCAGCTTTTCGGCTGACGCCACGCTCTGCTGAAGGTGCCAGCCGTTCTCAGCGCCGAGGATGACGTTTTCCAATACGGTGAAGTTATTGACCAGCATGAAGTGCTGGTGAACCATGCCCACGCCTGCGGCAATCGCATCTTGTGAGCCATGGGGTTTGAAAGGATTCCCGTCGATCAGCATCTCGCCTTTGTCGGCATGGTAGAAACCATAAATGATGCTCATCAGGGTGGACTTACCGGCGCCATTTTCGCCGACAATGCCGTGGATACTGCCTTTGCGAACCTTAAGGTCGATCAGCTTGTTGGCGTACACTTCGCCGAACCGCTTATCGATACCTCTTAATTCGATGGCATAGCGATCTGTCTGGTCCATGATGCAGCCCTGCGTTTCATGAAATAAGACTAAAAACCGGCCCGTGCGGGCCGGTGGTGCGTTGAGAGTCGTAGCAACTATCTAATTAGTATTTGCAGGTGTTATCGCTCATGTAGTCATGAACCTTGACCTTGCCAGCGATGATTTCAGCCTTGATGGCATCTACCTTGGCTTTCATTTCCGGGGTGATCAGCTTCTCGTTGTCCTTGTCGAGTGCCCAATCCACACCGCCTTCGGCCAGACCCAGGTTCTTGATACCCGGCTTCCACTCGCCTTTGGCAGCGTCATCCCAGGTCTGGTAAGCGGCCAGACCCACAGACTTGACCATGGAGGTCAACATGGTGCCCGGTTGCAGGTGGTTCTGGTTGGAGTCCACACCGATGGCGAACTTGCCGCTGTCCTTGGCTGCCTGATAGACACCGATACCGGTACCGCCGGCTGCGGCGTAAACCACATCAGCGCCCTTGGCGAACTGGGACTTGGCCAGCTCGGCACCTTTCGCCGGGTCAGCAAACGCGGCCGGGGTAGAGCCCGCCATGTTCTGGAACACTTCGATCTTCGGATTGACGAACTTGGCACCCTGCTCGTAACCGCACTGGAATTTGCGGATCAGCGGGATATCCATGCCGCCCACGAAGCCGACCTTGCCGCTCTTGGAAGCGATGGCAGCCAGTGCGCCCACCAGGAAGGAACCTTCATGCTCCTTGAAGATGACGGACTGGACGTTCGGCTTGTCGACCACCATGTCGATGATGGTGAACTGGGTTTTCGGGAATTCGGTCGCAACCTTCTCTACCGCAGAACCCATGTTGAAACCGACCGCCACGATCGGGCCGTTGCCACGGCTGGCCAGACGACGCAGACCCTGCTCGCGCTGGGCTTCGTTCTGGGGTTCAAACTCTTTGACCTTGACGCCCTTGTCCTTGTTGTAGAGCTCGACGCCGTTACGGAACACGGCTTCGTTGAATGATTTGTCATACTTGCCCGCGGTGTCATAAATGACGGCTGGCTCGGAAGCAGCCTGAGCAGAGAGAGCAGCGAGAGTGAGGGAGGCCACAGTGGCCAGCTTGAGCACTTTAGTCACGATCGTATCCTTGATTGTTATTAAGTGAGGGAACTTGCTTGCCTGTCAGAGCAGGCTATCTAGCACGCAGGCTTACTCTAAGTCAGCCCCGATGCGGGTCAAGCAAATGATAAGGGAAAAACGTTTGCGTTAACGGTTTGAATTCTAAGCAAATAACCTTATAAGCAGTTGTTTTTTAGCTACTTTTCAGTTTTTTATGCTAACAACCAAAAGACCCAAACGACATTTCTCTTATTGTTCAGCAAGTTACTGTAAACCGTTTTCCCCTGTTATTCATCCAGCCCCCCGGCAAGCCCGTGATCCGGCTCGCAAAATCCCCACAAACCGCGCGAGCAAGGATTGGCTACAGCTGGAGACCTCCCCGTCCCGTTCTCTCTGCTCCAGCCAAAAATGGCCGCACCGGCCCCCCTGCAAGACCCCATCTCGCCCCTCCCCCCGAGTTTGGATTTGGTCTGGCAGGGGGGATGGCCGTATAATCCCCGCCTGTATAAATAAACAGGAGTGGTGATGGACGTTTCAACCCTGCTCGACGGGCTCAACGACAAGCAAAGAGATGCCGTTGCGGCGCCCCGCAGCAACCTGCTGGTGCTGGCCGGTGCCGGTTCGGGCAAGACCCGGGTGCTGGTGCACCGTATCGCCTGGCTGATGCAGGTGGAACGCTGTTCACCCTTCTCCATCATCGCGGTCACCTTTACCAATAAGGCGGCGGCCGAGATGCGCGGCCGGGTCGAGAAGGTGATCGGCGACGGCGTGCGCGGCATGTGGATCGGCACCTTCCACGGCATCGCTCACCGATTGCTGCGGGCCCACCATCTGGATGCTGGCTTGCCGCAGGATTTCCAGATCCTCGACTCCGACGACCAGTACCGGCTGATCCGCCGGGTGCTCAAGGCGCTCAACCTCGACGAGAAGCACTGGGCCCCGCGCGCCGTGATGGGCTACATCAACGGCAAGAAGGATGAGGGCTTGCGCCCCGGCGACATCGACCTCTACGGCGATCCCGTCACCCGCACCTATCAGCAGATCTACAAGACCTATCAGGAGACCTGCGATCGCTCCGGTCTGGTGGACTTCGCAGAACTCTTGCTGCGGGCCCACGAGCTGTGGCTCAACAAGCCGCACATCCTCGAGCACTACCGCGACCGCTTCCAGAACATCCTGGTGGACGAGTTTCAGGATACCAACGGCATCCAGTACGCCTGGCTGCGGATGCTGGCGGGCAACAGCGGCAAGGTGATGATCGTCGGCGACGATGACCAGTCCATCTACGGCTGGCGCGGCGCCAAAATCGAGAACATCCAGCGCTTCCTGACCGACTATCAGGGCGCCGAGACCATCCGCCTCGAGCAGAACTACCGCTCCACCGCCAATATCCTCAAAGCGGCCAACAGCGTCATCGCCAACAACGCCGAGCGCCTTGGCAAGGAGCTGTGGACCGAAGGGGCCGAGGGCGAGCCGATTTCGCTGTACGCCGCCTTCAACGAGGTGGATGAAGCCCGCTTCGTGGTCGGCCGCCTCAAGGATTGGAAGGAAAAGGGCGGCCTCCTGGCCGACTGCGCCATCCTCTATCGCTCCAACGCCCAGTCACGGGTGCTGGAAGAGGCGCTGATGCAGGACGCCATGCCCTATCGCATCTACGGCGGCCTGCGCTTCTTCGAGCGGCAGGAAATCAAAGACGCCATGGCCTACCTGCGGCTTATCAACAACCGTGGCGACGACGCCAGCTTCGAGCGGGTGGTCAACACCCCGACCCGCGGCATCGGCGATCGCACCCTCGAGATCCTGCGCGGCAACGCCCGCGATCAGGGGCTCAACCTGTGGCAATCGGCCAAGGCCCTGCTCAACGACAAGGTGCTGACCGGTCGCGCCGGCAACGCGGTGCGCGGCTTTGTCGAGCTGATCGACGCGCTGGAGGAGCAGGTCTCCCTGCTGCCGCTGCACCAGCAAGCGGATATCGCCATCCAGAACTCCGGCCTCAAGGCGATGTATCTGGCGGAAAAAGGCGAGAAATCCCAGGCGCGGGTAGAGAACCTGGACGAACTGGTCACCGCCTGCCGCCAGTACCAGCGCCCGGACGAGCTGGAGGATATGAGCGATCTCTCCGCATTCCTCGCCCACGCGGCGCTGGAATCCGGCGAGAATCAGGCGGACGAATATGCCGATGCGGTGCAGCTGATGACATTGCACAGTGCCAAGGGCTTGGAGTTCCCGCTGGTGCTGCTGGTCGGCGTGGAAGAGGGCATGTTCCCCAGCCAGCAATCCACCGAGGAGTCGGGCCGGCTGGAAGAGGAGCGGCGCCTCTGTTACGTCGGCATGACCCGCGCCATGGAGAAGCTCTACATCTGTTATGCCGAGAGCCGCCGCATCTACGGCCGCGAGATGTTCCACAAGCCGAGCCGCTTTATCCGCGAGATGCCCGCCGAGTGCCTGGAAGAGATCCGGCTGCGCACTCAGGTCAGCCGCCCCACCCAGTACGGTCGCTTTAGCCAGAACGAGGTGCAGCAGAGCTTCGACGCCAGCGGCATCAAGCTCGGCCAGCGGGTGCTCCATCCGAAATTCGGCGAAGGGGTGGTACTCAACTTCGAAGGGGTCGGCCAGCAGAGCCGGGTGCAAATCCAGTTCGACGACGTCGGCGCCAAATGGCTGGTGACGGCGTATGCCAGATTGGAAGCGCTCTGATTTTTCCTGCCTTTTGAAATAACCAACCCGGCTTAGGCCGGGTTGATTTTTATATGACCCATCGCGACAACTTTAAATACGCGATCGTCCGAATACGCTTCGCTATTCGAACCTACAGCTGTGTTTAAGCTGTGGAAGAACAATATTTGTCCCATATTGGACAAGGTATATTCAACTTAAGTTTGCTATTAAAAAAGCACCCTTTTCGCAAGCAAAAAAAGTTATTTAAATTTTCCATCCTTGATCGGGAGACTTGTATTTAGCGGAGCGGACGGATGAAAACCCGCTCAGTGTGAGTGGATACTCACAGACAGAGTGGGACTCACAATTTATCCACAGCACGCCAGTTATCCACACATTGCAACTATGTCTCTGCACCATTATCTTGTGTTACGAAGCGGCAGGAGCACCACATATAGTGGTTTTACATCAAATGAGGAGCAACTCATGGTGATAAACGAAGTATCAAAACCCTTCCCGGGCAAAACTATGTCCATCCCATGGCAAATGATGGAGGTTATCCATGCCAAAAAGACCACGACGTTCACGTCGTTCAACACCAAAGGCTACAAATGATAAAGCCACCCTTCCAAAGTGGATCAGGTGGCTCATATCAGGGTTCCTAGACGCTTTAAGGCAAAAGCTTGTAGGATTTGTGTTTTTACTTCTGCTTAGTGCAGTCCCGCACGATTACAACGATTACTCTTGGAGTACCAGTCCAGAGGCAATCAAAGTGCAATACTACCAGATCTAACCAGGGGCCTTCGGGCCCTTTTTTACACCCTTAACTTACAATTTGTGAGTCAAATGTGTAACCGGAATCATGGACAATCGTGACCTAGCCGTCAATGAAAAAATATCACTATTTGTGATACACCAACGTTCAGAGAAGCACAAAACCACAATATATTCATATTGTTAAATGACGCAGGACCGTAGGTTCGATTAGCGAAGCGTAATCGGACGATCGAGTAATCAGACGTTCGCGTAATCGAACGCTTACAACGGAACAACCCTTTAGGGGTTTACTCCAATCCCCCCAACACCCCAGCCCCCGACCCGCACCAATCCGGCGGATAGACGCCGCTCGCCACGTAACGATGGAAGGTGGAATACGGCCAATCGGCCACCCGCGTGACATGACCATGCTTGAGCGGGTTGATATGGACGTAATCCATATGGTGGCGGTAATCCTGCTCATCCCGGATCAGGTGTTCCCAATAATGGCGTTGCCAGATGCCCCGCTCCCCGTGGCGTAAGCGGGTCTGGCTGCGCCGCTCGTTCAGCGGCAAGGCACGGGAAAAGTGGCTTTTGATCAGCCGCCACCGCAGGGGGAAATCGGTGTCCCCTTCCGGCAATGAGAGAATGCAGTGGAGATGGTCTGGCAACACCACCCATGCGTGAATGGCAAAGGGATGAGCCTGTTGCACCTTGGTAACGCTTTGACGCAGCAGGTCAATCTGCTCCACCAGCAGCCGGTTGTTGCGCCGCTCCAGCAGGTTGACGGTAAAGAACCAAGTTCCGCCGGGCCACCATGCCCGCCGCCAGTTGGCCATCCCTTTCCCCTCATCGAGACCGAAAAGCCAAGCATAGCCTTGCCTCACTTCGATCTGCTTGCAGGCGTGATGGTGCGGATGTTCCATTACGCGGATGTTCGCTTACGCGATCGTCCGATTACGCTTCGCTAATCGAACCTACAAGGCGACTCAAAGCGGCTTGCAGCGATTCGTTAGACGAGTGGGCAAAACAGGTAGGGGGAGATCAGAAACCCGGCCGTCAGGCGCGGCGGCCGGGTGAATTGTAAAGAGTAGGGTGACAGGGAAAGGGATCAGCCTAGTCTAATCAACTCGATGGGGGCGTAGCGCTCACCGGAGTTTGCCAGCAGCACGCACTTCTCATGCTCCGCCTGATAGGGGGTCATATTGTCGGTGTGGGCCTCTTTCAGAAAATCGACTGCGCCAGTGGCGGCAATCATGACGCGCTGACCCAGATTCAGCACATTGCGGTTACGGTCATAGATCTTCATTTCATTCTCCTTTTCTTGTGTCCTGGCGAATGCGCAGGCGCGTGTCCAGGACAACCGCATTCAGCCTACGCCCCTGAAAAAAGGTGATTTATGTCACAGATCAAAAAAGGGGCGATAAGGGACTCATAGGTTCAAAAAGCGAGCATGGCCGCTTGGCCAGTGGTTGTCGCGCGAAGTAGCGCTACCCTGCCCTTTTCGTCGTGGCGGGCTCGAACCCGGCAGCGGTTGGGGTATATTGGTGGTCGATTAGCCAGTCTCATTCACCGTGGCCGCGCAAGCGGGCCGCTGTTTCAACAAGATGGAGAGTGCTCATGAATCGCGATATCACTGCCCAGTTCATCAAGATGCTGACCAATCTGGATCACTGTCTGGCCAAGGCCGAAGCCCACGCCGCGGCGAAGCAGTTCAACGTGGAGAACTTCTTCGGCGAGCGGCTGATCGTCGATATGCTGCCGCTGTCCAAGCAGGTGTTGATCTGCTGCGATTCGGCCCGCGCCGTGGTCGCCACCGCCAGCCACAGCGAGCTGCCGGTGCTGGGAGATGACCCCAAAACCATCGCCGATCTGCGCGCCCATATCGGCAAGACCATCACCTATCTGCAAGGCAAGCTGGACGCGGACTACAGCCAGTATGCCAGCGGCCGTTACCTGCCCCACTGGGCGGGCGGCAAGGGGATGGATGGCCATACCTGCGTCCATGAGTACGGCATTCCCAACTTCTACTTCCACCTCACCATGGCCTACGCCCTGCTGCGCCGCGCCGGGGTCGATCTCGGCAAGCGCGACTATCTGGGCGGGCTCAACCTGCAATAAGCGCCGCTCGCTACAGGCGGCAAACAGATAGCAAAAGCCTGCCACGCGGCAGGCTTTTTTATATCGGGTGGTGCAGATCTGGTGCGCAGAAGGGCTGCGCTCTAGAAGGGGCCGTTGCTCTCGCGCAGCTTGTCGGGCAGGCCGTCGTGATCCCCCAGCTCACGCTCGGGCACGTCATCCCAGTGCAGCTTGCCGAGGGTGATATTGCGCTCGGGGTGCACGGCGTAGTGGATGCGGTTGTCCTCCCGATCGGTATCGCCGATGCAGAGCAGCCGGACAGTCTCTTCGGTGTTGTTGATAAAGGCGTGGGACAGCCCGTCACCGGCCTTGAAACCGACCGAGTCACCCGGTTGCAGCCGATAGAGCACGCCGTCGAGCCAGACATCCGGAGTCCCTTGCAGCACATGGACAAACTCGTCTTCGGTCTTCTCGGCATGGGGCCAGCTGGTGCGATGGCCGGGTTCGACAATCTCGTGGTGAATGCCGATGCGGCTAAAGCCGAAGTGCTTGCCGAGGGCGCAGCCGCGAGAAAGGGGCTCCTGACTGCCGGAGTAGTAGCGCGGCGTCTGCTCTTGCAGCTCGCTCCAGTGTTTGATGCAGGGGTGGCGATTCATAGCGGTTCCTTTTCTATGAGGATGCAGTCACGGGAGGGGTCATCCTGACTGTCAGAATGCGGGGAGAAAAGCAGAAATTTTCTGGTCAGATGAGCCCCTCTGACGAGGGGCTCAACAAGCAGGAATTACTTGGCCTTGACGCAAGGCAAGGGAGGAAGCTCGCCCTGTGCAGCCGGGCGGGTCATCTGGTAGTTGCCGGCAAGATCCCGATAGACACGGGTGTTCCACACCTCTCCGTTGTCGAGCTGGAACTCGATGTCGTAGTTGACCCCGGAGACCACCTGGCTGCGCACCTCGCGGATGCTCTGCAGTTTGGCGGCCGTGTTCATGCGAGCCAGCACGCTGGCCAGCGCAGCCTCCCCTTCCGCATTGGGCAACGGCTGACTCTGCCAGCCACCCGCCATCGGTGCACACTCCGGCGTGGGTGACGAGGTGCTGCAGGCACTCAACAGGCCAGCAACAAGGATGGGTAACAACACGCGTTTCATATCATTTTCTCCTGCCTGCAAAATGACCACCTTATCAACATCTTGCCATTATTGCAGCCCAAAAGGCTCCCGCTGCGCCCCGCTTGGACGCACCAATCGATCAGCGCCCCAGATTGTCCGCCAGCTGTTTGGCACGGCTGGCCGCCCACTGGTCGATCATCTTCTCCATCTCCTCGGCGGTGATGGGCTCATCCTTGTGGGTGGTATCCGTGCTCTCACGGGCATCCATCACCCGTACCAGCAGCTTGCCACTCTGGGAGTCGAGCAGCTGGGCCATGCTGCCCACCTTGAGCAGATAAGGCTCCTTGCCGATCACTTCGCGGGTGACGTTGATGGCGATCTTGGCCGGCAGCAGGTCACGCAGCTTGGGGTCGGGGCGGGTCAGGTCGAAGTTGGTGACAGCGGCCTGGATCCGCATCACTTTCGGGCCGGGGGCGGTGGCGATCTTTACGCCCTGCTTGATCAGCTCGCTCTGGAACTTGTCGTGGTAGTAGCGGCCAATCTGGTTCTGTTCATTGGCGGTCAGCAGATACCACTGACCGTTCTCCTGACGAATAAACTGCAGCGGATCGAGCAGCACCTCATTGTATTGGCGCAGATCAACACCCGGCTCCTTGTAGACGCGCTGATTGGGGTTGCTCTCGCTCTGCTGGAAGGCTGTCAACGGGATCGCCTGCAAGCTGTGGGATACCTGATTCTTGACGGCGCAGCCACCCAGCAGGGCCGCAGCCACGGCAACCATCACGACCTTTTTCATATTTGCTCCTGCATTTTACTGTTTGTTTTTGCGGTGGATTTCGCACCACATGGCTGGATAACCCGTGCCGGATGCCGCCAATGTCACAGAGAAATAACCTATTCATCACCTTCCCACAAGGGACAGATCAGGATTGTTCAGCTCACATCCAAGTTGTCACAATTGAGGCACTTTTGTACAGGGTCAGCCAGGGTACGAACGGCAATCTGGCGAGGGTTCGGTTGTTTAATCCGGCTAAATGGGGCTGCGGAAAGCGCTCAGTTTTTTCAAACGATGCGAGCCGCGGGCGGCATGAGTTGAACGGGGGAATGCCCTGGAACGGGCGATGACCGATCATCAATCATCTTGCGCAAACTTGCCTGCCACCGGAGAAGCGGCAGGCTCATTCATCAGTTATCGAGATCCCAGGGGCACTGCTTGACCAGCCCCTCTTTGCCGCTGGCGACGATCGCCTGCTGCACCATCCGTTTGTAGCGATTCTTGATATGGGCGGGCAACGCGGGCACCAGCAGTCGCTCGTCAAACTCCGGCAGCGGGCGATCCGGCAGCACCGCCTGCTCCTGCGGGCTGAGAGGTGGCCGGGAGGCAATATTGCTGGCCGAAATGGTGGGCGTGCCCACCAGCATCTGGCGTTGCAGCGGCGCGCTCAGCAGAAAATCCACCAGCAGGTAGGCGGCCTTGAGCCGTGCAGGATCATCGCCAACATGACGGGCGATGGAGATCGCATCGAGGGCATAGATGGCCCCCTCCTGCACCATGGCGATCCGCCACTGCTGCTCGTTCTGCTTGTTGCACTCCACCAGCTCCAGCCCCCAGGTGGTGGCAAAGGTCTGCTGGCGCAGATCCTCGCAGCGGTTGGCCTGATTGAACCAGAAGCCGCGACTGGCTCGCAGCCGCTGCGAGAGCTGCTGCTCCACCTCTTGCTGCAAGGTCTTGTCGGCCAGCATCTCGCCGCTGGCAAACAGGGCGGGCGACTTGCCCAGCGAGAGCAGTACCGAAAAGAGCAGCGGCTCGAACTGGTCGCAGAACTCGGCAAACTGACCGGGCGGCGAGCTGTTGGCGAGCACCTGCCAACTGGTGGGCGCTTGCGGCACCTGCTTGCTGTCATAGGCGAGGCTGAACATGGCGTAGGAAAAGGGCACCGAGTAGTTGCGCTCCCCCTGCTTGTCATACTCGGTGTTCTTGAGGGCGGGCTTCACCTCGGGGTAGTGCTGCAGGCGATTGAAATCGATGGGGAGCAGCAGCTTGAACAGCGGCTGGTGATGGGCCTTGTAGAAGTAGCTGGTCGGCAGCACCACATCGGCGCTGCGGGTGCGCAGGGCGCGGTAGACGCTGTCGAAATCGGTCAGCAGCGGCTCGATCCGGCTGACCGTCGCCTCCACCCCATGGGCTTTGGCATAGTCGGCAAACTGTTGTTCATAACCCGCTGGCAGATAGCCCCACTCCAGCAATTTGAGATGAACCGGGGCCGCCAGCGCCGGGGTCATCCCCAACAACCAGCAAAGAGGCAGTAGACGCATGGCCGGGTACTCCTGACAGGTAAACCTTGTTGGAGTATAGGCCCATGCGCCGACTCGTCAGACTATCAGCTCGGCGCCCATGCTCGCCAGAATGGAGAGGCTGACCACCGCAAACAGCACGCCGGTCACCAGATTGAGTGGTCGCTGTACCCGTAGCAGCAGGCGCTGGGCACGATCGGTGGAGAGGCTCCACGCCAGCAGCCCGAACCAGCAGAGGGAAATGATGAAGAGCTCGCCCACCAGCAGGCTGCGGGTCATTCCATCCACCTCTGGCGTCACCATGGCGGCCAGCAGACCGATAAAGAACACCAGCGCCTTGGGGTTAAGCAGATTGGTCGCAAGGCCAGTGCGCACGCCCCTGCCCCAGCCGCGCAGCTCGTTGGCGGCGCTGGCCATCAGGGTGCTGCTCTGCTGGCGAGCCGCCATCAGGGCGCCCCACCCCAACCAGCCCAGATAGAGGGCGCCGCAGCACTTGATCACCATAAACAGCAGCGGGTGACTGGCGATCAGCATGCTGATCCCGGTCAGGCTCAGGGTGGCGTGCACCATGATCGCCAGCGAGATGCCCAGCGCCGCGCCAAGGGCGGTCGGCCGGTGCAGGCTGGTGCGCAGGATCAGGGCGAAATCGGGGCCGGGGCTGGCCAGTGCAATCAGGTGCATCAGGCCGAGGGTAACGAACAAACTGGTCAGCATAACAACTCTCGCTTTAACGACGGAGAGCCAGCATGGCGGATCAGCGGGGGGCGCGGCTTGTAAAAGATTGCATCTGGGCACGAAATTCGGCGGGTGTCAGACCGAATGCCTGGCGAAAGCCGTGATGGAAGTGACTCTGATCGAAGAAACCGACCGCCAGCGCCACCTCGCTCACCGCCATGCCGCTCGCCAGCAGCCGCTTGCCCTGCTCCAGCCGCAGCCGTTTCAGCCAGGCATAAGGGGTCATGCCGCTGCGCTTCTTGAACTGGCGTAGGAAGGCGAAACGGTCAAGCCCGAGCAGCCCCGCCAGCTCTTCCAGCGAGTGGGGCTCGTCGAGGGCCGCCATCAGGTAGTCGCGCAGAAATCGCAACTGGGGATCCGCCAGCTGGTGTACCTCGGGGGCCAGATGCAGCAGCTCCCCCAGCAGGGCGAGCAGCTGGCTCTCGATCAGCAGGCCATCGGCCTTGGGGTTGTCGAGATAGCCGTGCAGTTGGGCAAAGCCCTGATAGAGGTCGGGGCGGCTCTGCAATCCCTTGTCGAAGAAGGGTTCCGGCTGCTCCGGCAGCCAGAGCGCCAGCTGCTGCGGATCGATGGCGAAGACCCGTACCTCATACCCTTCCGGCAGCAGGCTGAGGCCGTCGTGCACCTCGTCCGGGTTGACGGTAGAGAGCACCCCGCGCACCAGATGGTGGCTATTTCCCTTATGGATAAACTTCTGGCCACCCCGCTGCACCAGCCCGATATGGTAGTCGAGATGGACATGGCGGCCGTAGCTGAACGCCCTGTGGTGAGAGTGCGACAGCTCGACCCCCGGCAGGTGCGGGGATTGCCAGTAGCGGATGAGGGAATCGGTGGTATTCATGGGTTATAGATACACCGCAAACAAGCTGAAAGCTTGTAGATTATTGCATTCCGGCTATGCCTTTGCAGCTGGTGCAATGGCAACCAAAGCAGGTCGGCTACGCCACCAGCGATAACCGGCAACCACAACCCGCTTATTGAGCTACGGAAAAAGCAAAGGGAGGCATTACGCCTCCCTTCGACTGATCACACAACCCAGTTACTTGGGTTGCAGCTTCATCTCCTGCAAATACTCCTGCACCTGCTGCTTGTAGTCCGCCTGATAGGAGAACTTGGTGCTGTCGCTCGCCGCAATCAGGTTCACAGCGGTGCAGAACAGGGTGGCTGCCAGCAGCCCCTTGCCAACCCACTGAGGATGGTTGCGGCTCCAGCTAACCAGCAACAGCAGGATCGGGAACAGGGCATAGGGGAATATCAGCATCAGGTGCCAATAGTTAAAGATGATGGGCGAGAGCGCCGCACTCACCAGCACAGCCAATACGGCCGCCAGCGCATAGAGGCCGAGCCAGCTCGTGCCGTCCACTGATGCACGGTCGCTGCGCAGCAGACGCGGCTTGAGATCCCGCCACAGTTGCCAGTTGGCCTTGGCCGCCAGCAACACGGTGGCAGAGCCCACCCCGTAGATCACCACCCGCCACAGCCAGACTGCTGTCATCTGCAAATATTCATGACCCGCCAGCCAGATGAACTGGGTGTCGTTGACCAGCTTGCTGGCAAACAGCCAGGAGCCGTAACGCAGCCAGTAGATCACCGATTTCAGCACCGGATAGACATGCACCAGCCCCCATCCGATATAGCGCTGACGCGCTTCGGGATCGACGTTCTGGGTGATATGGCTGTTGCTCATCACTTCCATGGCGTAAGGGATCAGAGATGCACCGATCAGCAGGGCTGCGACCACCGCCCCGCTCCAGCTCACCTTGAGGATTCGGCGCCAGAAGAGGTAGGTGGAGATCACAGCCAGCAACGGCCAGGAGTAGTGCAACTGCATCGCCATACCGATAGCCAGCAGATGAACAATCATGTGCCAGAAGGAGGCCCGCTCGCGCATATGCCAAGCCGACCAGCAGTGCATGGCCGAGAAGAGGAAGAGATAGGAGGGGTTGTAGAGCAAACTCTCATACTGGAACCAGGGGTTGAGCCAGCAGAGCACCAGAAACAGCAACCGCGCATTGCCCTTCGATACGGGGTCAACAAACACCTGGCGGATAACCGCATCAAATAGCAGAAAACCGACCAACCGCATCACCAGCAGCAACACCATGGGGGCATAGGGAGAATCCCACAGTAGCAGCGGCCCACCAATCAGCCAGGACGACAAGCTCCCCGGCACATTGCCCACCGCACTCGCCGCATTGCCATAGCTGAGCCAGACCCCCTCATAGGCTCCAAGGTAACCCTTGTAGAGCATCTGGGTCTGGTCGCCGGTGAGGAGCTGATTAACAGTAAACAACCAGGAGAGCAGCAGCCCAGCAAATATACAGACCGCGAATAATGCGTTATGGTAGCGCCCACTAAGACCAATCATTGATCTACACCTATTGAAAAAATTGCTAACGACTTTAACAGTTGCCACCTGATTTTGCTCGTTTACGATTCACATTTTTAGTAGATTTACCAGTCAGTTATGAGACCCGCGGAGCAGTTATGACCCCACCAGTTAAAAAGTTTTTATTCATTGTTGAAGACTTGTATGGTGGTGGTGCGGAAAAGGTTCTGCTCAATACCGCATCCTTGCTAAAAGATGCAGGTGTCGATGTTACCTTGTTTACCTTGCGGGAAAAAATAGACCATACGCTACCTGACAACATTCACCCGATTAATCTTGGCATTGTCACAAAGCTGACTAAAGCCATATCCAATGTTGCGGTTGAAAAAATACAAGCATCTCTGATCTTGAAAAAAGTCCAAGAGATCTCGCCTGACGTAATTATCTCATGCTCATGTGACAAAATTACCAGACACCTGCCTGATACACTGAATATTTATTACTGGATCCACGGAAATGTCACCGGCTTTGCCAAAGACAATGCCAAAGGATATGAAAAATTCAAGCGTTTCTATAATGGCAAGAAACTGATCTGCGTATCTCGAGGCATCGCGGACGACATTTTGCACAATGTAAGAGCCACACCAAAATCGTGTCAGGTTATCTACAATCCGTTTGATATCGAGAAAATTCAGGCGTTGGCCGATGAGCCTTTCAACAAGCCATTCGACAAGTATTTCATCCATGTCGGCACTTTCGAAGAACGAAAACGCCACGATCGTCTCTTGCAGGCATATCAGCTAAGCGGCGTTGCTACGCCACTCGTTCTGATGGGCAAAGGGGAGCGACGCCCTCACATTGAAGCCATGATCGAGGAGATGAACCTTGCCAACAAGGTGAAGATCATCGACTTTCAGAAGAACCCCTACCCCTATATCAAAACCGCTCAGGCGCTCATCCTGACATCCGATGCTGAAGGGCTGCCAACAGTGCTTATTGAAGCACTCATCTGCCATACCCCGGTAATCAGCGTGGATTGCCCGTCTGGACCGGCAGAAATTCTTACTGGGCCACTGCAAGATAACCTTTGCTCCCTTTTTGACATTCCCAAAATAGCGCAAAAAATATCTCGTATGGATATTGATAAAATGCATATACCAGATCATTTTTACAGCCCATTCTCTAGTACAGAGACCATAAAATCATTTATGTCACTTTAGTTTATTAAATTTAATGAAATAACATTGAAATGTCATTTTGAGAGCTAATCCAATGAATATCCTATTAATAGGTATTGATAACGCAGGGCTCATTACCCCGATAGTTGAAGAGATGCGACAACAAGGACACGTGGTTACATTTATTGAGAATGGAGAAATATCTAGATATGATTACCTGCACCCAGTAGAGAGAATATCAAACTTAATTTCAAAGGCTCTGTTTAAAAGAAATTTAAAACAAGAAAGAAGCTGGCTGTCGACCACCCAGTTTTTGAATGGTTTTACAAAAAACCGCCACTTTGATATCACTATCCTCACTAATCCTGATATTTACACGGCAGAACATCTGACACAGCTCAAAAAATGCACCAACAGGATGATTTGCCACCTGTGGGACAGTACTCTCAGAATGCCAAATAATATCAAAAACATTTCACTTTTTGATAAAGTTTTGAGCTTTGATCCGCAAGATGTTAAAAAATATGGCTTTACACCAGTAACTAACTACTATAAAAAGAATTTAACCCCACTCCAACCAAACAGAAACTATGATGGTGATGTGTTTGGTATTTTTAGCTTTGATCGTGAACGCTACGCCTTTATGACTGCATTTCTGGATGCCAACCCAGACTTAAAAATTAAAATCATGATTTATGTTGATCACCACCGAAAGATCAAAAAAATAAGAGACAAGAGAATCGAAATAATTACCAAGCCAATTACTGGTGATGAACTATTGGCAATCTCATCGGCTTATCACTGTATTCTTGATATAGGATACCAGTCACAAAAAGGCTTGTCTTTTAGATTCTTTGAGTCTCTTGCCTATGAACAAAAAATAATATCAAATAACAATACCGCAGAGACATTTCCGTTCTTTCATCCCAACAATATATTTTGCATAACAGATACAGATCTAAAAGTCTCACCTGACTTTTTAACGATCCCTTATCATCACATATCTGACGAGATAAAAAATCAATACAGACTAGATATATGGGTAAATAAATACATAAAGGCGATGCTTTAATTTTTATTCTGCACCAGGCTATGGTGCAGAAATCTAAATTATTGTGCTATGTACTGAATATACCAATCATTAAATTGATTCTCAAACTCCTCCATATTAATGTAGTTTACATTTTGTTCTTTTTTGGCATCAACATACATTACCATGGCTTTCTCAAAATTTGGTAACCACTCCCGGTTTTCACCTTTACCAAAATTATCATTATATATTCCAAATATAGGTTTTTTCAGCCCTGCGGCAATGTGTACTGTCGCCGTATCTACAGACACGATACCGATACTATTTCTTATTTGAGCGAATAGAACACCTAAAGAATGGGATGAGTCATGTGTGATAACTCTTTCCCTTAAGATATCAGGCATTCTCCTGATATTGTGTTCTGTTTCAATTTTCTTTATCGGTGGATAGAGCAAACATACATTATATCCAGGCTTGCTCAACATAACCTTCAGGATCTCGATAATTTTTTCATCATTAAATGTTCGTGAGCTGCCACTACCGTAAGGATTAAAACAGATTGTGGGATTATCAGGCCAGCTAGATTTAACGCTTGACTCATCTTCAAGATATTCTGGAACAATATAATCTGTATCGGGGTTATCAACCCCCATTTTATTAACGGCCAAGGCAAACTTCTGTGAGAAGTGAATATTCTTGGTTAAATGACCAATTTTAATATTCACACATTTTATTTTGTCATCTATACCAATAACATTTTTTACAGATAATTTTGAGATAAAGAAAATATCTTTCATCTTCATTTCATTAGTAAGATGAACAAGATATTCAATATCTCCTATATCTCTAGCCAATGAGGCGAGTGCTGCATAACTTGGTCTTTTCGGAATAGAATAAACTTCATCAAAAAGAAATTGGTTTTTAAATAAAGACCTCATCTCAGGGGTTGTAATTGCAACTACTTTTTTGCCTGGAAACTTCTTTTTTATTTCACGAGCGACCCAAGATGATACTATGGCATCCCCCAATTTGGCATCCCAACGAACAAAGACTATAGCACCATCTTTACTTGAAGCTGATTTCAAAGATCGGTCAAAAAGCACAACCCCTATTTTACGACGAATGATATCGCGCCATGATTGCAATTTCTTAATCATTTTCTTCCCTCCAAAGGCGATACCTTTATTGTGGTAATTAAAGCCGAAAATAAAAACATGAAGAATATCATCCCGGAGTTATGACTTATAAATGCTTGACTCAAGCTATAATCAACAAGAGTTAATGATGAAACCGCCAACATACTACTGACCAATAAGTTATCTCTATTTTTACTCGCAACCCAAAGTGGATAAAAGTACAGCAGAGCTAACATCAAGAAGCCTATAATGCCGCGTTTAGCCAATTCATCTAAAAATTGATTATGTGCATGTGAGTTAAAATTATAAATGAACTCGGATATAGAACCATTATTATATTGGTTTAATTGTGATAAGCGAATGCCGTTATTTCCCCAACCAAAAATTGGTTTTTCCAAAAAAGAGTTATATGCACTTTCCCACAACTGCAATCGAATGCCTAGAGATGTATCCGGATTCACACCATCAAAATAATGAACAACATCCGCTTTTGCATTATATATCCTATCCATTACGCCACTTTGCGGAAGCATAGCCAAGAAAAGCAACAAGGCACATACAGTGCTTGCATAGAGACCATCTTTGAGGGATAGCTGTTTTCTAAAATAAAAAACTATTGTAAACAAGACGATTGGAAGTAAAACCCAGCCACCTCTGGTCCCGGAGAGAAAACTGCCTATCCCCCCCATTAAAAATGAAAGAAGCATAAAGGCAGCAATGTTTTTCTTCCCTAAATGGCGGAACCAGAAAAAAGCACACAGACATAACAATGCCAATGTCATGCTGATGTTTCCTGACTGAATTGGCATGCTTTCATCAAAAGCTCGAGGCATTCCAAGATAAAACTTTTCATATATTGCGATTAGACCTGAACTCACTGCTCCTATAGAGAGGCCAGCAATAAGAACGTTTATGTTAATGGGGAACACACTTAATAAAGGTAAGGTCATTGCAGCCATTAACAAGCGACTTGGTCGGTCTAACTCTTTGAGAGCGCCACCATCAATCCCGATTGATACTGCTTGGATGACAAAAAAAGAGATGAATATATATGATAATATTTTCACCTCTGAACTCATTGCCAAATAATATTTTTTACGCCAAAAGACAAAAACACTTGCCAAAACTAAAATGCTGGGCCCATATCCATAGCCACTGGGGACCGTTAAAACTATTGCGCCAAATAAAAAAGCTGCAAATTGCACAATAATATTTAGTCGTAGGCAATTATTATCTAAATTCACAAGTTATTTCCTGAACACATAATTCCCACGAATTTTTCGCCACAGCCCGAATACATCGGTACGGGGGAAGATGGCAATCCGGCGGATCTGGAAAGGGTCCTGGTGCATTGCTTTGGGGCCGCTATTGGTAGCGACAGCAAAACGATACCCGGCGGTGATAGCCTGTTCCTTGGCACTCTCATCCATATCTCCGTAAGGGTAGGCAAACGAGAGCAGCGGATGGCCAAGCAGGGCCTCCAGTTGGCGTTTATTCTCCTGAATTTCATGGGCTTGTTGTTCGGGTGTGAGCTTGCTCAAGCGGGGATGGGTCAGGGTATGACCACCAATTTCCACATGACCGCTGGCGGCCAGCGCTTTGACCTGCTCACCACTCATTAGCGAAACCTTGGTATCCGGATTGGTCGGATGCTCCACATCCCAACGGTTATAACCTTCACCTGTGACTACGTACACCACAGCTTTGTAACCATATTTTTCCAGCAGTGGCAGCATGCGGGTCAGGTTGTCCTGATAGCCGTCATCGGCGGTGATCATCAGGTACTTCTTGCCGTATTGCAGACGGTGGATAAAGCCTTTGTCCGCCAAATCGCGGAAAGTCAGGGTCTCGTAGCCGAGCCACTTCATCAGGCGCAGATGCTTCTCGAACATGGTGATCGGCATCCAGGTGCCGTGCACCCCTTTCTCGCTATCCTGTTCGATAAAGCGGTGGTACATGATGACCGGCATCTCGCGGCGCAGGGTTTCAACCACCGCATCCTGATAGATGGTTTCGAGGCCGGATACTACCCCCTGCAAGCCATACTCATCCTGAATGCGCTGCCGAATGACTTCCGGCACCACCTTGCTTGCGAGGGCGGATTCGATTTCTCCCTTCAGGGCAGCAAAATCGATAGCCAGATCCTTGGGACCGATATCGCCAAAATTACTCGCCAGCGCCTCGTCCAGATTTCGTTCCGTCACCAGACCAATGGCCCTGGCTTCACCAATGGCAAAGGCGGGCCGACCACAGAGCAGTGCTTCCATCGCTACCCGACCGGCACCAATCACCAGATCGCAACTCGCCAGCAGAGCGGGCACATCATCGACATAGCCAACAAACTCGGTGCGTCCTTCGAAACGGGCAAAGCGCTCCGGTACCTTGGTACCGCTGACAATCCGCACCTTGCAGGCATCCAGGTCGAGCACTTCATCGAGCAGACGGTAACAGAGCTCTCCTTTGGGGCCACTCAGGCGCCCGATGATGGCAATCACCGGCTTTGGGTTGTCCGGCACAAGCACAGGCTGGAATTTGTCGGTCTCGATACCGTTGCGCAGCACCTGCACGATCGCGGGATCTACCCCCAGATTGTCGACAATCTGATGGGCAATATCCTCACAAACGGCAACCGCCCGATAGCCGAGTGCATGGAAGGCCTTGCGCGAAGCGTGCACTGGCTGGCGACCATGCACCGTGGTGATCATCGGGGTGCCAGTCAGCTTGCAAGCCACATAGCTGCTCCAGCCGGAGGCGCGGGAGTGAGCATGCACCAACTGGATATGGTGCTTCTTGATGAGATAGATAAGGTAGAAGACGTGCCAGAAGCGGCGCAGAATACTGCGCTTGTTGAATCTCAGTTTGAAGACGGGGCCAAGCGTCGGCTTGGTCAGGGTATCTGACACATAAAAGACGTTGTGACCACGCCGGGTCAGTTCGTTACCGACCGTGGTGGCATAGACCTCAGCTCCCGTTACCTCGAGTTGGGAGAGAGCCATCAATATATTCATCGCGTGGTTACCCGGTAGAGAAGAGAGGAACGGCAAGCAGCCACAGAGACCAGAAACCGGAAGCAGGCGAGTGCCCACTTCCGGTTTTGCGCTCAAACTGCCGCGTTGTGCTCACCCGTTAGCGGTTGAGCCAGGCCATGTAATCCGCTACCCCTTCGGCAACGGTTTTGAACTCGGCGTCATAACCCACGCTGCGCAGCTTGGTCATGTCGGCCTGGGTAAAGCTCTGGTAGCGACCCTTGAGGTGATCCGGGAAGGGGATGTATTCGATAGAACCCTTCTGATGATGCTTGATCACCGCTTCGGCCACGTTCTGGAACGGCTCGGCACGGCCGGTACCACAGTTGAAGATGCCGGAGTGCTGCGGGTTCTGCCAGAACCAGAGGTTTACCTTGCAGACGTCGTCGATATAGATGAAGTCACGCATCTGACCACCGTTCGGGAAGCCATCGCAACCTTCGAACAGCTTGGGATTCTCGCCCTTCTTCACCTGGGTATTGAGGTGGAAGGCGACGGAAGCCATAGAGCCTTTGTGCTGCTCGCGCGGGCCGTAGACGTTGAAGTACTTCAGGCCAACGACCTGAGAGTTGATCTCCGGCATCCAGCGGCGCACGTACTGGTCAAACAGCTGCTTGGAGTAGCCATAGACGTTGAGCGGCTGCTCGAACTTGGGATCTTCGATGAAGTTGTCGTTGCGGCCACCGTAGGTCGCGGCAGAAGAGGCGTAGATGAACGGAATTTCACGCTCGATGCAGTAGTGGAACAGATCCTTGGAGTACTCGTAATTGACCTCCATGATGAACTTGCCGTTCCACTCGGTGGTGGCAGAGCAGGCACCTTCGTGGAAGATCACCTCGATGCCGTTGTCCCACTCTTCAAACTCGTCACCGGAGACGATGCGCGCCTGAAACTCATCTTTGTCCATGTAGTCAGCGATGGTCAGATCGACCAGGTTGACGAACTTGGTGCCGTCGGTCAGGTCATCAATGACCACGATATCGGTCCGTCCTTGAGCGTTCAGCTGCTTGACCAGATTGCTGCCGATAAAGCCAGCACCGCCAGTTACTACGATCATGGAGTTTGCCTCTCGTACGTTGATGGCTACATGTGACTGCTTGTTAAAGCTGTGTATAGTGAGCCAATTTGAAATTGCCGAAAAGTTTATCACGGGCCGTCCGGGGATTCGACCTTGTTCAAAACTGCCCCGAGCGGAACCTGTTGGAGGAATGAGTGATGAAAACCAGAGACAGGATCATTCACAGCGCGACCGAGCTGTTCAACGATCAGGGTGAACGCAACATCACCACCAACCACATTGCGGCGCACATGGGTATCAGCCCGGGCAACCTCTACTACCACTTCCGCAATAAAGAAGACATCATCCACTCCATCTTCGACCAGTATGCCCGTCACCTGAGCGAGAGCTTCGTGCCGACCCGCAACCATGAAATCACCCTGCAGGATCTGATGGGCTATCTCGATGCCATCTTCTATCTGATGTGGCAGTTCCGCTTCTTCTACGCCAACCTGCCGGACATCCTGAGCCGTGACGAACCGCTGCAACAGAAGTACCTCAAGGCCCAGGAGCAGATGCGTTCTTCCGTGGTCGCGCTGCTCAGAAGCCTGCGCGAAGGGGGCATTATCGATGTCAGCGATGAAGACCTGCCGGATCTGGGACAGACCATCAAGATGGTGGTGACCTGCTGGATCCCCTTCCAGATTGCCCAGGCCCCCAACACCCGCATCACCAAACCTCTGCTCTATCAGGGCGTGTTGAAGGTGCTGTTCCTGCTGCGCCCCTATGTGCAACCCCAGGTAGCCGGACAGATCCAGCAGCTGGAACAACACTACCGTCAGCTGGCCCAACCAGCTGGGTGAGATCTGTTTCACATTTGTTGAATATCAGCACAATCATTTGAATTTACCGCAACAGATTGCAGTAAAATGTCGCCCTCTGTTGATACGCAGCTGAAATAGCCACTAAGGATCGAGGATGTCTAACGGATTCTATCGTCACCTGACCGAGCAACTGAACCAGGTGCAAGCTGAAGGGTTGTACAAGCAGGAGCGCATCATCACCTCCGCCCAACAGGCCAGCATCGCCGTCGGCGGTGAGCAGGTACTGAACTTCTGTGCCAACAACTATCTGGGATTGGCCAACCACCCGGATCTGATCGCCGCCGCCCATCAGGGACTCGACAGCCACGGCTTCGGCATGGCCTCGGTACGCTTCATCTGCGGCACCCAGGATCAGCACAAAGCGCTGGAGCAGAAGATGTCTGCCTTCCTCGGCACTGAAGACACCATCCTCTACTCCTCCTGCTTCGACGCCAATGGCGGCCTGTTCGAGACCCTGTTCGGCGCCGAAGATGCCATCATCTCCGATGCCCTCAACCACGCCTCCATCATCGACGGCGTGCGGCTGTGCAAGGCCAAGCGTTATCGCTACGCCAACAACGACATGGCCGAACTGGAAGCTCAGCTCAAGCAGGCTGATGCCGACGGCGCCCGCTTCAAGCTGATCGCCACCGACGGCGTCTTTTCCATGGATGGGGTCATCGCCGACCTCAAAGCCATCTGCGATCTGGCAGACAAATACGATGCGCTGGTGATGGTGGATGACTCCCACGCCGTCGGCTTTATCGGCGAAAACGGTCGCGGCACCCACGAATACTGTGGCGTGATGGATCGGGTCGACATCATCACCGGCACTCTGGGCAAGGCGCTCGGCGGCGCATCCGGCGGCTATACCTCCGGCAAGAAAGAGGTGATCGACTGGCTGCGTCAGCGCTCCCGCCCTTACCTCTTCTCCAACTCGCTGGCCCCCTCCATCGTTGCCGCCACTATCAAGGTGATCGACATGCTGGCCGAGGGTCACGACCTGCGCGCCCGCCTGAAAGAGAACAGCCGTTACTTCCGCGAGCGGATGAGCGCCGCCGGTTTCACCTTGGCAGGCGCCGACCACGCCATCATTCCGGTGATGCTGGGGGATGCCAAACTCGCCTCCGAAATGGCAAGCCGCATGCTGGCAGCCGGCATCTATGTGGTGGGCTTCTCCTTCCCGGTCGTGCCCAAGGGTCAGGCGCGCATTCGCACCCAGATGTCTGCCGCCCACACCCGCGAGCAGCTGGACAAGGCGATCGACGCCTTTATCCGCATCGGCCGTGAACTCGGCGTTATCTGATTTGAATCAAGGGGCTGCAGCCCCTTTTTTCTGCATTCATATTGAAGGAACAGCCATGAAAGCACTCTCCAAACTGCACAAAGAGGTCGGCATCTGGATGACGGATGTGCCGGCCCCCGAGCTCGGCCACAACGACCTGCTGATCAAGATCCGCAAAACCGCCATCTGCGGCACCGATATCCACATCTACAACTGGGACGAGTGGTCCCAGAAGACCATTCCGGTACCCATGGTGGTCGGCCATGAATATGTTGGGGAAGTGGTCGCCATCGGTCAGGAGGTGCGCGGCTTCGCCATCGGCGATCGGGTCTCCGGTGAAGGGCATATCACCTGCGGTCACTGCCGTAACTGCCGCGCTGGCCGCACTCACCTCTGCCGCAACACCATTGGTGTTGGCGTCAACCGCCCGGGCGCCTTTGCCGAGTATCTGGTGATCCCCGCATTCAACGCCTTCAAGCTGCCGGACAATATCCCGGACGAGCTGGCTGCCATCTTCGACCCGTTCGGCAATGCGGTGCACACCGCCCTCTCCTTCGATCTGGTGGGTGAAGATGTGCTCATTACCGGGGCAGGCCCCATCGGCATCATGGCCGCCGCCGTCTGCCGCCATGTGGGTGCGCGCCACGTGGTGATCACCGACGTCAACGAATATCGACTGGAGCTGGCCCGCAAGATGGGCGCTACCCGCGCGGTCAACGTGGCCAAGGAGAAGTTGGCCGACGTGATGAGCGAGCTGGGCATGACCGAAGGCTTCGACGTGGGGCTGGAGATGTCCGGCGTCCCGAGCGCCTTCCAGGAGATGCTCGACAAGATGAACCATGGCGGCAAGATCGCCATGCTCGGCATTCCCCCCTCCACCATGGCCATCGACTGGAACAAGGTGATCTTCAAGGGGCTGTTTATCAAAGGGATCTATGGCCGCGAGATGTTCGAGACCTGGTACAAAATGGCCAGCCTGATCCAGTCCGGGCTGGATCTCTCCCCCATCATCACCCACAGATTCCACATCGACGAATTCCAGCAGGGGTTCGATGCGATGCGCTCCGGCCACTCCGGCAAGGTGATCCTGAGCTGGGATAAATAGGCCGTTTCACCCCTTGGTTAACCGAAACCCGGCGAATGCCGGGTTTCTTTTTATCTCCACCGCCCGAATTGCCGTGATATCGGCCAAAACTTTGTACGCAGAGTGTTTAACACTTCACACACAAGCGTTTAAATGGCTGTAACTATTCGGTTATAATCCCGTCGTTTACATGGATAATAAAAGACTGCTGGGAGTATATGAGCGTGTTGAAAAAACTGAGCTATTTGCTGGCTGTCGGGATGACGGCCGCCAGCTTGTCTGGGGCAGTGCTTGCTGCCGATGAGATGTCACCGGAGGCCATTGCCGAGCGGATCAAACCAATCGGTCAGGTCTATACCGCCAAGGATCTGGAAGGTATTGCCGGCGCGAGTGCTGCACCGACGGCGGCCGCCTCTTCCGGTCCCCGCGATGGCGAAACGGTATACAAGGGCGCCTGCTTTGCCTGTCACGACACCGGCGCCGCCGGTGCCCCCAAACGGGGTGACAAGGCCGCCTGGGATCCTCGCATCGCTCAGGGCATTGATACTCTCAAGAAACATGCCATCGAAGGCTTCACCGGCAAGTCCGGCATGATGCCTCCACGCGGCACTTGTGCGAGCTGCAGCGACGAAGAGATTGAAAACGCCATTCACTACATGACTGACAACCTCTAAGTATTTGAAAGGGCCGCAATTGCGGCCCTTTCAATCTATCGGCTTCCGACTACTCTTGTAGGGTAGGCATAGTCGGGAGTTGCTCATGTCGCCCCATTCCACCGAATCCCACTACTCAACTCCTCTGCTGGCGTTGGTCTCTGCCATTATGGATTTTCCGGCTCCCCCTACAGCGCAGAGCAGCGATTATGATGATCTGATAAAGCAGATAAACCAGCTCTGCCCGTTGCAGCATTTCGGCATGCTGGGCCTCTCCGACAGTGGTCTGAACTGGCTCTACGCCTACAAAATCAGC
The DNA here is from genome assembly GCF_049175135.1 of Aeromonas sp. 600724. NCBI lineage: Bacteria > Pseudomonadati > Pseudomonadota > Gammaproteobacteria > Aeromonadales > Aeromonadaceae > Aeromonas > Aeromonas sp. 600724. The sequence continues at coordinate 7,055 of NZ_JAAKUM010000023.1, read as the reverse complement.
GATACCTTCAAGCAACAACTGGGGCGGGAGCAGTCCCGCATCACCGATCAGCTCACCCAGCTCGATGAGGCCGAAGGGTGGTGCGTCTTTCCTATCGAACATGGTCAGGTGCAGTGGCTGCTGGCTCGCGGCGAACCATCCGACCTGCCCACATTACGCCTGCTGCTGGAGTGTCTATCCAAACGGCTGACCGAAACCCAAGCGGGCTCCCATCTCACCGAGCTGCCTTCTCCGCTGATCCGCAAAGACCCGAACTGGAAAAAGAAAATCGAGAGCATCAGCCGCATCATGCGACTGGCCAACACCCTGCCCGGTCAGGCGCTCTTCTCCCAGCTGGAGGCGGTGCTGCGCCAGATGCTCGCCATTGAGGATATGCTGCTGGTCAGGCTCCACAGCCATACGCTTGAGAAGATTTATCCCGCACATCCTCGTCAAAGCGACGAATTCATCAGCGGTTTGTGCCACAGCACCAGCAATATCGAGGTCAACAGGGAGGCAACCTACTGGCACAGCATGCCGCTACGGCTGCAACAACAGTACTTCGCCCACTTCATCATCAGCACCGCGCAACCGCTGGAGACAGACGACAAGCTGTTTCTCGACTTCCTGCGTGGTCAGCTCACCCTGCTGTTGGAGCTGAAGCGGATCCGCCAGCAGCTTAACGACATCAATAGTGAAGACTCCATCAACCAGCGGCTGCAACAGCTGCGTCAGACCAACCTCAGGCTGCAAAAGCAGCTCAAGCAGCATCAGGAGCTGGAACGGCGGCTGCAATTCGATGCGCTTCACGACCCGCTGACCCAGCTACCGAACCGGGCACTGTTGATGAACCACCTCAATCAAGCCATGACCCACTACAACCGCTACAAGTCACCGGGGTTTGCGGTGATCTTCATCGATGTGGATCACTTCAAGCAGATCAATGACACCCTGGGCCACAGTGCTGGTGATCAGCTGCTCAAGGAGGTAAGCCGCCGCCTCCAGACCTGCATCCGGCAAAACGATATGGTGGCCAGATTGGGGGGCGACGAGTTCGTCATCTATCTCGATAGCAGCAAACATGAAGATGACATCAGCCCGGTGCTCAACCGTATCATCAGCCGCCTCTCCTATCCGTTCCGGCTGCTTGGCAATGAGCTGAGTATTACCGTCAGCCTGGGGGTATCGAGTGTGTCCGAACAGACATCGGATATCAGCCAGTTACTCCACCAGGCCGATCTGGCCATGTACCAGGCCAAACGCAATGGCCGCAGCCGCATCGTCAGCTACTCGGATGATTGCATCAACCAGAACTGGAATTCGCCGGAAGAGATGCTGGCTCGGGCCCTGCGGGAAGGGCGTATCGTCCCCTACTACCAACCGGTGATCCGGCTACAGGATAGCCGCCTGACCGGTCTGGAGGTGATGGCGCGCTGGCTGACCGAAGAGGGAATTCTGAAGGATGCATTCGACTTTATTCCGCTGGCGGAGCAATGTGGCCTGATTCTGGAGCTGGATTATCAGATCCTGCGCCACACCTGCCAGCAACTGAAAGTGTGGCTTCCGATCTCGGGCCAGAGCAAGTTCAAGGTCGCCATCAACCTCTCCGGCAAACATCTGGTCAACCATGATCACATCATGCGGTTGGTGGACATTATCGATGAGGAGGGGATAGCACCAGGCTATCTGATCTTTGAATTCAACGAGCGGGAGCTGTCGCGGCAGGATTCCGATGCGCTGGCCTCCCTGCATGAACTGCGTGCCAAGGGCATTCAGATCAGCCTGGACGACTTTGGTACCGGCTTCTCCTCCCTCAACGCCCTGTTCCATTTCCCGGTAGATTACATCAAGGTGGATGACAGCTTTACCCAGCGGATGCTGCAGTCCCCCAAAGATCTGGCGCTGATCCGCGCCATGCGGGATATCTGTCAGGATCTCGATTACACCCTTGTGGTTGAAGGCATTGAGAACCAGCAGCAGTTACAGAAGCTGATAGATATCGGCTGCCGGATGGGGCAAGGACGCTATATATCTCCCCCCATGCCGGGAGCAGACATCATTCCACTGCTATCCCCCGGCAACGCAACCTCCTAATCTTTCTTGAACATGGCGCGCAGATTGGCCACCGCCATCTGCCCCTTCTGCTGGCGCTCCTCGGCAGTCACCTTCTTCTGGTTTTCCCATTCAAGGTCATCCTGCGGCAGCTCCAGCAGGAAGCGGCTCGGCTCTGGCCGTACCGACTCGCCAAACTGGCGCCGCTCCTTGCAGAGGGTAAAGGTCAGCTCGGTCTGGGCCCGGGTGATGCCCACGTAGGCGAGACGCCGCTCCTCCTCCACATTGTCCTCATCGATGCTGGTCTGGTGGGGGAGCAAGCCCTCCTCCATCCCCACCATGTAGACATAGGGGAACTCCAACCCCTTGGAGGCGTGCAGGGTCATCAACTGCACCTGATCGGCATCATCCTCCCCCTCGTTGCGCTCCATCATATCGCGCAGGGTGAGGCGAGTGACCACCTGTGCCAGCGTCATCGACTCCTCAAGCTCATCCCCTTCCAGCATCTCGGTGATCCAGCGATAGAGAGTAGAAACGTTCTGCATCCGCATCTCGGCCGCTTTCGGGCTGGGGGAGGTCTCGTAGAGCCACTCTTCGTAGTGGATCTCCTTGATCATATCCCGCACCGCCTCCACCGGATTGCCACGCAGCGCCTGATCGCCAAGGCGAACCAGCCAGTTGGTAAATGCCTGCAGGGCCGCAAGGCCACGACCGGAGAGGTGTTGCTCCAGCCCCAGCTCGAAGCTGGCGGCAAACAGGCTCTTGCCACGCTGATTGGCATACTGACCCAGTTTTTCGAGGGTGGTGGGGCCAATCTCGCGGCGCGGCAGGTTGACCACCCGCAGGAAGGCGGTGTCCTCATCCGGATTCACCAGCAGCTTGAGGTAGGCCATGATGTCCTTGATCTCGGTGCGGGAGAAAAACGAGGTGCCGCCGGAGATACGGTAAGGAATCCGGTTGGTCATCAGCGCCTTCTCGAAGATGCGCGACTGATGGTTGCCCCGATAGAGGATGGCGTAATCCTTGAACCGGGTGCGGTTCATAAACTTGTGACCCATCATCTCGGCGGCGATCCGCTCCGCTTCGTGCTCCTCGTTCTTGGCGAACAGTACCTTGAGCTTCACCCCTTCATCCAACTCGGAGAAGAGCGCCTTGTCATAGACGTGCGGGTTGTTGGCGATCAGGATGTTGGCGCACTTGAGGATCCGCCGCTTGGAGCGGTAGTTCTGCTCCAGCTTGATCAGCTTGAGGCTGGGGAAATCTTCACTCAGCAGCACCAGATTCTGCGGCTTGGCACCGCGCCAGGAGTAGATGGACTGGTCATCGTCCCCTACCACGGTAAAACGGGCACGCTCGCCGACGATCTGCTTCACCAGCTCGTACTGGCTGGTGTTGGTGTCTTGGTACTCATCGACCAGCAGATAGCGGATCTTGTTCTGCCAGCGCTCACGCACCTCCTGATTGCTCTTGAGCAGCAGGGTCGGCATCACGATGAGGTCGTCAAAATCCAGCGCGTTATAGGCCACCATCTGGCGGTGATAGCGCTCGTAGAGCTGGGCCATCAGCACCTCTTCCGGCCCGCGGGCGATGCGCATGGCACGGGCGGGCAGGATAAGGTCGTTCTTCCAGTTGGAGATTTGGCTGATAAGGGCCGAGAGCTTGTCCTTGTCGTTGTCGAGCTCGTCTTCAGTCAATTCTTTCAGCAGCGCCAGCTGGTCGGTGTCATCGAACAGGGAGAAGTTGGCCTTGAGATTCAGGCTCTTGTGCTCACGACGAATGATATCGAGACCCAGTGTATGGAAGGTGGAGACCATCAGCCCCCGCGCCTCCTTACGTCCCAGGGTCTGGCCGACCCGCTCCTTCATCTCCCGCGCCGCCTTGTTGGTAAAGGTGACCGCAGCGATGTTGCGCGCACTGTAGCCGCACTGCTGCACCAGATAGGCAATCTTGTTGGTGATGACGCGGGTCTTGCCCGATCCGGCACCCGCCAGCACCAGGCAAGGGCCGGAGACATACTTGACCGCTTCGTTCTGATTGGGGTTGAGCTTCATGGGCCGGATCTCTTGGCTTATGATGAGGGGCGGCATTGTACCAGAAATCACCCGACGAGCCGTACCTGCTGCACGGCAGGCAACCGCCCATCTGGCTTATCGCGCCTTGTGTTCGGGCGCTATTTTCAGGATCATGGCCGACCTTTCGAGATGATGACTTTTTCCAGATGATGAGGGGAACATGAATCAGCAACAGCACGACCAACTGCGCAGCCAGTTTCCGGCCTTGGCGCAGGAGGTAAACGGCCACCCTCTGGTCTATCTGGACAACGCCGCCACCACCCAGAAGCCGCAAGCGGTTCTGGATGCCATCGCTCACTACTATGGGGCCGACAACGCCAACGTGCACCGCGCAGCCCATGCGCTGAGTGGTCGCGCAACCCGCGCCTTCGAGGCCGCCCGCGAGACGGTCGCCCGCTTCATCAATGCACCCCGCAGCCAAGAGGTGATCTGGACCCGCGGCACCACGGAAGCGATCAATCTGGTAGCCCAGAGCTGGGGGATGAGCGAGCTCAAGGCGGGGGAGGAAATCATCCTCAGCACGCTGGAGCACCACGCCAATATCGTCCCATGGCAGCTGGTCGCCCAGCGCACCGGCGCAGTCATCCGGGTTATCCCCCTCGATGAGCGGGGCGATCTCGATCTGGCCGCCTATCACGCCATGCTGGGGCCACGCACCCGGCTGGTGAGCGTGGCCCACGTATCCAATGCCCTTGGCACCGTCAATCCAGTCAAAGAGATGGTGGCGGCCGCCAAAACGGTTGGCGCCGTGACGCTGATCGACGGCGCCCAGGCGGTGGCTCATCTCGAGGTGGATGTACAGGCCATCGGTTGCGACTTCTATGCCTTCTCCGGCCACAAGCTCTATGGCCCGACCGGCATCGGCGTGCTGTGGGGCCGCACCGAGCTATTGGAACGGATGCCGCCCTGGCAAACAGGTGGCGAGATGATCGATCGGGTCAGTTTCAGCGGCACCACCTTCAACACCCTGCCTTTCAAATTCGAGGCGGGCACCCCCCATATCGCTGGCGCTATCGGCCTCGCCGCCGCCATCGACTTTGTGATGGCGCAAGATCGGCAATGGCTCGCCCAACATGAGCAGGCACTGACCGACTATCTGGTCGCTGGCCTGCAACAGGTGCCGGGGTTGCGTCTGGTCGGCGAACCCAGCCAACGCGCCGGTGCGGTCTCTTTCTTGCTCGACGACATCCACCCGCAAGATGCTGCTACCCTGCTCGACATGCAGGGGATCGCCCTGCGAGTCGGCCATCACTGCGCCATGCCGCTGATGGAGTCGCTCGGGATCGGCGGCACCATGCGCGCCTCGCTGGCTTGCTACAACAATCGGGATGATGTCGACACCCTGCTGGCCGCCCTGCACAAACTCAGTGACTTCTTCTAAGGCAGACAACCGAATGAGTGACCTCGCAAGCTATACCCAGATTGGCCTTGAGCCCAACGCCGACACCATCCGCCAGCAGTTTGCCGCCGCTCACGGCTGGGAGAACCAGTACCGGCTCATCATCCAGCTCGGCAAACAGCTGCCAGCGCTACCCGGCGAATGGCAGCAGGAGGAGTTCCGCCTCAAGGGTTGTGAAAGCCAGGCGTGGCTGAAGGGAGAGCAAAGCGAGGATGGTTGCTGGCACTTTGCTTGTGATTCCGATGCCCGCATCGTGCGGGGCCTTATCGTCATCGTGCTGGCAGCGCTCAACCACCAATCGTCTGTAGCGATCCAGGCCTTTGATATGGAAGGCTATTTCACCGAACTGGGGCTGGAGAAGCACTTGAGCCCGTCACGGGGTAACGGGCTCAGAGCGATCGTGCTGGCGATCCGGGAACAGGCTGTCTAACCCGCTCTGTTCAGCGGTCGATTAGGCTTCGCCAATCGATCAAGCTTCTTCATTCCCGCTATCTTTCTCGGCGCGGGCGCCCCGCTCGGCAATCTTCTTCAATACCCGGGACGCGGCAACCATCCCGAAGGTTGCCGTCACCGGCGTCACGGCGCCAAAACCGGAGGCGCAATCCATCTTCATGGTGCCATCGCTGGCCGCTTTGGCCTGACAGGTACCGCCATTGCCATCCGGATAACTCAGCTGCTCGGTTGAGAAGACACACTCCACCCCGAATTTGCGCGCCGGATTCTTGCTGAAGTTGTGCAACCGGCGCAGGTCGGAGCGAACCTTCGCAGCGAGCGGATCCTGAATGGTCTTGGCCAGATCGGCCACGGTGATTTGGGTCGGATCCATCTGCCCGCCGGCACCACCCGCGACGATCACCGGGATCTTGTTGCGCTTGCAGAAGGCAATCAGCGCCACCTTGGCCTTGACCGAGTCGATGGCGTCCACCACATAGTCAAACTCCCGCTTGATATGCTCGGCCAGGTTATCGGCGGTGACGAAATCATCCACCTCGATCACCTCGCAATCCGGGTTGATGGCGCGAATACGCTCGGCCATCACCTCGGTCTTGAGGCGACCGACCGTACCCTGCATAGCGTGGATCTGGCGATTGATGTTGGTGATGCAGATATCGTCCATGTCGATCAGGGTGATCTGGTTGATACCGGCACGGGCCAGCGCCTCGGCCGCCCAAGAGCCCACACCGCCGATCCCCACCACACAGACCTTGGCCTGGCTAAAGGAACGCAGGGCGTTCTGACCATAAAGACGGGCAATGCCCCCGAATCGCTGTAAATATTCTGCTTTCATACCACCACCTTGCTTGAGGGCGGCCATTATAGCGACAACCACCGCCAGCGGCGATGGCAGTTGCGGAGAAAATTGAGGAGTGAAAACAGACTAAACAGCAAAAGAAGAGGTAATAAAAGGTCAATAATCAGACGATTTGCTGATTTTCAGGCAATAAAAAACCCCGCTCATTGAGCAGGGTTTCTTGTATTGGGTGCCTGGCAGTGTCCTACTCTCGCATGGCGAATGCCACACTACCATCGGCGCTACCGCGTTTCACTTCTGA
>NZ_JAAKUM010000022.1:0-71210 GCF_049175135.1 Aeromonas sp. 600724 | reverse complement strand
ATTGAAAATCAAAAATTGTTTTTGATGTTCGATGCTGTGAGTGCCCACACAGATTGCTTGATTCAAATTGTTAAAGAACGTCACGCTTGTCGCGTTGAGGAGGAGCATATTACGCTTCTCACTTCGAAAGTCAAGCGGTTGTTTTCGCTTTTCTTTCGGCGCCCACTTCGCTAGGAAGCTGGCTCATCAGTCCGGCGTGTTCCGCCGTGCTGGTAGGGGCGCATTATAGGGAGCCGCGCCGGGATGACAAGAGGAAAACTGCAAAAAATGGCATTTTTTACAACTTTCAGGTTTAACCGTTGTTTTATTAAACAAAAGCCCCGCATCGGCGGGGCTGTTTCGGGCAAAAAAACCTTAATTCACATCACACAGCTACCTTTTTGACCAGAATTCGCGTGCAAAGCTGCGCACCTTTTCCCAATCGGTAAATTCAATGTCCTTACTGGTGTCTGTACTGCCACCGGTAATCTTCATGATCAGCTGGATGATGCGCGTCTGCCACCAGTTATAGCGGGAATATTGCAGCGCACCGGCAAACACCCCCAGGGTTTTCGGCTTCCAGGGGGAGAGGCGCAGGAACTTCTTCATATAAGCATTGGTTTGCGGCGTCTGCTTCTCTGGCTTGCGGGCCGTCAGGTTGACACAGAAGAAGGCCGCATTGGCCACCTCCAGCTGCTCCTGATGAGCGTGAATAAAGCTGAACAAGCTGGGGTGGAAGTTGCCATAACGAATGGAGGCGCCGATCAAGACCTTGGCATACTTGCTGAGGTTGCACATCGGCAAGGTATGCAGGTCATGCATCACCACTTCGCATCCCGGCATCTGCTCCAGCATGACATCGACTATTTTGCGGGTTTGGCCATCCCGAGAGGAATAAAGCACCAGAATCTTGTCCATAACAACCTCAACTACGCCAGAATGCAGGAGTAAACAGTACCAGAAGCGTAAAAATTTCCAATCGACCAAACAACATAGCCAACACCAGTACCCACTGGGCCGCCGGCGAGATATTGCCGAAGTTGGCTGATACCTCTCCCAAACCCGGGCCTACGTTGGTGAAAGCCGCAGCCACAGCGGTGAATGCGGTCACTTCGTTCAGTCCCGTCATCAGCAAAAGCAACATGAACATAAAGAAGAGAATAATATAGGTGGCGAAGTAGCCCCACACCGCCTCGACGATGCGCTCGGGCACCGCCCGATTCCCCAGCTTCAAGGTATAAATGGCTCTGGGGTGAACCAACCGCTTCAACTCGCGCATCCCCTGCATGAACAGGATCATAAAACGCATCACCTTGATGCCGCCGCCAGTACTACCCGCACAACAGCCGATAAATGCTGAGAACATCAGCAGCATGGGCAGGAACGAGGGCCAGTCGGCATAGGTCGTGGTGCTATAGCCGGTGGTGGTACCCAGAGAGACCGCCTGGAAAAGACCGTGGTTGAGCGCCTCTTGCCAGGTGGCGTAGTGTCCGTGGGTCAGCAAGGCGACAAAGCAGATCATCACCAGGGTCGCCTGGATGGCCAGGAACACCTTGAGTTCAGAATCGTAAAGGTAGCGACCGAGCCGCACCGGGCGGTGTGAGAAAACGGTAAAGTGGAGCGCAAAGTTCACGCTGGCCAGCAGCAGGAACACCACGGTAATCAGGTTGATGACCGGACTGTTGAAGAAACCGATGCTGGCATCGTGAGTGGAGAAGCCACCGACCGACAGAGTCGAGAAGGAATGGCAGACCGCATCGAACAGCGTCATCCCGGCGAGCCAGTAGGCCAGCGCACAGAGTGCGGTGAGCAGCAGATAGATGAACCAGAGCGCCTTGGCCGTTTCGGCGATGCGCGGCGTCACCTTGGTATCCTTCACCGGCCCCGGGATCTCGGCGCGATAGAGCTGCATGCCCCCGATACCCAGCAGTGGCAGAATGGCCACCGCCAGTACGATGATCCCCATCCCCCCCAGCCACTGCAGCAGCTGACGGTAGAATAGAAACGCCTTGGGCAGATTGTCCAGCCCGGTCAGCACGGTGGCGCCGGTGGTGGTCAGGCCGGAGAAAGATTCAAAGAATGCCTCGGAAACCGACATATGCGGGGTATCGCTCAGAATAAAGGGCACAGCCCCCACGCTACCCAACACTACCCAGAACAGCACCACAATGAGGAAACCCTCTTTCGATCTAAGCTCCTTCTTGTGATAGCGGTTGGGAAACCAGAGCGCGACCCCGAGCAGCAGGGCCATGAGGAAAGATTTGATGAACTCGGCGCCGCCCCCATCCCGATAACCAAACGCAACCAGCGCTGGCAGCAGCATGGTCGAGCTGAACAGCGCAACCAGCAGGCCAACGATGCGAATAATGCTCAGGGTGTGCATTCCGGCTCCTACTTCAAAACGATAAAGAGCGATGGATTCTAGCCATCTAAAGGCTGAAGGGATACCCGCCCATGGGTTCTGTCGGTCAATTCGCGGTCAACCCGCTCCCAGACTGCAGACTCCCACGCCACCTGCAGGATGACCTGCTGGCCGTAATCGGCAGCCAGCAGTTCTCCGTTGTGATTGCTGATCAGTGACTCGACCACGCCCATGTCGCCATAGTCGCAATGAATGGAGGAAGGAGTGCGCGGCACCTTGAGTTCGGTCACCAGCTGCTTGAGGGCTGCCCCCACGCCGCCGCCATAGGCTTTGACCAGTCCACCGGTACCAAGCTGGATGCCACCGTAGTAGCGCACCACCACGGCACAGATCTCGCCATACCCAGAACCCATCAACTGGGCCAGGATCGGCTTGCCCGCGGTACCGGAGGGTTCGCCATCATCACTGAAGCCATAGACCTGACTATCTTGCGGTGCACCCGCCACAAAGGCCCAGCAGTGATGGCGAGCGGTCGGATGTTGACGCTTGATTTCGTTGATCCACCCCTTGGCCGCCTCGACGGTCGGGGTGTGGGCAATCAGGGTTATGAAACGGCTCTTCTTGATCTCTTCGCTGAGCTCCAATGGAGCGGCCGGAATGGAGTACGCTGCCGCCATCAGAGCCCTGCTTGTCGGGTCATGTTCTCCACCCCGTTGGCGTGCAGCACTATGTTGTCCTCAATGCGGATGCCGCCGAACGGACGCAGCGCCTCCACCTTGTTCCAGTTGACCCGCTTGCCCTGTTCGCCCTGACGCAGCGGCTCCAGCAGGCTGTCGATGAAGTAGAGACCGGGCTCGATAGTGAACACCTGACCTACCTCCATCACCCGGGTGCAGCGCAGATAGGGGAACTGCTCGGGAGCGGCCAGATGGGTGCCGCGCTCATCCTGCATGAAACCACCGGCATCGTGTACCTGCAGGCCGAGGAAGTGGCCGAGACCATGGGGGAAGAAGACGTTGGTCACCCCGGTATGGATCATCTCGTCCACCGACATATCCACCAGTTCGGTCGCTTGCAGCAGGCGCGCCAGCTTGTGGTGCATCTGCAGATGCAGCTCGCTGTAGCGACGACCCGGTTTGATCTCGCCGATGATCTCCTGCTGCTGCGCATCCAGCGCCGCGATGAGATCGGCAAACTCGCCACGCCGCCACGCCCAGGTACGGGTGATATCGGAGGCATAACCGTGGAAATCGACGCCCGCATCGATCAGGAAGGAGTAACGCTCGGCATCAGGCACCCGCACAGCCGAGAGATGGGTGTAGTGAAGAATTGCCGCATTGCGGTTGATGGCGACGATATTGCCGTAGGGCGCCTCATTGGCCCCCTGCCCGACCGCCTTCATGTAGGCCAGATTGATTTCGAACTCGCTCGCCCCTGCCATGAAAGAGTCCTTGGCCGCGATATGACCACGGACACCGATGCGGTTCGCCTCGCGCAGACACTCCAGCTCGTAGGGGGTCTTGTAGGCACGGTGATAGTGCAGGTAGTTGAGCACCGCCTCCGGATTGGGCTGGGTCAGACCCAGCAGCTCGGCCACTTCCAGATGACCACCCAGATAGGCCCACTCCTGCTTGTTGGCGGGTAGATGATCGGCCACCTGCTCCGGTCTGGTCAGGAAACGGATATCGAAGAACTCGACCCAGAAGGCATTGGGCAGATCCGCCACCTTGTGCCAGAAATCGACCGGACGATAGAACAGCAGGATTGGTTTGTTCACCCCGTCCACCAGCAGCCAGCAGTGGGGATTGTCCAGCACCGGCAACCAGGCCTTGAAGTGCGGGTTTACCTTGAACGGGTAATCCTGATCATCAAGGAAGATGCGGTGGGTCTGGCCGGAGTGGATGGCCAGCCCGCCAAGTCCCTGTTGCTGCAGGATATCGCGGGTGCGTTGCTGCAAAGTATCGAGATGCTGGGCAAAAAGTTGGCTGTAGCTGCTCATGGCGTCCTGCTCCGAGGTGAATGTGATTGCAGCATAACATCAAGCGCTTGGCGGCTCGACCCGTCAAGCTGCCGCTTCGTGAGGTAACGCATACGTTACAAACGTGTTTGTTATCAACAGAGAACCAGTCGTTAACAAATCAAAAACAATTCAATACACTGCCGGTAGATACATGAAGTCAGGGATTACTCATGGACAACCTCTGCCTGTGGCAACCGGATCCGCTCAGGATGCAGCAATCCAACCTCTACCGCTTTATGGCAGAGGTGAACCGCTTCCACGGCCTGCAACTGCAGGACTATCCGCAGCTGTGGCAATGGTCGGTGGAAAAGACCACCCGCTTCTGGCCGCTGGTGTGGCAGCACTGCGGCGTCAAGGGCGAACTCGGCAACATAGTGGCGGAGAATCGTCAGGATATGCAGCGCACCCGCTGGTTCCCCGACAGCCGCCTCAACTTCGCCGAAAACCTGCTGCGCCGCCAGGACGAGAGCCCGGCCATCATCTCCCGCATCGAAGGGAGCCCAAGCCGCACCCTGAGCTGGCGTGAGCTGGGGGAACAGGTTGCCCGGCTGGCTCAATGGCTGCGCAATCAGGGGATTGGTCGTGGCGATGTGGTTGCCGCCTATCTGCCCAATATCCCGGAAACCGTGGTAGCCATGCTGGCAACCACCAGTCTGGGGGCGATCTGGACCTCCACCAGCCCCGACTTTGGCGAGGCCAGCGTGGTAGAGCGCTTCGGCCAGACCCGGCCGCGAGTGCTGTTTGCGGTGGATGGCTATCGCTACAACGGCAAGGCCATCGATATTCAGGACAAAGTGGCAGGGGTCGTCAGCCAGATCGACAGCATAGAGCAGACGGTGATGATCCCCCTGCTCGGCAACCCGCTGCAGCTTGGCCATGACTGGCAGCAACTGCTGGCGAGCCAACCGGACGCCAGCCTCCAGTTCGAGCCGATGGCTTTCAATGACCCGCTCTACATCCTCTACTCCTCCGGCACCACCGGCAAACCCAAGTGCATCGTGCACGGCATCGGCGGCACCCTGCTGCAACACCTCAAAGAGCATCAGCTGCACTGCGACATCAAGCCGGGGGAACGGATCTTCTACTTCACCACCTGCGGCTGGATGATGTGGAACTGGCTGGTGAGCGCCCTCGCCTCCGGCGCCACCCTGGTGCTCTATGACGGCTCGCCATTTTACCCGGATGGCAACGTGCTGTGGGATCTCGCCCGCGACGAGCAGGTCAACTTGTTCGGCACCTCGGCCAAGTATCTCGACGCACTGCACAAGCAGGGTTATGCGCCCATCAAAAGCCACGACTTGCCGCACTTGCGGCTGATCTGCAGCACCGGCTCCGTGCTGTCGCCGGAGGGGTTCGACTACGTCTATCAGCAGATAAAGCAGGATGTGCAGCTCAGCTCCATCTCAGGCGGCACCGATATCTGCTCCTGCTTCGTCATCGGCAACCCGCTCAGCCCCGTCTATCGTGGCGAGAGTCAGGGGCGTGGCCTCGGTCTCGCGGTGCAGGTATTCAACGAAGCGGGCCAGCCGGTACAGGGGGAGAAGGGCGAGCTGGTCTGCACCAAGCCGTTCCCGGCCCAGCCCATCTACTTCTGGGGCGACGAGAATGGCGACAAGTACCACGCCGCCTACTTCGAGCGGTTCGACAACATCTGGTGCCACGGCGACTGGATTGAGCTGACCCCGACCGGCGGCATTCTGTTCTACGGCCGCTCCGACGCCACCCTCAACCCGGGCGGCGTGCGCATCGGCACCAGCGAGATCTACCGCTATGTCGAGCAGCTGGACGAAGTGGAGGAGAGCATCGTCATCGGCCAGCAGTGGCAGCAGGACGAGCGGGTGGTGCTGTTCGTCAAGCTCAAGGCGGGCTGCAAGCTGGACGAGCCGCTGCGCGAGCGGATCCGCCAGCAGATAAAACAGCACTGCACCGCCCGCCATGTACCGGCCCGCATCCTGCAGGTGGATGCCATCCCCCGCACCAAGTCCGGCAAGATTGTCGAACTGGCGGTGCGCGAAGTGGTACACAACCGGCCGGTCAACAATACCCATGCCCTCGCCGATCCCGAGGTGCTGAACCAGTATCGCAACCGGCCGGAACTGGCCAGTTGATAACAAACTCACATTCATCTGAGGCGCCGCAAGGCGCCTCTCTTTTGCCCGTTTTGTGATGAGGAGCTTTTACTCGATAACTGTTAAACAAATGTTTTAAATAGGTGTTGAAAATGTCTCCTTTTGGATCAATAGTGAGCCTCGCCCCCTGCTGGGGATAAAGGAGCACCACTCCCCACTGAGTGGGAACAAGGAGACACTCTCATGATCTACCAAGGCGAAACCCTGTCGGTCAGCTACCTCGAAAACGGCATTGCCGAGCTGAGGTTTGATGCCCCGGGTTCAGTCAACAAGCTGGATCGCGCTACCCTGCTCTCCCTGAGCGAAGCGATCGCCGCATTACAACAAGAACGTGAACTAAAAGGTCTGATCCTCACTTCCGGCAAAGACGCCTTTATCGTCGGTGCCGACATTACCGAATTCCTGGAACTGTTCGATCTGCCGCAAGACGATCTGCTCGGCTGGCTGAAAAAGGCCAACGACATCTTCAATGCCATCGAAGATCTGCCGGTTCCGACCCTCTCTGCCATCAAGGGCCACGCTCTGGGCGGCGGCTGCGAGACCATTCTCTCCACCGACTTCCGTCTGGCTGACACCAGCGCCAAGATTGGCTTGCCCGAAACCAAACTCGGCATCATGCCGGGCTTTGGCGGCACTGTCCGTCTGCCGCGGGTGATCGGCGCTGACAACGCGCTGGAGTGGATCACCACCGGCAAGGATTACCGTGCAGATGACGCCCTCAAGGTGGGAGCCATCGATGCCGTGGTCGCCCCCGAGGCGCTGCAGAGCGCTGCGCTGCAGATGATCAAGGACGCCATAGCGGGCAAGCTGGACTGGCAGAGCCGTCGCGCCGCCAAAAAAACGCCGCTGCGCCTCTCCAAACTGGAAGCCATGATGAGCTTCACCACCGCCGCCGGCATGGTTGCCGCCGTGGCGGGCAAACACTATCCGGCACCGATGACTGCGGTGAAAACCGTCGAGGCCGCCGCAGGTATGGGCCGTGACGAGGCTCTGGTGGCCGAGGCGCAGGGCTTCATCAAGCTGGCCAAGACCGACGTGGCCAAGGCACTGGTCGGTATCTTCCTCAACGATCAGCACATCAAGGCGCTGGCCAAGAAGGCGGCCAAGCAGGCAAGCAAGGCCACTGGCCACGCCGCCGTACTGGGTGCCGGCATCATGGGCGGCGGCATCGCCTACCAGTCTGCCAGCAAGGGCATTCCGGCGGTGATGAAGGATATCAACGAGAAGGCGCTGGCACTTGGCATGGGCGAAGCCACCAAGCTGCTCAATGGCCAGCTCGAGAAGGGCCGCATCGATGGCATCAAGATGGGCCAGGTGCTCTCCGCCATCACTCCGACCCTCAGCTATGACAACGTCAAGCACGTGGATGTGGTGGTCGAAGCCGTGGTCGAGAACCCGAAAGTGAAAGCCGCCGTACTGGGCGAAGTGGAAGGAATCATTGGCGAAGACGCCGTGCTCGCCAGCAACACCTCCACCATTCCCATCTCCCTGCTGGCCAAGGGGCTGAAGCGCCCGCAGAACTTCTGCGGCATGCACTTCTTCAACCCGGTGCACCGCATGCCATTGGTGGAAATCATCCGCGGCGAGCAGACATCCGATGAAACCATCAACCGTGTGGTGGCCTATGCCGCCGCCATGGGCAAGTCCCCTGTGGTGGTCAACGATTGCCCGGGCTTCTTCGTCAACCGGGTGCTGTTCCCCTACTTCTTCGGCTTCAACAAGCTGGTCGCCGATGGCGCCGACTTCGCCGCCGTCGACAAGGTGATGGAGAAAGAGTTCGGCTGGCCCATGGGCCCCGCTTACCTGCTGGATGTAGTCGGTATCGACACCGGTCACCATGCCGGTGACGTGATGGCGCAGGGCTTCCCGGCACGCATGAGCAAGGAAGGTCGCACCGCCATCGACGTGATGTACGAAGTGAACCGCTTCGGTCAGAAGAACGGCAAGGGCTTCTACGCCTACGAGCAGGACAAGAAGGGCAAGCCGAAGAAGGTGGCCGATGCCACTGCTTACGAGCTGCTGGCCCCCATCGCCAAGCCGAAACAGGATTTCGACAAGGACGCCATCATCGCTCGCATGATGATCCCGATGATCAACGAGGTGGTGCTCTGTCTGGAAGAGGGCATTGTCGCCACGCCAGCCGAAGCCGACATCGCACTGGTCTACGGTCTGGGCTTCCCTCCCTTCCGCGGCGGCGTGTTCCGCTATCTGGACACTATCGGTCTGGATCGCTACGTGGCCATGGCCGACCAGTATGCCGACTTGGGCCCGCTCTACCGCGTCAGCGACAAGCTGCGCGAGATGGCCGCCCAGGGCAAAACCTTCTACTGATTGCGGAAAGGAGATCCATTCATGAAAGACGTAGTCATTGTCGACTGTATCCGGACCCCGATGGGCCGGTCCAAGGGCGGCGCCTTCCGCAACGTGCGTGCAGAAGATCTGTCCGCGCACCTGATGAAATCCATCCTGCTGCGCAACCCCAACCTCGACCCGAACGAGATCGAGGATATCTACTGGGGCTGCGTGCAGCAGACCCTGGAGCAGGGCTTCAACATCGCCCGCAACGCAGCGCTGCTGGCCGGTATTCCCAAGCAGGTGGGGGCGGTTACCGTCAACCGCCTGTGCGGCTCCAGTATGCAGGCGCTGCATGATGCCTCTCGTGCCATTCAGGTGGGTGACGGGGATATCTTCATCATCGGCGGCGTCGAGCACATGGGTCACGTACCGATGAGCCACGGCGTCGACTTCCACCCCGGCATGGCCAAGTCGGTGGCAAAAGCCTCCGGCATGATGGGGCTGACCGCCGAGATGCTCGGCAAGCTGCACGGCATCAGCCGCCAGCAGCAGGACGAGTTTGCCGCCCGCTCCCACCGTCGCGCCCACGCGGCCACCGTGGAAGGGCGTTTTGCCAAGGAGATCGTCGGGCTGGAAGGCCATGACGCCAGCGGCGCGCGCTTCTTCTACGACTACGACGAGGTGATCCGCTCGGAGACCACGGTCGAAACCCTGAGCCAGCTGCGCCCGGTGTTTGATCCGGTCAACGGCACCGTCACCGCCGGCAGCTCCTCGGCCCTGTCCGATGGCGCCGCCGCCATGCTGGTGATGAGCGCGGATCGTGCCAAGGCCCTCGGCCTCACGCCGCGCGCCAGGGTACGTGCCATGGCCATTGCCGGCTGTGACGCCGCCATCATGGGTTACGGCCCGGTACCGGCCACCCAGAAGGCGCTCAAGCGTGCCGGTCTGACTGTCGGTGATATCGACCTGTTCGAGCTGAACGAGGCGTTTGCCGCCCAGTCCCTGCCCTGCGTGAAGGATCTGGGTCTGCAGGATCAGGTGGACGAGAAGGTGAACCTGAACGGCGGCGCCATTGCGCTGGGCCACCCGCTCGGCTGCTCCGGTGCCCGCATCTCCACCACCCTCATCAATCTGATGGAGGAGAAGGATGCCACCCTGGGGGTTGCCACCATGTGTATCGGTCTGGGTCAGGGCATCGCCACCGTGTTTGAACGGGTGTGATAACCAGCCGGATCGACGGGATGCACTACTGAGAGTTGTCCCTTTTCGGGGCCAGTCTGACTGGCCCCTTTTCAAGTCTGTGACGATCGCCACACGGGGTGCTCGTCAGTGGTCAGAAGCTGTCTGTTGGCCGTCCCGTTTGGGTCGGCCTTTTTTCGTTTTAATCTTATCAATAGGCTGTTATTGCCTTAAACCTCACATTAGATAGGGGGCTTGCTTGCTTTTTACTCCCCCGACAGGTTCAATCTGCACAAAAAAATGGGTGGATGCACATACATATGTCAATGAGCAAACAACTGCTGATCGTCGATGACGACCAAGAGATCCGCGAGCTGCTCAATGAGTACCTGACCCGGGCGGGCTTTCAGGTATTGACGGCGGCGGAGGGCAACGAGATGCGTCAGCAACTCGCCCAGCACAGCCCGGACCTGATTATTCTGGACATCATGATGCCCGGCGAGGACGGTTTTACCCTCTGCCAGCAGATCCGTCGTGACTCCCAGGTGCCCATCATCATGCTGACCGCCGCCTCCGACGAAGCGGATCGGGTGATCGGCCTCGAACTCGGCGCCGACGACTATATCGCCAAGCCGTTCAGCCCCCGCGAACTGCAGGCCCGCATCAAGGCGCTGCTGCGCCGCGCCGAATTCCGCCAGCCGGAAAAAGAGAAAGAGCCGAGCCGCCGCCTGCGTTTTGCCGAGTGGACCCTCGACACCCTGAGCCACCAGCTGACCCATGACGATGGCAGCCTGCTGGATCTCTCCGGCAGCGATGCCATGCTGCTCGGCATGTTCCTGCAACAGCCCGGCGTGGTGCTGGATCGCGACACCATCTCGGATGCCACCCGCGGTCGCGAAAGTCTGCCGATGGAGCGCGGCATCGACGTGCAGATCAGCCGTCTGCGCCAGAAGCTGGGCGACAACGGCAAGAGCCCGCGCATCATCAAGACCATTCGCGGCAGTGGCTACATGCTGATTGCCGAGGTGCACGAGCTGCCATGAGCAACAAGTGGTCCTGGGGGGCGCTGGTACCCCGCTCCCTGTTGTCACGGATGATCCTGCTGCTGTTGCTGGCCATCCTGCTCTCCCAGACCATTCTGACCGGCATCTGGATGCAGCAGATCCAGAAGCGGGAACTGGAGGGGATGCTCAGCACCACCCGCAACCTCGCCATGTCTGCCGCCTCCACCGTCAACTTCTTCAAATCCCTGCCGCTACAGTATCGCCATATCGCGCTGGACCAGCTGCGCAACATGGGGGGCAGCCGCTTCTTCGTCTCGCTCAACGAGGAAGAGATCCACATCAACGCCATCCCCGACAGCGAACGCAAGACACAGGTGCTGGAGGAGGTGCAGGGAGTGCTGACCCGCAAGCTCTCCGACGCCATGGCGATCAAGGTGGATTTCTCCCGGCCCGATGACCTCCACGTCTTCAACAACGACACCCTGCTGGCGGATCTTCCCTCCTCCTGGGCCCGCTACACCCTGTCGCTGGAGCCGCTCAATCCACCGGTACTGGTGACCCAGATCGAGATTGAAAAGGGGGAGTGGCTCTATCTGGCGGCCCTGCTGCCCGCCCCCTACATGACCCTCGACGATACCGTGATGCCGAGCAACCAGGTGCGTTTCATCGCCCTGATGACGGTGTTCCTCTGCTTCTTCACCTTTATGCTGGTGCGCTGGCAGACCCGCCCGCTGCGCCGTCTCGCCAAGGCGGCGGTCAATCTCGGCAAAGATATCGATCAGCCTTCGCTCAAGGAGGAAGGGGCATCGGAAATCGTGGCGGCGACCCGCGCCTTCAACATCATGCAGCACCGCATCCGTCGCTATATCGACGATAGAGAGCGGCTGTTCAGCTCGATTTCCCACGACCTCAAGACCCCCATCACCCGACTGCGACTGCGGGTCGAACTGCTCGACGACGAGGTGCAAATCGCCAAGTTCAACAAGGATCTCGACGAGCTGGAGCTGATGGTGAAAGGGGCGCTGCAGACGGTCAAAGAGACCGACATTCACGAGAATATCGAGGAGATCGACATCAACGCCCTGCTTGAGCAGATGGCGGAGTCGATGAACCTGCACGACGAGCGGCTGACCATCGAGGGGCACTGCAAGTGGCCCTATCGCGGCAAGCTGCTGGCGCTCAAACGCTGCATCGGCAATCTGGTGGACAACGGCATCAAGTACGGCCAGCGGGTGCGCATCATCATCATGGATGACGAGGAGATGCTGATCCTCTTCATCATGGATGAGGGCCCCGGCCTGCCGGACGATCAGTTCGAGCGTATCTTCGAACCCTATTACCGGCTCAGTACCGATCAGGCTGGCACCGGCCTCGGCCTTGGCATCGCCCGCAACATAGCCCACGCCCACGGTGGCGATCTGGTGCTGGAAAACCGTCCGCAAGGTGGCCTGCAGGCCACGCTCTCCCTACCAAGGCAGTAACCTTATGAAGTGGTTGTCTTTTTCTGTCATCGCCCTGCTCTCTGCTCCCGTTGCCGCCTCCCAGGTGGAAGTGCTGCACTGGTGGACGTCCGGCGGCGAAGCGAAAGCGGTCGAAGTGCTCAAATCCGAGTGGACCAAACAGGGCAACCAATGGAACGACTTTGCAGTGCAGGGCGGCGGCGGCAAGAGTGCCATGACGGTATTGAAAAGCCGGGCACTGGCCGCCAACCCGCCCGAAGCGGCCCACCTCAAGGGCTATGAGCTCAAGGAGTGGGCCGGGCTCGGCTTTTTGCGCGATCTCAGCCCGATGGCCGAACACCTCGGTTGGTACAGCCAGATGCCGCCCATGGTGCGTGCCACCCTCAGCCAGAATGGCGCCCTGATGGCGGTGCCCACCGGCATCCACCGGGTCAACTGGCTGTGGCTCAACCGCAAGATCTTCGAGCGCAACAAGCTGACTCCACCCACCGACTGGGCCCAGTTTGTCACCGTCGCCGACCAGCTTAAAAAACGGGGCATCACCCCGCTCGCCATCGGTAACGAGCCCTGGCAGCTGGCGGTACTGTTTGAAACGGTGGCGCTCGGTGAGGGCGGAAAAGAATTCTATCGCAAGGCGTTTCTCGAGCAGGACAGCGCCACCCTGACCGGCCCCGACATGGTGCGGGTGTTGACCCGCTTCCAGCAGCTGCGCGCCTATGTGCCGCAAAAATACTCCGGTCTGAAGTGGCATCAGGCCACCAATCTGCTGGAGAGCGGTGGCGCCGCCATGCAGGTGATGGGGGACTGGGTGAAGGGTGAACTGAGTGCCGGTAACTACCGACCGGGTGAGGATATCGCCTGTCTGCCGAGCCCGGGCAGCGCCGGACTATTCAGCTACAACCTCGACTCCATCGCCATGTTCAAACAGCGGGATCCGGCCCAGCTGCAGGCGCAAGGGGATCTTGCCCAGCTGCTGATGACGCCGCAATTCCAGGCAGAGTTCAACCGGGTGAAGGGATCGATCCCGGCGCTGACCAATCCCGACATGAGCAAGTTCGACCGCTGCGCCGTCCGCTCCTATCAGGATTTCCTGCTGGCGGAAAAGCAGGACAACCTGCTGCCCAGCATGGCGGAAGGGATGGCGACGCCGACCAATATGCGGCAGGCGATCCTCGATGTGCTGAGCAACTTCTTCAACGACCCCAAGGCCAACCCGGAGCAGACGGCGCTGCATCTGGAGCGGGCGATGCGCTCGACCCGCTGATCCGGGCACATTGCCAAACGGCAGAAATGACAAAGGCGGAACTGCTCCGCCTTTGTTGTTGAATCATCATCCGATTCAGGATTGATCGTTCTCGTCCTCATCCTCGTCATAGTAATCGCTGAGCTCGATCCAGAGCCCCAACCCGACCATCACCATGGAGCCGAACCAGGTACCGGTATTCCCGATCGGGCTGCCCATCACTATCATGGCGAAGGACAAGAACCCCATGCCTGCATAGGCTTGTAATCTGCCGTAGGAGACCTGCATATTCACCTCCTTGTTGAATATGGTTCAATTTTTATATTACTCGTCCGGCGCAAGCTGGATAGGGCTGAATAACATTTCGGTTACATATGCTGGTTAATGGGTCGTTTGTTTGATTATTTTTTAGCCCTGAGTATCATTGGCAGCCGAATAGGTTGAAGGTTGATAATAGATGAGTGATTTATTCTGCGGCGCAACCCACGAGTTGGACGCAATCGGGCTTCGTTGCCCGGAACCCGTTATGATGGTTCGCAAGAAAGTGCGGCTGATGGCGGATGGCGAGACCCTGCTGGTCAGTGCCGACGATCCTTCAACCACCCGCGACATCCCCAGTTTCTGCCGCTTTATGGATCACACCCTGGTCGCCAGCGAGACAGAGCAGGCCCCCTACCGCTATCTGATCCGCAAGGGTCAATAAGCCCCCGTACCGGAGCACTCCATGACAACCATTACCCGAATCGGCACCACCCAGCGTTGGTCTGACGTGGTCATCCACAATGGCACCCTCTACGTGGTGGAAGTGCCCGTCAGCGAAGAGGCCGACATCCACCAGCAGACCCGCGAAGTGCTGGCAAGCCTGCAACGCCTGCTGGAAGCCAACGGCTCCGGCGTCGACAAGATCCTGATGGCCAATATCTATCTCAAAGACATTCAGGACATCGCTGCCTTCAACGAGCAGTGGGATGCCTGGATTCCGGCTGGCACCGCACCGGTTAGAGCCTGTGTACAGGCCCGTCTGGCCCACGAAGGCTACAAGGTCGAAGTACAGCTGACTGCAGCTGTCTAAGAGGCGCTTATCCCCACCCCTTCTCCCACGAGGGGAGAAGGGAGCAAACAACAAGGCGCCATTGCTCGCAACTGCGCCAATAGAAAGGCCCCGCCATTACTGGCGGGGCCTTTTCGTTACCGAAACCTGAACGACTTAGGCGGTCGGGGTCAGGGTAATGGTCACGCGGCGGTTCTGGGCTTTGCCAGCGGCGGTGCTGTTGGTAGCAACCGGCTGATCCGGGCCCACGCCGGTGGTGGAGATGCGGCTGCCTGCTACGCCCTGACCAATCAGCTGGGCGGCAACGGCATCGGCACGATCGCGGGAGAGCTTCATGTTCAGATCGCGGGAACCTGTGCTGTCGGTGTGACCGACCACGTTCAGGCGGGTCTTGTCGAACTCGGCAACCACCATGGCCACGCCGGAGAGGGTGTTGGCACCGGCCGCTTTCAGCTGGGAGCTGGAGCTGTCAAAG
This sequence comes from Aeromonas sp. 600724, assembly GCF_049175135.1. Classification (NCBI taxonomy): domain Bacteria; kingdom Pseudomonadati; phylum Pseudomonadota; class Gammaproteobacteria; order Aeromonadales; family Aeromonadaceae; genus Aeromonas; species Aeromonas sp. 600724. Next base: position 56,013 of record NZ_JAAKUM010000022.1, on the reverse strand, counting down.
GTCACGTTGTTCGGCATGTTGAGGATCAGCTCATTGCCATTGCGGGTCACGCTGACGCCGGTGCCCTGCAGCTTCTCGCGCAGCTTGGCTTCCTGCACGTCCATGTAGTAGCCGATACCGCCACCCAACGCTGCGCCAGCAGCAACGCCGGTCAGGATGCCCTTCTTGCGGTCACCCTTGCTGGAGGAGAGCGCACCTACGGCCGCACCGGCAGCGGCGCCAGCCAGCGCGCCCCAGGCACCTTTGGAGGTCTGGGATTCACCTGTGTAGGGGTTGGTGGTACAGCCGCTCAGGGCAACGGTCAGTGCCAGAGCAGGCACCAGGATCTTGGCTCGCATGAAAAAACCTCTGTGAAAACAATCCGGCACCATGCCGGGGGCCGGATTGTAACGCGCTGGCACGCCATTGTCTGACGCAAGCCTGAACAGATGGCGAGAGTGATGTTTTTTTGGGCAATCGACGGGTTGTCAGCGCGGTAACTGACACTCGGTATGGCAAGGACAGCTGACCAGATGATCGTTCACCATCCCCACCGCCTGCATAAAGGCGTAACAGATGGTGCTGCCGACGAAGTTGAAGCCGAGCTTCTTGAGCGCTTTAGACATGGCATCCGACTCCGGCGAGGTCGCCGGAATATCGCCGTTGCCTTGCCGCTGGTTGACGATGGGGGCGCCGCCGACAAAGCCCCACAGGTAGTCGGCGAAGTCGATCCCCTGCTCCTGCAACGCCAGATAAGCGCGGGCATTTCTGATGATCGACTGCACCTTGAGCCGGTTGCGGATAATGCCGGTGTCCAGCATCAACCGCTCCACATCCTGCTCGTCGAAGCGGGCAATCTGCACCGGATCAAAGTCGGCATAGGCGCGGTAATAGCTCTCGGTGCGCTTGAGGATGGTGATCCACGACAGCCCCGCCTGCTGGCCGTCGAGGCAGAGCTTGGCAAACAGCTCGCGGGCGTCATAGACCGGCCTGCCCCACTGTTTGTCATGGTATTCAATGTATTCCGGGTCCTTGGTCACCCAGGCGCAGCGCAGTTCCATTTCCTCTCCCTCGTTATTTCAGCGGTTTCCCCGACCCTGCCCACTCTGCAGGCGGCACTGCTCACATCATATACCGGACAGCCCGCCCGACCAGCCAGAGCGCAGCACCATCCCGCGAATCCGCTGCAATTTCGCCTATTATCCGACCATGCCAGACGGTATACTCCCTCGGTTCACATTCAGCAAATCTTGCTCTGATTTTCACTTCGCGCGAAAAAAATTATGCAAAAATTCGATGTCAAAACCTTTCAGGGCCTGATCCTGCAGCTGCAGGACTATTGGTCCCGCCAGGGCTGTACCATCATTCAGCCGCTGGATATGGAAGTGGGTGCCGGTACTTCCCACCCCATGACCTGTCTGCGTGCCCTGGGCCCGGAGCCCATCGCCTGCGCTTACGTGCAACCGTCCCGCCGTCCGACTGACGGCCGCTACGGTGAAAACCCGAACCGCCTGCAGCACTACTACCAGTTCCAGGTGATCATCAAGCCTTCCCCCGACAACATTCAGGAACTCTATCTGGGCTCCCTGAAAGAGCTGGGCATGGATCCCGAGATCCACGACATCCGCTTCGTGGAAGACAACTGGGAAAACCCGACCCTGGGTGCCTGGGGTCTGGGCTGGGAAGTGTGGCTGAACGGCATGGAAGTGACCCAGTTCACCTACTTCCAGCAGGTTGGCGGCCTCGAGTGCAAGCCGGTCACCGGCGAGATCACCTACGGTCTCGAGCGTCTGGCCATGTACATTCAGGGCGTGGACAGCGTCTACGATCTGGTCTGGTCTGACGGCCCGCTGGGCAAGACCACCTACGGCGACGTGTTCCACCAGAACGAAGTGGAGCAATCCACCTACAACTTCGAACACGCCGATGTGGAGTTCCTGTTCCACTGCTTCGAGCAGTACGAGAAGGAAGCCCAGAACCTGCTGGCACTGGAAAAACCGCTGCCGCTGCCTGCCTACGAGCGCATCCTCAAAGCCGCTCACTCCTTCAACCTGCTGGATGCCCGCAAGGCCATCTCGGTCACCGAGCGTCAGCGCTACATCCTGCGCATTCGCACCCTGACCAAGGCCGTGGCAGAGGCATACTACGCCTCCCGCGAAGCGCTGGGCTTCCCTATGTGTCAGCGCAGTGAGAACAAGCAAGGTTAAGGAACGGACATGGCACAACATACATTTCTGGTAGAGATCGGTACTGCTGAGCTGCCGCCCAAAGCCCTGCGCTCCCTGGCCGAAGCCTTTGCCGACAACTTCAAAGCCGAACTGACCAAGGCCGATCTGGCCTTTGGCGACGTCGAGTGGTTTGCCTCACCGCGCCGTCTGGCGCTGAAAGTGAGCGAGCTGGCTGGCGAACAGCCGAGCAAGAGCGTCGAGAAGCGCGGCCCGGCCGTGGCGCAGGCGTTCGATGCCGAAGGCAAGCCGACCAAGGCTGCCGAAGGCTGGGCCCGTGGCAACGGCATCACTGTTGAGCAGGCCGAGCGTCTGGTCACCGACAAGGGCGAGTGGCTGGTTCACACCGCCAAGGTCGAAGGCCGTCCAGCCAAAGAATTGCTGGGCGAACTGGTTAGCCAAGCACTGGCCAAACTGCCCATCCCGAAAATGATGCGCTGGGGTGACAAGACCATCCAGTTCGTGCGTCCGGTCTTCACCGTGACCCTGCTGCTGGATGGCGATCTGGTTCCCGCCCACATTCTGGGTATCGACTCTGCCCGCACCATTCGCGGTCACCGCTTTATGGGCGAGAGCGAGTTCACCATCGACAACGCCAGCCAGTACCCGCAGATCCTGCAGGAGCGCGGCATGGTGATTGCCGACTTTATGGCGCGCAAGGCCAAGATCAAGGCTGACGTCGAAGCGGCTGCTGCCGCCTTCGGTGGCGTGGCCGATCTGGACGACGCCCTGCTGGAAGAGGTTACCGCACTGGTCGAGTGGCCTGTGGTGCTGACCGCCAACTTCGAAGAGAAGTTCCTGGCCGTGCCGGCTGAAGCGCTGGTTCACACCATGAAGGGTGACCAGAAGTATTTCCCGGTCTACGACAAGAACGGCAAGCTGCTGCCGAAGTTCATCTTCGTCACCAACATCGAGTCCAAAGACCCGAGCCAGATCATCAGCGGCAACGAGAAGGTGGTTCGCCCCCGTCTCTCTGACGCCGAGTTCTTCTTCAAGACCGACCTCAAGCAGACCCTGGCCTCCCGCCTGCCGCGCCTTGAAACCGTGCTGTTCCAGCAACAGCTGGGTACCGTCAAGGCCAAGGTCGAGCGTATCGAGACCGTTGCCGGCTTTATCGCCGAGCGCATCAGTGGTGGCGATAGTGCCGTCGTGACTCAGGCCCGCCGTGCCGGTCTGCTCTCCAAGTGTGACCTGATGACCAACATGGTCGGCGAGTTCACCGACACCCAGGGTGTCATGGGGATGCACTACGCCCGTCACGATGGCGAAGACGAAGCCGTGGCCGTGGCCCTCAACGAACAGTACATGCCGCGCTTTGCCGGTGATGCCCTGCCGTCCGGTCTGGTTGCCTGCGCCGTCGCGCTGGCCGACAAGTTCGACACCCTGGCCGGTATCTTCGGCATCGGCATGCTGCCCAAGGGTGACAAGGACCCGTTCGCCCTGCGTCGCGCTGCCATCGGTGCCCTGCGCATCATGACCGAGAAGCAGCTGGATCTGGATCTGGTTGAACTGGTTGAAGAAGCGGTACGCGTCTACGGCGACAAGCTGACCAACAAAACCGTCGTTACCGACGTGGTCGACTTTATGCTGGGCCGCTTCCGCGCCGCCTATCAGGACGAAGGCATCGGTGCCGACGTGGTGCTGGCCGTACTGGCCCGCCGCCCGACCCGTCCGCTCGACTTCGATCGCCGCGTCAAGGCCGTCAGCCACTTCCGCACGCTGGATGCCGCACTGGCACTGGCTGCCGCCAACAAGCGCGTGAGCAACATTCTGGCCAAGGTCGAAGGCGAACTGCCGACTGCCGTCAAACCGGAACTGCTGGTCGATGCCGCCGAGAAGGCGCTGGCCACCCAGGTTGCCGAACTGCAAGCCGAGCTGGCCCCGCTGTTCGCTGCCGGTGACTATCAGGCTGCCCTCACCCGTCTGGCCGCCCTGCGCGAGCCGGTCGATACCTTCTTTAACGAAGTGATGGTGATGGCCGACGACGAAGCCCTCAAGGCCAACCGTCTGGCACTGCTGAACAACCTGCGCAACCTGTTCCTGCAAGTCGCGGATATCTCCCTGCTGCAGTGATTCTGGTTGAGTCAGTGATATTAAAAACGGCGCCGCGAGGCGCCGTTTTTTATAAAAATAACTTTTAAATAGAAGATGAATAATCTTTAAAATTATTACCTACGAGGACATTCTCTAATACAATAAAATCAACATGATCATTAATTAATGGCGCATTGAGCAATCCAACTACATTCAACCAACAAATTAACGCTGAATACTTGCCTTCATAAAAACCAACAAGCTCATGATCACCATCACTATTTTTATATATAGATAACAAATGGCCATAGCTATTTAACTCAACGTTTATTAATGAGGCACTTTGTTGTAAAAAGCCAGATATAAAACCATCTGGTACATTTGAGTCAGGCACATTAAACGTTTTGTTATACTTCTTGCTCAGTGATAACGTACCCAACGCTGCCAATATGCTAATAAAGCTACCTTCTATATAAGCTTTCATTTTGGGGTCAAGCTCATTTAGTTCTATATATTGATGAGGGTATAACTGTGGACTAGTATAAATTAACACATCTAATCGTTCAGAATGCCTAGAAAGCAAACTAAGAATTTCTTCTAATTTCATTGTGGCTTTCTGTACATCTAATTGCTTCTTTTGATAGTAAACTGCAAACGCAGCGCCAAGGAATGTCAAAAAAGAAAAAATAGTTCCTATTGTGCCGCCAATAAAACTACCAAAATTCGACCACGCTTGATCAGATGTAGATAATGAATAATGTGAGATTGGTGCAAATATATAGATGTAGAGAAGTAACGGAGCACTAACCAAAACCAACACACAAAACATCACAATAATAAAATTTCGCTTTCCCATAGACTTCGCTCCATATTTTAGCAATGCTAATAATAAAGCTACAGGCTTAATTAGCGAAGAATTATCACCTCGGTAGGTTCGATTAGCCGTCAGGCGTAATCGGACGTTCGCGTAAATAGGCTCTCCCGCCATAACCGCCAGCCGAATTTCCAACTCCGGCTGGCCGCCCCGGCTTCACGGCAACAACCGCAACCAAAGCCTCTCGTTCGTCCGATTACGCTGCGCTAATCGAACCTACAGGGGGCAATGAGCTGTTATCATTTGAGACAGTGCCCAGCGCCGCCACGGCCAATCAGAGGAACGTCATGAACATACCTGCCGCCCCCGCCCCGTCAATCTGCCAGCAGTGTCAGGAGCAGGTGGATCTAGACTTCGACTTCACCATGGCTTTTCAGCCCATCGTCGATTGCAGCAAGCGCACTATTTTCGGCTACGAGGCGCTGGTGCGAGGGCTCAACAACGAGCCGGCGCAGAGCGTGATTGCCCGGGTCAACGACGACAACCGCTACCGCTTCGATCAACTGTGCCGCATCAAGGCCATCGCGCTGGCCGCCCGGCTCGATATGCGGGGCATGCTGAGCATCAACTTTCTGCCCAATGCGGTCTACCGTCCGGAACGCTGCATCCGCACCACCCTGCAGGCAGCCCGCGAGCACCTCTTCCCCATCGAGCAGATCATGTTCGAGCTGACCGAGGTGGAGCAGGTGCAGGATAGCCAGCATCTTCGCGGCATCGTCGATCACTATCAGGCGCTCGGCTTCAAAACGGCGATCGATGACTTTGGCGCCGGTTACTCGGGCCTCAACCTGCTGGCCGATTTTCACCCCAACATCGTCAAGCTCGATATGCACCTGCTGCGCGGCATCGACCATGACCCGACCCGGCAAGCCATAGTGCGCCACTGTCTGGCACTGTTTGCGGAGCTGAAGATCACCCCGCTGGCGGAGGGGATCGAGACCCGCGAAGAGATGGCCTGCCTGCGGGAGATGGGCATCAGCCTGATGCAGGGCTATCTGTTTGCCCGCCCCGGCTTTGAAACCCTGCCCGAGATGGATTTCGCCAGCCTGTAAGCCAGTCGGTCTGCACTGCCTCCCCCTCAGCCCACTCCCACCCGAATAAGAAAACGGACACCCGAGGGTGTCCATGTGCATACCCTGTGACCTTGCGCCATGGTTACACAGTCACCCTCCCCGGTTAATGGGTCAGCTGTGGCAACAGTTGCAACAGGTGAGCCCGTATCGCCAGCGGCGTCTGGCTGACCCAGATCTCCAGCAGGCCATACGCAAGCAACGGCAGCACCAGCAGCAACAGGCAGAGCAGCCCCAGCAAACGGCTTGGTGCGAGCCGATGCACCTTGCTGCCAAGGTGCAGGGCCTCGACCCGCTTGGGGCAGGCGGCCACGCAGCTCAGGCAGCCGGTGCACTCCAGGCTGCGTACCGCGATAAGCTGGTGCACCGCAATGCGCGATGGACAGGCCCGGCTGCACTTGTCACAGCCGTGACCCTGGCTTCGCAGGCAGCGGGCCGGGTCGCGGCGAATGCGCAGCGGCGTCAGTAGCCCCAGCAGGGCGAGCCAGGCGCCATAGGGGCAAAGGTAGCGGCAGAATCCCTGACGAAAGGTCGCGGTAAGCAGCAACACCCAGCCGAGGCACAGACCCGAGATCAGGGTCAGGTTGAAGAAGAAAGCCCCCATCTTCATATCCGCCGCCTGATGGTAGGGGCTGGTGAAGTAGCCGGGCAGGGCAGCAGCCGGCACCGCCAGCAGGATGATGAAGAGCAGAAAGCCGAGCACCAGAAATTTCTGGGTGCGCAGGGCAAGATCCAGCCAGCGCGGCGGGCTCCACTCCCCCGGCAGCAACCGGTGGCGCAGGCCATGTAGCCATTCCCCCACCAGCCCGAGCGGACAGAACCAGGCACAGAACGCCCGCCCCAGCAGCAGGGCCGACAGGGAGAGTACCAGTACGGTGACGGTGGCCGCCGGATGGTGGGGATCCACCAACCCCTGCGCGAACCAGGCCCGCAGCCCGAGGCCACCGGCGATGGGCAGGAAGGCATCCACCACGTCCGGGCGCACCAGCCAGGGGCTCATCCCCTGTCCCAACTGCCAGATATGCAGGCTGTATTGCACTGTGACCAGCCCCCAGCAGAGCAGCAGCAGATGGCGAGTGCGCGCCCGCAGCCACTGGCTGTCGAGCGCTTCTAGGGCGGGCAGCGGCCGCCTCTGGTGCCGGGGGGCAAGCACGGCGGTGACCGTCCCCAGTGCGAGCCAGAGCAGGCTATCCGCCACCAGCAACCAGACCAGCCCCAGCAGGCCGAGCGCAAGACGCCCCGGCCAGCCGGTGCGTACCTGCCACGCCAACAGCACCAGATAAACCATACCGGCCACCATGGTTATCGCTTCAATCACGCTCATGCATCCCCCACTGCCTACATCCGGATCCGGCAGCAAGGATAACTAACATTTGAGTTGATTATTTTGATCTGCATGGGCCGAGGGAGGAGTTATGGCCAATGCCTCCCTCGCAGGCTCTCCCCTCTTTCAACGACACGCCGCCTCACCAGCCAGGAACTAGCCGCGGGCACGGTGGAGGTGGTAGTCAACGTGATAGTCGTTGGCATTACGGAACATGATGGAGTAGTTGAGGAACTCTCCGCTCTCGCTGTATGAGAGTGAGGTGAGCCGCAGGATAGGGGCTCCCTGCTCGATATGGAGCTGCTCGGCAGTAACCCGATCCGCCAGCACGGCACTGAAGCACTCATAGTTGCCCGCAATCGCGATGCCGCACTCCCGTTCGATGTAGTCGAATTTGGACCCTTCCAGATGGGCGACCGACAGATTGCGAAACAGTCTGACCGGCATATAGCTCTCTTCCAGCAGCAGAGCCCGACCATCCACCGAGCGGATCCGGCTTGAGTAATAGACGGGTTCATTCACCTTAACCCTCAGCTGACTGGCGATGGCCGGTGGCGCGGGCATGGTACGAAACTCCAGTACCTGGCTGGTCAATGTGCGCCCCTGCTCGCGCATCAGTTCGGTAAACCCGCTCAGACCTTTGGTCTCATGCTGAACATCCTTTTTCGTCACATAGGTGCCGCTGCCGTGGCGCCGCTCGACTAATCCCCACTCGATCAACATATCTACCGCTCTGCGGATGGTCATGCGGGAGACGCCATACTGTTCTGCCAGCGCTTCTTCGCCCGGCAACACATCTCCCACCCGACACTCGGCACCGTTTACCCTGATCCTGAGTCGATCAGCCACCGATTTATAGATCACTGCTAGACATCTCCTGTGGTCACAACGCCAACCATCTTATTCTTAAGCAAGTGGATAAATTGCATAAAAACAATAACTTAAATTTAAACTAAAGCTGCAAGAACATCACAAAACCAAGAGGTACAACAATATCGCAAAAGTTAGACATCTTTGTCTAAATAACTGCATGCGTCAGATCACATTATTCCAAGATATTTCATGAGGTCTCTTTTTATCGTTGCTAATTTGCATCAGGCAACACCGGCAAGGATTCGATTAGCTATTTCAACCAAGGGACAATATATGCTCAGTCAAATTCAACGTTTTGGCGGAGCAATGTTCACTCCTGTACTGCTTTTTCCTTTTGCAGGTATGGTAGTAGGCATTGCAATTATGCTGAAAAACCCGATGTTTGTCGGTGAATCACTGGCAAACCCACAAGGATTATTCTTCCAGATCATCCATATTATTGAAGAAGGTGGCTGGACAGTATTCAGGAATATGCCGCTTATATTTGCGATTGGCCTGCCAATCGGTCTGGCAAATAAGGCACAAGCCAGAGCCTGTCTGGCTGTATTGGTCAGTTTCATGACCTGGAACTATTTTATCAACGCCATGGGCATGACCTGGGGCAGTTATTTCGGGGTCGACTTCAGTCAGGATGTAGGGGGTGAAAGTGGCCTCGCCATGGTAGCGGGGATCAAAACCCTGGATACCAGCATCATAGGAGCCATCGTCATCTCCGGCATCGTGACGGCACTGCACAACCGCCTGTTTGATCGCCAACTGCCGGTCTTTCTCGGCATCTTTCAGGGCAGCTCCTTTGTCACCATTGTCGCCTTCTTCGTGATGATCCCCTGTGCCTGGCTGACCCTGCTTGGCTGGCCAAAAGTACAGATGGGCATCGCCTCCCTGCAGAATTTCATGCTGGTCTCGGGTCCGGTCGGGGTGTGGGTATACACCTTCCTCGAGCGGATTTTGATCCCGACCGGCCTGCATCACTTTATCTACGGCCCCTTCATCTTCGGCCCAGCGGCAGTAGAGGGGGGCATTCAACTCTACTGGGCGCAGCACATGCTGGAGTTCAGCCAGAGCACTCGCCCGCTGATTGAACAGTTCCCTCAGGGTGGCTTTGCCCTGCACGGCAACTCGAAGATTTTCGGTGCCATGGGGATTGCTCTGGCCATCTATGCCACGGCAGCCAAAGAGAACAAGGCCAAGGTGGCAGGCCTGCTGATCCCGGCCACCCTGACCGCCATTCTGGTCGGTATCACCGAGCCGCTGGAGTTCACCTTCCTCTTCATCTCGCCGCTGCTGTTTGCCATCCACGCCCTGCTGGCAGCCACCATGTCGACTGTGATGTACCTGTTTGGTGTGGTCGGCAACATGGGTGGAGGTCTGCTCGACCAGTTCCTGCCGCAGAACTGGATACCCATGTTCCACAACCATGCGGGAATGATGTTCACCCAGATCGCTATCGGGTTGGTCTTTACCGGAATCTGGTTCCTGATATTCCGCGCGCTGATTATCAGACTCAATCTTAAAACACCGGGCCGGGAAGACAGTGAAATAAAGCTTTATTCAAAATCAGATTATCAGGCAGCCAAAAACCAGCGTGGCAGTGATAGTGCAACACAAATTATCGAAGCGCTTGGTGGAATCAAAAATATACACAGTCTGAATAACTGCGCCACCCGCTTAAGAATATCGTTGGTTAACAGCAAGCTGGCAGCAGCAGATGAGGAGTTTATTAAATTGGGTGCCCATGGGGTCGTCCGCCATGGCGATAGTATCCAGGTAATTATCGGTCTGCATGTACCTCAGGTACGTGAAAATATGGAATCGATTATGAACAACAGTCATCAACAATCGTCTTTAGTAATGGAGTCATGATCATGAAAAAATTCTCTGTAGTCATTGCCGGTGGTGGCAGCACTTTTACTCCTGGTATCGTTCTGATGTTGCTGGAAAATCAACATCGCTTCCCGCTCAAGGAGATCAAATTCTACGACAACGATGGTGCCCGTCAGGAGATCATCGCCGAAGCCTGCAAAATCTTGCTGAAAGAGAAGGCTCCCGAGATCGCCTTCAGCTATGGCACCGACCCCAAAGCAGCATTTAGCGATGTAGATTTTGTCATGGCCCATATCCGGGTTGGCAAATATCCGATGCGCGAGCTGGACGAGAAGATCCCGCTGCGTCATGGGGTGGTCGGTCAGGAGACCTGCGGCCCGGGCGGTATCGCCTACGGCATGCGCTCCATCGGCGGGGTGCTGGAGCTGGTCGACTATATGGAGCAGTACTCACCCAATGCCTGGATGCTCAACTACTCCAACCCGGCCGCCATCGTCGCCGAAGCGACCCGTCGCCTGCGTCCCAACGCCAAAATTCTCAACATCTGCGACATGCCGATCGGGATCGAGGGGCGCATGGCCCAGATTGCCGGTCTCAAATCCCGCAAAGAGATGCGGGTACGCTACTACGGCCTCAACCACTTTGGCTGGTGGACCCGCATCGAGGATCTGGAAGGCAACGACCTGATGCCGAAGATCAAGGAGCACGTTGCCCGCCACGGCTATGTGCCCAACAGCGCCAGTCATGCCGAAGCCAGCTGGAACGATACCTTCGCCAAGGCAAAGGATGTATGGGCGCTCGACCCGGATACCCTGCCCAACACCTATCTGAAGTACTACCTCTACCCGGACTATGTGGTGGCCCACTCCAACCCGGAACACACTCGCGCCAACGAAGTAATGGAGCACCGCGAGAAGCAGGTCTTTACCGCTTGCACCGAGATCGTCAAGGCAGGCAACTCAGCAGCTGGCGAGCTGGAGATCGATGAACACGCCTCCTATATCGTGGATCTGGCAACCGCCATCGCCTTCAACACTCAGGAGCGGATGCTGCTGATCGTACCCAATCGCGGCGCTATCCCCAACTTTGACCCGGAAGCCATGGTCGAGATCCCCTGCCTGGTCGGCAGCAGTGGGCCAGAGCCGTTGCAGGTGGGCAGCATCCCGCTGTTCCAGCAGGGCATGATGGGCCAACAGGTCGCGGTCGAGAAACTGGTGGTCGAAGCCTGGGTTGAGCACTCTTACCAGAAACTGTGGCAAGCCATCACCCTCTCCAAGACAGTGCCCAGTGCATCGGTGGCCAAGTCCATTCTCGATGACTTGATAGAGGCCAACCAAGCCTACTGGCCGGAACTGAAATAAACCGCCCATAAACAAAAACCCCCTCGTGACAGAGGGGGTTTTTCGTGTTGGCAACGGGTGTGGATTAACGCAACGGTTTGACCGAGCGACGGACGATCAGCTCCGGCTGTACCGTCATCGATTCCACTTCCAGCTCCTTGTTGCGGATCCGGCTGACCAGATGCTTCACCGCCAGCTGGCCCAATTCCGCCTTCGGGTGACGGATGGTGGTCAGCGGCGGGCTGGAGAAGCGCGCCATCTCCACATCGTCGTAGCCGATGATGGAGATATCGTCCGGCACCTTGACTCCCGCTTCCCAGGCAGCGCAAATCGCGCCGATCGCCATGGGATCGTCGAAGGCAAAGACCGCGGTCGGACGAGGCTGCAGGGCCAGAATGCGCTGCATGGCATCGAAGCCGCTCTGGCTCTCGTAGTCCCCCTCAAAGATCTGTTCATCTTTGAGGGTAAGACCGTGTTCACCCAGCGCATCACGAACCCCGTCCAGTCGCTGCTGGGTGGTCGGCTTGGAGAGCTGACCCGTGATGCAGACGATGTCGCGGTGCCCCAGCTCCAGCAGATGGCGAACGGCCATGCGGGCGCCGATGCGGGCGTTGTCGTTGATGACGTTGGCGAAATCGCACTCCGTCCCCCAATCCAGTACCACCTGCGGCACGTTCTTGTGGATGCGCAGCATGTCGCGCAACGGAGTGTCGATATCGGTCCCCAATACCAGCAGACCATCCACCCGTTTTTCCATCAGCATTCTCAGGTAATGCTGTTGGCGAGGCGGCTGGTTTTCGGTGTTGCAGAGGATCAGGCTGTAGCCCTGTTCGAAGCAGTACGCTTCAACCCCTTGCACCACTTCCGCGAAGAAGGGGTTTACGCTGGTGGTCACCAGCATGCCAATGGTCTTGGTCGAATTTATCTTAAGACTGCGCGCTACCGAGTTGGGCGCGTAGTTGAGTTCTGCCACCGCCTCAATCACTTTCTGGGTCGCGTCTTCGCTGACCCGCCGAGTGTGGTTGAGCACATGTGAGACGGTGGAGATGGATACGCCTGCGCGCGAGGCGACATCCTTGATAGTGGCCATCTCTGTCTCCTGACTGTCAAAGGCGGAACATTAGCAGATTTCCCGAATAAAGGCTTGGTTTTAACGGGCTCTGCCACGGAATTGTCAATGCCGGCTAATTTAGGCGCTCATTTCTGTTTGCGCAAACGATTAATGGTCAAAATGGGAGCACCATCAGAGTAAAATATCACCAGACTAATCCTCTGTGCTTCATCATAATCACCTCTGGTTACCAAGATGTTAAGGCTAAGAATCGATACTAAATTCCAATTAAACACAAATGACAGGTCATTTATTTCAAAATAAGCCCACCCTACCCCCTCTGGTTAGTATCTTTAACAGCTTGTTATTGCCCCGTGAGGAATGATAGAACCATACCTATAGCCGGATGCACGGGATGTCGATCCGGAATGGCACTCGTAAATGAAACAATCCACTGATTAAGGGACGAATCAATGCATAAGTTGAGCAAAATTACAGTAAGCGCAGCGGTTTCTTTGGCTCTGTTTGGATCGATCTCCATCGCACACGCGGCAGACACCATCAAGATAGGTATCGCAGGCCCGCTCACCGGCCCGGTTGCCCAGTACGGGGACATGCAGTTCACCGGCGGCAAGATGGCGGTCGAGCAGATCAACAAGGCTGGCGGCATCAATGGCAAGCAGATCGAAGCCGTCATCTATGACGATGCCTGTGATCCCAAGCAGGCGGTAGCCATCGCCAACAAGGTGGTAAATGATGGCGTCAAGTTCGTGGTCGGTCACCTCTGCTCCGACAACACCCTGCCCGCCTCCGACATCTATGAAGACGAGGGGATCCTGATGGTTACCCCCGCCTCCACCAACCCCAAGATCACCGAACGCGGTTACCAGCTGACCCTGCGCACCATCGGTCTGGATAGCGATCAGGGCCCGACTGCCGCCAAGTACATCATCGAGCAGGTCAAACCCCAGCGCGTCGCCGTTATCCACGACAAGAAGCAGTACGGTGAAGGGATCGCCTCCAGCGTCAAAGCCGCACTCGACAAGGCTGGCGTGAAGGTGGTGGCCTATGAAGGGATCACCGCCGGTGACAAGGACTTCTCCGCCCTGATCGCCAAGCTGCAGAAAGAGAACGTCGATTTCGTCTACTACGGCGGCTATCACCCTGAGCTGGGCCTGATCCTGCGTCAGGCTGGCGAGAAGGGGCTGAAAGCCAAGTTCATGGGCCCGGAAGGGGTGGGTAACAAGGATATCTCCGCCATCGGCGGCCCGGCTTCCGAAGGCCTGCTGGTGACCCTGCCGAACAAATACGATCTGGTACCTGCCAACGCCCCGCTGGTCGCAGCGTTCAAGGCCAAGGGTCAGGACTCCTCCGGCCCGTTCGTCTGGACCACCTATGCCGCGGTGCAGAGCCTGGCTGCCGGTATCGCCAAGGCGGGTGAAGATGACCCGGCCGCCGTTGCCGCCGCCATCAAGGCCGCACCGATCGATACCGTGATGGGCCCCCTGACCTGGGCACCTAACGGTGACCTGAAAGGCTTCGAATTTGGTGTGTTCCAGTGGCACGCTGACGGTACTTCCAGCCAAGTCAAATAATCTGCCGATCGGGGGTGAGTACGCTCACCCCCTCCTCTCTTTGCGGGCAAGTACAGGGAACGCAGTATGTCCGAACACCTCCTTTATCTCGTTCAGCAACTGCTGAACGGATTAACCATAGGCAGCACCTATGCGTTGATCGCCATTGGCTACACCATGGTCTATGGCATCATCGGCATGATCAACTTCGCCCACGGCGAGGTGTACATGATCGGCTCCTATGTCGCTTTTATGGTGATGGCGGGGCTCATGATGATGGGCATCGACAGCACCTTTCTACTGCTGGGGGGCGCCTTCCTGGTCAGTATTATCATCACCGGCACCTATGGCTGGAGCATCGAGCGGGTCGCCTACCGGCCACTGCGCGGTGGCAACCGGCTGATCCCTCTCATCTCCGCCATCGGCATGTCGATCTTCTTGCAGAACATGATGCGGATGGCTCAGGGCTCGCGGGATATCGCCATGCCCAGCCTGATCTCCGGTGGCTGGACCCTGGGGGGGGAGGATGGTTTTCAGGCCAGCCTCTCTTATATGCAGCTGATCATTTTCGTGGTGACTTTCATCACCATGCTGGCGCTGACCCAGTTCATCGGCCGCTCCCGCATGGGCCGCGCCTGCCGCGCCTGTTCGGAAGATATCAAGATGGCCAACCTGCTGGGCATCGACACCCACGTGGTCATCTCCATCACCTTCGTGCTGGGGGCCGCGCTGGCCGCCGTCGCCGGGGTGCTGCTCGGCATGTATTACGGCGTCATCAACCCCTACCTCGGCTTTATGGCCGGTCTGAAGGCCTTCACTGCCGCAGTGCTGGGCGGTATCGGCAGCATTCCGGGCGCCGTACTGGGCGGCCTGCTGCTCGGCGTGGTTGAAGCGCTCACCGCCGGTTATCTCAGCACCGAGTACAAAGATGTGATGGCGTTTGCCCTGCTCATTTTTGTGCTGCTCTTTATGCCGACTGGCATCCTGGGTCGTCCGGAAGTGGAGAAAGTGTGATGAAACATCAATTTATCCACGCCTGTATCGCCAGCCTGGTGTTGCTGGTGCTATCTTTCTGGCTGCTCGGCTTCAAGCTGGAGACCGATGGCGCCAGCCTGCAGGTAGTGAGCCGCCTCGATGTGTCGCTGGCCTGGCTACTGGGGGGCGCCACCCTCGTTTTCTGGTTCCAGATGCTGCGCGGCCAGATCGCCAAGCTGTTTCAGGCCTCCATCAGCGGCTTCTCGGTCGGCTTTACCAAGCTGGTGCTGCCGAGCCCGGAAGAGGCGCCCAAGCTCTATAACCTCACCGCCGTGCTGGTGCTGCTGTTCGCGGTGAGCTGGCCCTTTATGGCCTCTCGCGGCGCCATCGATCTCGCCACCCTCACCCTGATTTACATCATGCTGGGGCTGGGGCTGAACGTGGTGGTCGGCCTCGCCGGCCTGCTCGATCTCGGCTATGTCGGCTTCTATGCGGTCGGCGCCTACAGCTATGCTCTGCTCAACACCTACTTCGGGCTGAGCTTCTGGGAGTGCCTGCCCATCGCCGGGCTGATGGCCGCTACCTTCGGCTTCCTGCTCGGTTTCCCGGTGCTACGGCTGCGGGGGGACTATCTGGCCATCGTCACCCTGGGTTTTGGCGAGATCATCCGCATCCTGCTCAACAACATGACCACCCTGACCGGCGGCCCGAACGGGATCTCCGGCATCCCCAAGCCGACGCTGGGGGGGTTGGAGTTCAACCGCACCGTCAAGGATGGGGGCTTTGATACCTTCCACAACTTCTTCGGCATTACCTACAACGCCAACCACAAGGTGATCTTCCTCTACCTGATGGCGCTGGTGCTGGTGGTGGTGACCCTGTTCGTCATCAACCGCCTGCTGCGCATGCCGCTGGGCCGCGCCTGGGAAGCGCTGCGGGAAGACGAGATCGCCTGCAAATCGCTGGGGCTCAACCCTACCATCATCAAGCTGACCGCCTTCACCATAGGCGCTACCTTCGCGGGCTTCGCGGGGAGTTTCTTTGCCTCGCGGCAGGGCTTTATCAGCCCGGAATCCTTCGTCTTTATCGAGTCGGCCATCGTGCTTGCCATCGTAGTGCTGGGTGGCATGGGCTCGCAGATCGGGGTGGTGCTGGCTGCCATCGTGATGACGGTACTGCCGGAGCTGGCCCGCGAATTCAACGAGTACCGCATGCTGATGTTCGGCCTCTTGATGGTGTTCATGATGATCTGGCGGCCACAGGGATTGCTGCCGATGACCCGTCCGCATCTGGAGTTGAAGAAATGAGTACACATCAGAAGTTATTGGAAGTTTCTGATCTATCGATGCGCTTCGGGGGCCTGCTGGCCGTCAACGGGGTCAAGCTGGATATCGACAAGGGTGAGGTGATCTCCATCATCGGCCCCAACGGCGCGGGCAAGACCACCATCTTCAACTGCCTGACCGGTTTCTACTGTCCGAGCGGCGGCACCATCCGTTACAAGGGTGAGGAAATCCAGGGGCTGCCCGGCCACCTCATCGCACGCAAGGGGATTGTGCGTACCTTCCAGCACGTGCGGCTGTTCAAGGAGATGACGGCGGTGGAGAACCTGCTGGTTGCCCAGCACCAGCACCTCAACACCAGCTTTATCGCCGGCCTGTTCAAGACCCCGGCCTTCCGCCGTGCCGAGCAGGAGGGGCTGGAGCGGGCCGCCTTCTGGCTGGATAAAGTGGGCCTCAAGGATCTTGCCAACCGCGCCGCCGGTAATCTGGCCTACGGTCAGCAGCGCCGCCTCGAGATCGCCCGCTGCATGGCGACCCGTCCCGAGCTGCTGATGCTGGACGAACCGGCCGCCGGTCTCAACCCGAAGGAGACCGACGAGCTGGACGAGCTCATCATGAGCCTGCGAGACGAATTCGGGGTCTCGGTGCTGCTGATCGAACACGATATGAAGCTGGTGATGGGTATCTCCAACCGCATCTTCGTAGTCAGTCAGGGCACCCCGCTGGCCCACGGCAAGCCGGACGAAATCCGCAACAATCCGGCAGTGATCAAGGCCTATCTGGGCGAGTCGTAAGGACAAAAAGATGTTAGAACTTCGCAACGTATCGACCCACTACGGCAAAATTCAGGCGCTGCACGATATCAGCGTCGAGGTGAAAGAGGGTGAAATCGTCACCCTGATCGGCGCCAACGGCGCGGGCAAGACCACCCTGCTGATGACCCTCTGCGGTGAACCCAAGCCCAGCAGCGGCTCCATCTGGTTTGAGGGGGAACAGATCAGCTCCCTCACCACCGCCCGCATTATGCGCAAGGATATCGCCGTGGTGCCGGAGGGGCGCCGCATCTTCGCCCGCCTGACGGTGGAGGAGAACCTGCTGATGGGCGCCTTCTTCGTCGACAAGGCCGAGCAGCATGGCCTGCTGGATCAGGTGTTCACCCTGTTCCCGCGCCTGCACGAACGCTTGCAACAACGGGCGGGCACCATGTCCGGCGGCGAGCAGCAGATGCTGGCCATCGGCCGTGCCCTGATGAGCAAACCACGCCTGCTGCTGCTGGATGAACCCTCGCTGGGGCTGGCCCCCATCGTCATCCAGCAGATCTTCGACACCATTGAGCAGTTGCGCCAGAAGGGGATGACCATCTTTCTGGTGGAGCAGAACGCCAACCAGGCGCTCAAGCTGGCCGACCGCGGTTATGTGCTGGAGAACGGCCACGTGGTGCTGCAAGACACGGGCGCCGCCCTGCTGGCCAACCCGGCAGTGCGGCAGGCCTATCTGGGCGGTTAACCCACTGACCCGCATGCCATATCAACAAGGGAGCCGCTGGCTCCCTTATCTTTTGTGGGGTTAGTTTGCGCCCAAGCTTGCGGTACACTGGCCCGTAATCAACCTATTCGCAGGACATCCCGATGGACCAGTTTGCCCATATCAATGCCCATGATGCCCACCAGAAACTGAGCGCGGGTGAAGCCCGTCTGGTGGATATTCGCGACCCGCAATCCTTTGAAGCGGCCCACGCGGTCGGCGCCTTCCACCTCACCAATGGCACCCTGGTGCGCTTTATGAATGAAGTGGATTTCGATACCCCGGTCATCGTGATGTGCTATCACGGCAACAGCAGTCAAGGGGCGGCCCAATACCTGCTGCAACAGGGTTATGACGAGGTCTACAGTCTGGATGGCGGCTTCGAGGCGTGGCGCAGGGAGTTTCCCATCGAGGCAGGCGAGGCATGATCCAGCTGCTGGTGCTCGACAACGCCCGCATGGCGCAGGCGCTGGTGGACTATCTGGCGACGCTAGGGATCTCCTGCGAGCTGACCCAGTCCGAGCTGGGGGTCACCATCTGGCTGGCGGACGAGCAACGCCTCGCTCAGGCCCAGCTGGAGGTGAAGCGCTTTCTGGCCGAGCCGGGCCACCCGCGCTATATGGAAGCCTCCTGGCAATCCGGCCGCGCCGATGCTCGCATCGACTACAGCAAGGGGATGACGGACCCCATCACCGATTTCCTCCATCAGGCGGGGCCACTGACGCTGGTGGTTATCATCGCCTGTCTCGCCATCTACGGGATCGAGGCCATCGGCCTGCCCATCTACGATGAACTGGCATTCCACCCGACGCTGGCCCAGTTCACCGACTGGCAGGCATGGCGTTATTTCACCCCCGCCCTGATCCACTTCTCGGTGCTCCATCTGGTGTTCAACTTGCTCTGGTGGTGGTATCTCGGCGGCCAGATCGAACAGCGCCTCGGCAGCGGCAAGCTGCTGATCCTGCTGCTGGTGGGCGCCGCCCTGCCCAATATCGCCGAGTTCTTCGCCAGCGGCCCGCTGTTTGGCGGCCTCTCCGGCGTGGTCTATGCCCTGCTCGGCTACTGCTGGCTGCGCAGCAAGCTGCAACCGGCCTGTGGCCTGACTCTGCCACCGGCGCTGATGGGCTTTATGCTGTTCTGGATGGTGCTCGGCTTCTTCGACATGCTCGGAACCAGCACCGCCAACATCGCCCACCTGACCGGTCTGCTGGCCGGCCTGCTGCAAGGCTGGCTGGATCGCAACCACCAGCCGACCTGATTATTCAGCAGTTGCAGAAACGAGAAAGCCGCCCCGAAGGGCGGCGTTTGCTTATGGTCTGCGCAGTTACTGCTTGAGCAGGGTGTCGTCAGTCACCTTGACCGCCGCACCGCCACTCATAAAGAAGCTGGCGAACTGGGTCTGGCTCTCGGTGGTGACCGCGCCAGTCGGATCAAAGTTCTCGTCAGGGGCCAGCAGCGAGCTATGGCCCCCTTTCAGGAAGCGCGCAGCATGGTGACCCGCCGGGAGCACGCCGGAACCCTTCAGCTCTTGCAAACCCAGTACCCGGAACAGCGGCTCGGTACCACCCAAAGGCGCGGAGGCGATGCTGTTGGGGATCACCTGATCCGGTAAGCTGAGCGCCCCATCACCAACAATTTCGGTGGCGAACAGCGGGAAGCTCTTGGCGACGCCACTGCCCAGATTGATCGGGTCCGCAGAGTCCAGCACTGACTGGGCGGCAAAGGTATAGCTCTGCAAGGTGCTCGCAGCCCCCGCCTGAGTAGCCGCATCCAGACTGGGCAGGAACTCGTTCACGAAACAGGTCGGCACCGCCGTCTGGCAACCGGGAGCATAAGCCTCAAACCCGGCCTTCAACTCAGGACTGCCCGAGGTGAGCACGCTCATCTTGATGGTCGGCCCGAAGCTCGGCGAGTTGAGCAGCAGCGGGGCGATGCCGCCACCCGGCATCGCAAGACCGCCGGTATCGAACTTGAACAGGGCATCAGCCTGAGCACTGCCGGTGGTCTGGTTGGCGACAGCCAGCAGATTGGCCCCGGTAATGGCACCGAGTGAGTGACCGAGGAAATGCACCTTTAGACCAGCACCACCCAATTGGCCACCCAGCCCCTTGGCATTGGCCAGACCGACAGCCAGGCGAAGGCCAAGCAGATCGGCCACGCTCTGTTTCAGGTTGTCCCGCGCCACCGTCAGATAACCCAAATTCAGATAGGGAGTCGGGTTCTCGGAGGTGGTGACGGTATCCATGCTGCCGCTCAGGGCATAGCCACGCTCACCGTGCAGCGGGTGATCGATCACCACCACAGCAACCACCTTGTTCACTGATGGGTCTAACCCGGCACCTATCTGGCTCAGCGCCAGCGCATAGGCGTTCTCCTTGATGGAGGTGACCCCGTGCTGATAGATGATCACATCGGTGACAGTGCTGAGGTCAGTGGTGGGGGCAAAGATCCGCAGCGGTACAGATTGTACTTCGGTCAGGGTCGGCAGCGGGTTGAAACGACCGATATTGCGCTCGGCATCCAGCGGCTTGCCACCCGAGGTGAGGGTCACCCCGATCAGCTTGCTCGCCTCCCTCAGCAGATCGGCCTGACGGCTCGGATCGGCGATCAGCTCACCCAGCAGTACTGGGTCCACACCCGCCCCGACCAGCCCACCGATCACCTCGATATCACCCGCTTTCAACGCATTGGCGATGGCATAGAGGCTGGGAATGGCGCCATGCCAAGATTGGGTCTTGGCCTTGTCCCAGGAGCCGGCTATCGCCGGGGTTGAGAGGAAGTAAGGGAGTTTGACGGTGCCGGTATAAACCTTGGTTACCGCTGCGACTCCATTTAGGGTGCCATTAGCCGCCACAGCGGCAGCAATCGCATCACGATCTTTCTGCGGCAAGAATGGCTCGTTCGCCAGCTGGGTCAGAAAATCCACCCCGCCATTGAGCGCATCAATCGTATAGGTCCCCGGCAGGCTGGTGTTGCCTTTGGCGTCCTGCTTCCACAACGATGCGGCATCCAGGGTCGGGCTCTGCAACACGGTGGCCGCAGCTCCCTTCACAGCCAGCAGCACATCGGCGCCAGATTGGGTGGCAAACCAGTCGGAGAAAATTACCCGATCGCCGGTAATCCCGGTAGCGGCCTTGAACAACGCTTCCTGCAGCACAATCAGGCTGCTGATGGTCTGCTCCTGCGCGGTTGCACCAGCCGTCGATTTGAAGTTGCTGTAATCACCGCCGGCCTTGAGCGGCGTACCACGACTGTCCTTGAGGGAGTCGGTCGCCACGATCATGTAGTAGGAAGAGGGATTGAGCGGCTTGAGCGGAACCAGATTGAGTTTGCCGCCACCATCACTCACCACAAAGTCAGTGCCATAGGTCAGAGGCTTATTGTTCTTCACTCCAACGGGTCGCTGAGTCACCGGATCCAGTACCAGCTCCAGCAGGTAGAGGGGCGCAACGGCAGAGACATACTCGCTGGCCGCCGGGGCCGGCACAGAGACACCGGTCACGGTCGCCGGTACCAGCTGGACGGGTTGGGTGGTTGACCAGCCATCAAGGGTGGAGAGGGCAGATACCGGGTTCGACAGATCAGCAGTTTCTGTCGAAAACTTCAGGGTACCATCGCTGGCGCGGGGGGCCAGCACACTCGGGCGAAGTCCATTGGCTCCACTCAGGGCATAGTCCAGGGAGCTGGTAGTATCTCCCTTGTTGTCATCTCCACCACATCCGCTCAGCAGAGCGCTGACAACAGCTGCATAAATTAGCTTCTTCTTCATTTTTTATTCTCTTTTTATAGGGTTGTTATCCATCACCAGCCAACGAGGCCATCACGACCGCGACTGCAAGACGTTAACATAAAACCAACAACCAACGAGACTCATGTTGGTCATCTTCTGCTCAGGTTTGTGGAGAGAATCAAGGTTTTACGTCAACAAAGGGGCGCAAGGGTAACAACAGTGAGTGATTAACCAGACCCGACCAGCCAGCGGGCACCATCACGACTAAAAAGCCGCCGCGATCTCGGCAAAGTGAGGCAATTGTCGGTAGAATGTCCGCCAACGCTTAAGGAGGACATCATGATCGACCCGAAGAAACTGGAAGAGATCGCCAAGCAGGTGCACAACTCCCTGCCACCCGGCATTCGCAGCATGGGTGAAGAGGCCGAGAAGAAGATGCGTCAGGTACTGCAAGCGCAGCTGGGCAAGCTGGATCTGGTCAGCCGTGAAGAGTTCGACGTGCAGACCAAGGTGCTGCTGCGTACCCGGGAAAAACTGGCCGCCCTCGAAAGCAAGCTGGCTCAGCTCGAGCAGCAGCTCGGCGCCAAAGGCGAATAACGAAAACCCCAGCTCAGCTGGGGTTTTTGCTTTGTATTGAACCTGTAAAAAGCATCACACCTGAAGCAGATACCAGGCCCGCTTGCCGCGCGCCTTGGCCTCGTACATGGCCCGGTCGGCCACCTCCAATGCCTGTCGGAAGCTCAATGGTTGCTCCTCCCACAGGGCGATGCCGATACTCAGCCCCACCCGCTGCGGGCAACCGGGTTTGGGCACGTAACCATGCATCCGGCAGATCAGGGCATCGGCCAGATGAGCCAGAGCATGGTTTGATACATCACGATGCAGATAAACCACAAACTCGTCACCGCCGTAACGGCCGCACAGGGCAGAACCCGGCATAATGAGACGCAACCACTCCGCCATCTGCTGCAGTACCTGATCACCACAAGCGTGGCCCAACTGGTCATTGATCCCCTTGAAGTCATCCAGATCGATAAAGAGCAGTGCCCCCGTCCCTTGTGGCGGCTGTAGAGCGAACGCCTTGCCAAATCCCTGCCGGTTGAGCAGGCCGGTGAGCGCATCGCAGTTGGCACGCTCTGCCAGCCGCTGCTCATAAGCCTTGCGCTGGGTGATATCGATATGGGAGCCCATGATCCGCAATGGCCTGCCCTCATCATCCCACTCCACGACGCGACCACGATCCCACAGCCAGGTGATCTCCCCGCCCGGGCTGATGGTGCGGTATTCAGCTTCGTAGAAGGGCGTTTTCCTCTCAAGGTGGGCAAAGTAGCTGCCCATGGCATGGGCGCGATCGTCGGGATGGAGCTTGGCGCTCCACTGATCGAAATGAGGGGCCATGTCACCGGCCTGAAAGTTCTGCAGATTGAAGACCCGCAGCTCACCGGTGGGAATGGTGCCCTGCCAGAGGCAAATGCCGGTGCCATCGAGGGCGGCATTGAGCTTCTCCTGCAACAGACCATTGTCATGCTTTAGCGCGGCGATATCAGCCTGCAAACGGGCAAACGCATCACCACCGGAGGAGGGTTCCGGCATGGCGGCCAGCTCAGTCGCGCAGGGTGCCTCCCGATCATACCCGGGCTGCCCCCTTGCCTCTTTGCTTAACACTGCGCCTCCTTGTGCTTGCTCTATGGATACTCTTGTCAATCCAAACAAAGATGCCACCAGCCAAGCCAGATTAGTAGCCATTCATAGCCAAAATATTGAAAAATAATGGGATAACGCCGCGATAATCCAACCATTCGGTACGATCAGGTACTGCGGCAGCCACAAAAAAAGCCCCCGGCAAAACCGGGGGCTGCGTCATCCAAGCGGGGATCCCGTCAGATAAATTCGTAGGCATCACCAAAGATGCGCTCCGGCTCGGCGCCAAGGATCTTGAACTCCTCACGCGCGGCACCCGCCATCTCGAAACGGCCGGCGACATAGATGTCGTAGTCGTGGAGGCTGACGAAGTCATCCATGATCGCCTTGTGCACCAGTCCGTTCTTGCCGGTCCAGTCGGCGTCAGGCTCCTGCACCACCGGAATAAAGGTGAGCGGCGCATAGTCACGCTCCCACTGCTGCATCTGCTCCAGTTCGTAAAGCCAGTGAGCCTGACGCACACCCCAGTAGAAGAACACCGGACGCTTGCTGCCCGTGTCGATCAGGTACTCCAGAATGGAGCGGGCGTAAGAGAAACCGGTGCCGCCCGCCATCAGGATCAGCGGACGGGGGGATTCATCGCGCAGGAACGCCTTGCCAGCCGGCAATTCAACCTCGATCTCCCCCTGCTCGCGCATGCGGGCCAGCACCTGACCGGCGTAGGCGTTCTCGGGAGTGGCGCCGATCTGCAGCTCCAGCACGCCCGGGCGGGTCGGCGAGTTGGCGATGGAGAAGGGGCGCTTGTCCGAATCGCTCATCACCACCAGCAGATACTGGCCCGGCTTGAAGCTGATCGCTTGCTGCGGCGTCAGGGCCACATGCCAGATGGTGTCGACATATTCGCGCAGTTCCTCTACGCGGCATTTGATACGTTGCATTCTTGTCCTTGTGGCGGGCTCGCTCGGCCCGCTTCGCTCATTGTTTCACTATGGAGTGACGACCAGCAGCCCTGGCCCCGTCAGTCGAGAATACTCAAATCAGTGCGGATCGCATCACTTTTTGCAGCAAAGCTGTCATGTTTGCCTCATCCGAGGATATTGAGCTCATCCCAGATGGCATCCACCTTCTGCTTCACCGCCTCATCCTGCACTATGGGCTGACCCCACTCCCGATTGGTCTCGCCCGGCCACTTGTTGGTGGCATCCAGCCCCATCTTGGAGCCGAGGCCGGAGATCGGCGAGGCGAAGTCCAGATAGTCGATCGGGGTGTGCTCGATCAAGGTGGTGTCCCGTGCCGGGTCCATCCGGGTGGTGATGGCCCAGATCACATCCTTCCAGTCGCGAGCGTTGACGTCATCGTCACACACCACCACGAACTTGGTGTACATGAACTGGCGCAGGAATGACCAGACTCCCAGCATCACCCGCTTGGCATGGCCCGGGTAGCGTTTCTTGATGGTCACCACCGCCATCCGGTAGGAGCACCCCTCCGGCGGCAGATAGAAGTCCACAATCTCGGGGAACTGCTTCTGCAGCAGCGGCACGAACACCTCGTTCAGCGCCAGACCCAGCACCGCCGGTTCATCAGGCGGACGGCCGGTGTAGGTACTGTGATAGATGGCATCGCGCCGCTTGGTGATGTGGGTGATGGTGAAGACCGGGAACTCGTCCACCTCGTTGTAGTAACCGGTGTGGTCGCCATAGGGCCCTTCCGGCGCCATTTCGCCCGGTTCCAGATAGCCTTCCAGCACGATTTCTGCGCTGGCGGGCACCTCCAGATCGCAGCTGATGGCCTTGATCACCTCGGTACGACTGCCACGTAGCAGACCGGCAAAGGCATATTCGGAGAGAGTATCCGGCACCGGCGTCACCGCGCCGAGAATGGTCGCGGGATCGGCGCCAAGTGCCACCACCACCGGGAATCGCTCACCGGGATGGGACTCCTGCCACTCGCGAAAATCGATGGCACCGCCACGATGATCCAGCCAGCGCATGATCAGCTTGTTTTTGGCGATCTTCTGCTGGCGATAGATGCCGAGGTTCTGGCGCTTCTTGTAGGGGCCACGGGTGATGGTGAGGCCCCAGGTGACCAGCGGTGCCACATCGCCGGGCCAGCAGTGCTGGATCGGGATCTGGTCGAGATCGACCGCATCTCCCTCCTGCACCACCTGCTGGCAGGGGGCGGAAGAGAGCCGCTTGGTCGGCATGTTGAGCACCTGCTTGAAGATCGGCAGCTTCTCCATCAGCTCCTTGAATCCCTTGGGCGGCTCGGGCTCCTTGAGATAGGAGAGCCAGACCCCGACCTGACGCAGGGCGCCCACATCGGGCTGCCCCATGCCCATGGCAACCCGATCCGGGGTACCGAACAGGTTGGTCAGCACCGGCATGGTGTAGCCTTTGGGATTTTCGAACAGCAGAGCCGGGCCACCCGCACGCAGGGTGCGATCGCTGATCTCGGTCATCTCCAGATAGGGATCTATCTCGCGGGTGATGCGCTTGAGTTGTCCGTTTTGTTCCAGCTGCGCGATGAAATCACGCAAATCCTTGTATTTCATGCAAGTTCCCAACCGGGTTCAGGAGGTCACGCATTATAACCCTGGCTGCCCATCGGGTGTACCCGAATCGGGCAGCAGACTCGGTGCAATGGGTGGCATGTCACGCTGGCCGAGGCGTCTGGCCAGCGCAGAGAGCAGCTGGGGCTCGTCCACCTCCATCAACAGACCGGCCACCAGCGCCCCGTATTGACGGTTGGAGAGTTCCGCCAGCAGGTATTTCTGGGCCTGCGGCGGCAAGGGGGAGAGCGCGCTCAGTTGGCGCAGGGCCGGCTCTCTCAAACCGGGATTGCCGCTGGCGGCAATCAGCAGGGAGCTGGCCGTATTGCCATGATGGAAGCGGTTGATGGTGGCGAGTGCGCGCAGCGCATCCTGATCTGCCGGCCGCCGCCACAACATGCCATAGAGCGCCGGTTCACCTGTGCGCAGCAGCAGATGGAGCAACAGCTGATTGTCGGGCAGATAGATATTCCGGCTGGCCAGCGCTTGCGCCTCCCGCATCCAGATCGATTGCGGCAAGGCGTCGAGGGCCAGCAACAGGGCTTGCTGCTGCATGGCAATATCGGGGTTACTGCTGTAATAGAGGGACTTTAGCTGGAAGCTACCTTGGGCAAGCTGCTGCTGATAGCGCTGCACCAATGAGTGCAGTTGCCACTCCCCCAGCAACTGACGGGCCTGCGCGGCAAAATCGTAGACAGGTTGCTGCACCAGAAAACCGTCTACCTGCTGCTCCAGCAGCCACTCGGGAGCCTTGTCGGCCTGTGCCTCGACCCAGCGTTGCAACGCGGGGGACGCAGGAGCGGTAACCGGAATATCCCGCAGCAGCTGCAACAGCAGGAACTCCCGCTGCTCGCGGCTCAGGGTCGCCAGCAGAGAGTCGATGGCGGCAAATTGTCCTTGCTGCAGACGGCTCGCCAGATAGCGCTGGTGCGTTTGCAACGTCTCGGCTGTCACCGTAGCCGGAGCACTCTGCGCACAGACTGGCATTGCACTCAGCAATCCCAGCAATAACCAGACAACAGGCTTCATGACGTCTCCATCCATGCGACATCGGGATCTCATACTACTAGGGCAACCGGAAAACAGATAAACAAAAACCGCGACCAGGGCCGCGGTTTCGTCATTTTCTGACCGGACTTACTTCTGCTGGCGCCGCATGGCGTCGAAGAACTCGTCGTTGGTCTTGGTCATCGCCAGCTTGTCGATGAGGAACTCGATACCGTCGATCTCGCCCATCGGGTGGACAATCTTGCGCAGGATCCACATCTTCTGCAGCTCGTCACCAGTGGTCAGCAGCTCTTCCTTGCGGGTGCCGGAGCGGGTGATGTCGATGGCCGGGTAGACACGCTTCTCGGCAATCTTGCGCGAGAGGTGCAGTTCCATGTTGCCTGTACCCTTGAACTCTTCGTAGATGACTTCATCCATCTTGGAGCCGGTATCGATCAGCGCGGTGGCGATGATGGTCAGGCTGCCGCCCTCTTCCACATTACGCGCGGCACCGAAGAAGCGCTTGGGACGGTGCAGGGCGTTGGCGTCCACACCACCGGTCAGTACTTTGCCGGATGACGGGATAACGGTATTGTAGGCACGGGCCAGACGGGTGATGGAGTCCAGCAGGATCACCACGTCTTTCTTGTGCTCGACCAGACGCTTGGCCTTCTCGATCACCATTTCAGCAACCTGAACGTGACGGGAAGCAGGCTCGTCGAAGGTGGAAGCGATCACTTCGCCCTTCACCATGCGCTGCATCTCGGTCACTTCTTCCGGACGCTCGTCGATCAGCAGAACGATCAGTTCACAGTCTGGGTGGTTGTAGGCGATGCTCTGGGCGATGTTCTGCAGCAGCATGGTCTTACCGGCCTTGGGCGGCGCCACGATCAGGCCACGCTGGCCTTTACCGATGGGGGAAGCCAGGTCCAGTACACGGGCGGTGATATCTTCAGTAGAGCCGTTACCCCGTTCCATACGCAGACGTTCGTTGGCATGCAGAGGGGTAAGGTTTTCAAACAGGATCTTGTTGCGGGAGTTTTCCGGGCGGTCGTAGTTGACCTCGTTGACCTTGAGCAGTGCGAAGTAGCGTTCGCCCTCTTTCGGTGGCCGGATCTTGCCGGAGATGGTATCGCCGGTACGCAGGTTGAAGCGGCGGATCTGGCTCGGGGAGACGTAGATATCGTCAGGGCCTGCCAGATAGGAGCCGTCTGCACTACGCAGGAAGCCGAAACCATCGGTCAGGATTTCCAGCACACCGTCGCCAAAGATATCCTCGCCACCCTTGGCGTGCGCCTTGAGGATGGCAAAAATGATGTCTTTCTTGTGCGCCCGAGCCAGATTTTCCAACCCCATGGATTCGCCAAGCTTGACCAGCTCGGACACAGGAGTGTTCTTTAATTCAGTCAGATTCATAGTGGTGAAAGTCTGTAAGCAAGGATTGAAATGAGGAGACAGTCTGCTGGATTGATGCTGATCGGATTTGATTGCCAGGCTGTGGTTAGCAAAGAGTCAGGCAAAAAGGTTAGCAAACGAGCGATAAACTAGCACCAATCGGGATGAGCGTCTAGGTGATAAAACAGAAGGAGCGCATTATTGCAATGCGCTCCTCTTTAATTATTACAGGTTGCCGTCCAGGAACTCTTTCAGCTGAGTCTTGGACAGTGCACCGACCTTGGTCGCTGCCACTTCGCCATTCTTGAACAGCAAGAGGGTCGGGATACCACGAATGCCGTACTTCGGCGGAGTATCAGAGTTATGGTCGATGTTCAGTTTGGCTACGGTCACGCGACCTTCGTACTCTTGGGCAACTTCTTCCAGGATCGGGGCAATCATCTTGCACGGACCACACCACTCGGCCCAGAAGTCGACCAGAACGGCGCCATCGGCTTTGATTACATCTGCCTCGAAGCTGGCATCGCTCAGCTGAACAATCTTGTCACTCATCTCCAACTCCAGTCAGTAAATAAGGCTTTATTGACTCGTCAATAAAGGCAATAGTTGCCCTATTTGAAATGATCCTGTTTATTATTGCAAGCCTAACCTGATAACCTACCGCCATGAGCAAAACACACTTAACGACCGACAAATTCGCCCAAATGGGCCTCGAACCCGAAGTTCTGGCTGGTCTGGAATCAAAGGGATTTCACTATTGCACCCCCATCCAGGCACTCTCCCTGCCACTGCTGGTAGAGGGCCATGACCTCGCCGGTCAGGCCCAGACAGGAACCGGCAAGACCATTGCCTTCCTGGCCGCGACATTCAACTATTTGCTGACTCACCCGCTGACCAAGCCCCGTCTGGTTAACCAACCCAGAGCCATCATCATGGCCCCCACCCGGGAACTGGCAGTACAGATCTATAACGATGCCGACAGCATCGCCGCCTCTACCGGCCTGAAACTCGGCCTCGCCTACGGTGGCGAAGGTTACGACAAGCAGCTGGCCGTGCTGGAGCAGGGCGTCGACATCCTGATCGGCACTACTGGCCGCATCATCGACTACTTCAAGTCCAAGGTCATCGACCTGAGCAACATTCAGGTCGTGGTACTGGACGAAGCGGATCGCATGTTCGATCTGGGCTTCATCAAGGACATCCGCTTCCTGTTCCGCCGCATGCCGCCCGCGACCGAGCGCCTTAGCATGCTGTTCTCCGCCACACTCTCCCTGCGCGTGCAGGAGTTGGCCTACGAACACATGAACCACCCGGAACATGTGCAGGTCGAGCCGGAGCAGATGACCGGTGTGCGGATCAAGGAGGAGCTGTTCTACCCCTCCAATGAAGACAAGATGTTGCTGCTGCTCTCCCTGATGGAAGAGGAGTGGCCGGAAAAAGCCATCGTCTTCGCCAACACCAAGCATGTCTGTGAAGACGTCCATGCCTGGCTGGAGAATGACGGCCACCGCGTCGGTCTGCTGACCGGTGATGTGCCGCAGAAGAAACGGATGAAGATCCTCGAGGATTTCACCAAGGGTGCGCTCGATATTCTGGTCGCCACCGACGTGGCCGCCCGTGGTCTGCACATCCCTGACGTGACCCACGTCTTCAACTATGACCTGCCCGACGACGCTGAAGACTATGTACACCGCATCGGTCGTACCGGTCGTGCCGGCAAGAGCGGTCACTCCATCAGCCTGGCCTGTGAAGACTATGCCTTCAACCTGCCGGCCATCGAGGAGTACATCCACCACGCCATTCCGGTCAGCAAATATGATCGCGAAGCGCTGCTGGATGACGTGACCCCGCCGAAACGGGTGTTCCGCAACCGTCAGCCGGTGAACCGCAACATGCGGGATCGTCAGGGCGGTGGCAACAGCAACAACCGTCGTCGTCCGCCGCGCAAGAGCTAAGGACAGGCCCGTTGCACAACTCGCCTCTCTATGCCGCCATCGACCTCGGCTCCAACAGCTTTCATATGCTGGTGGTGCGCGAGGTCGCCGGTGCCCTGCGCACCGTCGCCAAGGTCAAGCGCAAGGTTCGCCTCGCAGCAGGGCTTGATCCGGAATTTCGTCTCAGCCGTGCCGCCATGGAGCGGGGCTGGGACTGTTTGCGTCTCTTCTCCGAACAATTGCAGGACATTCCGGCCGACAACATCCGGGTGGTGGGCACCGCAACCTTGCGGCTTGCCACCAACGTCGACGAGTTCCTCAGCGAAGCTGAACGGGTGCTCAACCACAGCATCGAGATCATCTCGGGCGAGGAAGAGGCCAAGACCATCTATGAAGGGGTCTCCTGGACCTCTGCCGGGGAAGGCAACCGGCTGGTGATCGACATCGGCGGTGCCAGTACCGAACTGGTGATCGGCGAACATAGCGAAGCAAAACTGCTCAACAGCCTGCACATGGGCTGCGTTACCTGGCTCAACAATCACTTCGGTGATGGCGAGCTCTCCGAAGCCCGTTTCGAGCAGGCGATTGCTGCCGCCAAGGCGGTGCTAGAGAAGGTGGCGGATGATTACCGTGCCCTCGGCTGGCGTACCTGTGTCGGCGCCTCCGGCACGGTGCAGGCGCTGCAAGAGATCATGCTGGCGCAAGGGAAAAGCGAACGGGTCACCCTGCCGAAACTGCAGGAGCTGATGGGTCAGGCCATCGCCTGCGGCAAGCTCGACCGGCTGCAACTGGAAGGGCTGGCGGCCGAGCGGCTGACCGTGTTCCCCTCCGGCCTCGCCATCCTGATCGCCATCTTCGAAACCCTCGATATCGAGAGCATGACCCTCGCGGGGGGCGCCCTGCGTGAAGGACTGATCTACGGTCTGCTTGGCAACAATCACGACTGTGATGCCCGGGATCGCACCGCCGACAGCCTGATCAGCCGCTATCAGCTGGATAAAGAGCACGCCGAACGAGTACGCGATACCGCCGTCGAGGCGTTCAACCAGCTGCAACCGGCCTGGCGACTATCGAAACGCTACGGTCGTCCGATCTTGCGTTATGCGGCCCTGCTGCACGAGATCGGCCTCTGTATCGAGTACAAGAAGGCGCCGCAACACGCCGCCTACATCATCGACAACATCGACATGCCGGGCTTTACTCCCGCGCAAAAGAAGCTGTTGTCGGCCCTGCTGTTCAACCAGCGGGACGAATTCAAGCTGGAACCGCTGGAGAAACAGGGTGCCGTCACCGGTCGTCAGGCGATCCGGCTGGCCCGTATCCTGCGCATCGCGCTGATCCTCTGCATGCGCCGCACCCAGGGCACAGTGCCCAGCTTCACCCTGCAGGCAGAAGAGGAGTCACTGACCCTGACCCTGCCCAAGGGCTGGATGGATGAACACTACCTGCGCGCCAGCGAGCTGCGCCTCGAAGTGGAGCGCCAGCAGAAGATGGGCTGGCCCACCCGCCTGCTGGAAGCCTGATTGGGCCACGCCCAATCAGTGCCCCGGCGTTCCGACAATCTCTTTCGCAGCCAACACTGGTGCTACTCAGGCCTGCACCTTGATGTTATTGGGCTGACGGGCAGATCCCGCCCTTGCGTCTGGGCCCAGCCTCCCCTTCATGACCAACGTTCGACTAGAGTTGGGGTGTCTTCATAACCAACCGGAATGGACGCCATGAAATCCTTGACTCTGATCGGACTGACCACCCTGCTCACCGCCTGCGGCGGTGGTGGCGACAGCAATAGCCAACCACAACAAGCCAAGCTCTCGCTGGCCTTCTCCGACGCCCCGGTGGATGCGGTCAGTAAGGTCTGCATCGCCGTCGCCAACATCAGCATCCACCCCGTCGCCGGCAACGAACAGATCTGGACCACCGCCAGTTTTCTCACCTCGGCCCAGGACGATGGCTGCACCCCGAGCGGCGAGACGATACCGCTCGACAGTGCAGACCGGCCGCAGTTCACCTACATCGACCTGCTGAGTTATCAAGGATCCGCCAGTCGCCCCCTGCTGTCCGGTCAGAGCGTGATGCCCGGTGACTACAGCCAGATGAGGTTGCGGATACTGGATGGACGGGAGGTCAGCAACCAATTTCTGAATGGCACCCCCTACTCCTACGTCAAACGGGATGATGGGGGGATCAAGCCGCTGGAAGTGCCAAGCAGCGAGCTCAAGCTGGATGCCTTCACCATCGCAGCAAACGGCCTCAGCGCCTTCACCACCGAGTTCGACCTGCGCCAGGCCATGGTGCTGCCCGGCCACGAGCAGTACTACAAGCTCAAGCCCAGAGGGGTACGGCTGGTGAATAACACCCAGGTCACCATCGCCAGGGGCACGGTAGCAGCTGGCTTGTGTGGCGGCCTGCTGACCGACAAGGCTTTCGTCTACTTCTACCAACCCAGAAGTGACGACAACTACCCCGACATGGCGGACAGCGACAACGGCTTCTATGCCAGCGCGCCCGTGTTGCCGCAAAGCGGTGGCGGCTTTGGTTACGAGTTGGGATTTGTTAATCTCGGTAGCTACGATCTGGCGCTGGTCTGCAATGGCCACGAGGACGATCCGGCGCTGGCTGGCGACCCGCTGCAATTGGAACAGGTGCAGAAAGCCCAAGCGGTGGTGGCGCCCGCCACCATCATCAATTTCCAGTAACCGGCGACAAGAGGGCAACCCGCACATGAACACCTACCAACCCATCAGTTGCGATCTCTACGACTGGCTGGAGATCGCCGCCAGCTGGCAGTTGCCGGTCACCCTCACCGACCGAGATGGCCGCCAGTGGGCGGACAAGATCCGCACCATCGAGGCCAGAGAAGGGATCGAGTACCTGCTGCTGCACAGTGGCGAACGGCTCAGTCTGGCGGAGCTGGTCACCATGGTGCTCAGCTGGCAGGGGGAGGAAAAACTGATCCGCTTTACCCCGCCGGCCCCAGCCGACGGCCAATAGATGGCAAGAGGGCCAACCCCATCGGGTTGGCCCTCTTCTTTTACCCCTCGCGTGCGGCGTTATCCCGCCAGCGCCGCCATCACATAGACATCGAAGCGGTTGCTCTTGGTCTCGATAGCCATGCTGGGTTTGTGCTCATTGAGCCAGCCAGCATAGTCCGGTCGCTTCACCACTACCCGCTTTTGTGCCATCTTCAGCGCCGCCGGCAGCAGGGCATCGGCGTCGAGATCCGGCCCCACCAGCGACTGAAACACCCGCATCTCTTTTTTCACCAGCGCCGACTTCTGTTTGTGGGGGAACATGGGGTCGAGGTAGATGACGTCAGGCCGCTCGGTTAGCCCTAGCAAGGTCTCCACCGCCGGGCCGTGCAGCAACTGCATCCGCTCGCGCACCCAGGGGCCAATCTCCGGGTCTTCGGCGGCTCGAGCCAGACCATCCTGCAGCAGGACGGCTACCACAGGGCTGCGTTCGATCAGGGTCACCTTGCAACCAAGAGAAGCCAGAACGAAGGCATCACGCCCCAGTCCGGCAGTGGCATCCACTACGGTCGGTTTGGCGCCGGCCTTGAGCCCCACTGCCTTGGCGATGGACTGGCCACGACCGCCGCCAAATTTGCGGCGATGGGCGACGGCCCCTTCGACGAAATCCACATAGACGGCACCCAGCTTGGGCTCGTCCAGCTTGCGCAGTTCCAACCTTTCCGGGGTAAACACCAGGGCAAACTGGGGAAGGTCGAGCTGGGCAAGCTGGCTGGCCAGCGCGTCAGCCTGCGCGGCCTTGGCGGGGTCTTCGAGGAGGATTTGCATGGTCTCTGGATGCGTTCTAAGTTCAGTGAACCGAGTGTACCACAGCCCCTTCAAGTCGCTGTAGGGAGGAAATCCCATGAACCTGTTCATTGCCCTGCTCCTCGCCGCCCAGAGCGGCACAAACCTGAAGGTCTGCGGCGTAGACTGGCCTCCCTTTTCCTATGCCGAACAGGGCAACCTGAAAGAGGGCATTTCGGTGGAGATCCATCAAGAGGTGGCGCGCCGCCTTGGCATGCACCTCACCCTGCTTGAACTGCCTTGGGGGCGCTGCGAGCAATATGTCAGCACCCAGTTGGCGGATGGCATTCTCGACAATGCCCCTCTCCCCGGTTGCTATCACTCTGACCTTGCCACCGCCTTCTATCCTCTGGCAGCCTATGTGCGTACCGACAGTCCGTTACAGAACTTCTCGTGGGAGATGGCCAAGGGGCTGAAAGTAGGGATGGTCAGGGGCTATGACTATACCGACAAGATCAGGAACTTCACCGGATGGGACCCCATCAAGGCCCATTCAGACAAGCAGTTGCTGCTGTTGCTTGAGAAGAGCCGGGTTGACCTCATCATCCTCGACTACTTCTCGGCCCCCATCCTCTCCAGGGAGCAGGACGTCAAGATCCGCCCCCTCACCCCCTTTATCGACTCGACACCGCTCTACCTCTGTTTTGGCAAGCAGAAAGCAGACCTTTTGCCTGCCTACAACAAGGCGCTGCAACAGATGCTGGATGAAGGGGTACTGGATCGCATCTATCTGCGCTATCTCGGCGAGAATTACCGGACACTGCAAACGAAGCAGGCAGAGATGACATCGAAGGAGTAAACCCCCTAACTGATCTGCAGAAACATCCCCTTGTCATTGAGCTGCAGATATTCGGTGAGATCGTCATAGGCCAGCGGGCGGCTGAGCAGATAACCCTGGGTGAAGGCACACCCCTTCTGACAGAGGAAATTGAGTTGCTCGCGGGTTTCTACCCCCTCAATCACCACCTGCATACCGAGGTTGTGCACTATGTTGATGATGCCGTCCAGCAGCATCCGATCCTGCTCGTTGAAGGGGATATGGCGCACAAAAGAGCGGTCGATCTTGACCAGATCCACCGGGAAAGAGCGCAGATAGTTGAGGGCCGAGTAGCCGGTACCGAAATCATCGATAGCCAGCTTGCAACCCGCCTCGCGCAGGGCATCGATCCGCACCCTGTGCTGATCACTGCTCTCCATCAGCAGAGATTCGGTGATTTCGATGACGATGTCGGCAGGATCGAGCCCGAAGTGCTGGATCACCTTGAGCCACTCGCTCGCCTCGGGGTCGATAGTCTGGAACTCCATGGTGGAGCGGTTGATCGACATCTGCAGATCAGGGAAGCCGGACTGCTGCAACCGAGCCAGATCCCGGCATGATTGCCACAACACCAGCGCACCCAGCCCCTGAATCAACCCCGCCTCTTCCGCCAGCGGGATAAACTCGGCTGGCGACACCTGTCCCCATTGGGGGTGATACCAGCGCACCAGCGCCTCCAGCTTGGCGACCCGTCCGCTGCGATTGTCCCAGATCGGCTGGTAGGCCATGGTTAACTGCTCCAGCTTGATCGCCTCCGCCAGATCCTGCTGCATCTGGTGGCGCTGACGCACCTCTTCCCGCATTGAGGAGCAGTAGGTACCGATCAACCGCCCCTGCCGCTTGGCGGCAAACAGCGCTTGTTCGGCGTTGCGCAGCAGCTCGTCACTCTCGCTACCATCGACGGGGCAGAGGGTCATCCCCACGGTTGCCGTAACATAGAGATGCTGGTTGGCCAGCATGAAGGGACGGGTAAAGCTACCGATAACCTGCTTGGCAAACACTTCGGCCTGACGACGGGTGACGATGCCTGGCACCAGAAAGGCGAACTCG
Organism: Aeromonas sp. 600724; assembly: GCF_049175135.1. Lineage (NCBI taxonomy): Bacteria > Pseudomonadati > Pseudomonadota > Gammaproteobacteria > Aeromonadales > Aeromonadaceae > Aeromonas > Aeromonas sp. 600724. The sequence goes on along the minus strand of NZ_JAAKUM010000022.1, from coordinate 20,143 downwards.
TCACCACCGATGCGGGCCACCAGGTCCTCGGTGCGCACCCGGCTCACCAGCCGGTCCGACACCTCCCGCAACAGGGCGTCACCGGCATGGTGATCCATGCTGTTGTTGACCGCCTTGAAGTTGTTGAGGTCGAGCACCATCAAGGCGAAGCGCTCGCCCCGCTCGCAGAAGCGGCTGAGACAGCGACTGAACAGCCAGCGGTTGGGCAGGCTGGTGAGGTTGTCATAGTTGGCCTGTGCGGCGATCTTCTGCTCGGCCAGTTTGGTTTGGGAGAGGTCGCTGAAGATGGCGATGTACTGGCTGATCCTGCCCCCTTCCCGCAGGGTGCTAATCATCAACTGCTGTGGATAGAGCTTGCCATTCTTGCGCTTGTTCCACACCTCACCACGCCATACCCCCACCCGCTCCAGCGCGTGGTACATGTCGGCATAGAAGGTCTGATCGTGCAGCCCCGACTTGAGCAGGCTGGGGCGCTGGCCTCGCACCTCGTCACTGCTGTAGCCGGTGATCTGCTCGAAGGCCGGATTGACCGAGATGATGCGGCTATCGGCATCACAGACCAGGATCGCCTCGGAGAGATTGTCATAGACCCGGTGGGAGAGCTTGAGCTGCTCCGCATGGCGCTTGAGAGGATCGATATTCTCCAGCAGCACCATCAGGTAGTCCGGCTGCTGCTGCTTGTCACGGATCAGGGTGACGGTTACCCGCCCCCACAAGATCTGCCCCCCCTTGCAGAAGTAGCGCTTCTCCCGGGTGAAACTGCTGCGCTCGCCACGGCGGATCTCTTCGTAGCAAACGAGGCTGCCCTGCCAATCCTCGGGATGGTTGATGTCGGAGATGGATCGCTGCAGCAACTCGTCGAGGGGATAGCCAAGCATCTGCTCGATGGCCGGGTTGGCCCAGAGGATACGGCCAGCCAGATCCAGCTTACCGATCCCCACCGGAGCCTGGAACAGCATGCTCTGCAATGCATGGGACGGTTCAGGCAGAGGGGGGGGCAGCTGTCGTTGCAGCATCAGCGCCAGCTCACGACCCGCCAACGGAGCCAGCAACCGGAGTAACCCAATCACCTTGCTCATATTGGCCTGCGGCAGACGATAAAGCAGGGCGCAGATACCTATGGTCTCGCCATCTGCATTCCTGAGGGCAATCCCGGCATAGGCCTGAGGTTGCCACTCCTGTGCAAGGGGAACGTTGGCAAAGAGCTGAAGCAGACGATCGCTGAACCAGGCTTCCCCCTCCTGCCAGGTAATGGCATCGGGAGAGTCAGTCAGTGGCAGCGTCAGGGTATCGGGGTCAAGAGAGGAGGGATGGGCAGCCTGAACCGTCAGGTGGGTAGCATTTGATTCCCTGCTGACGATCAGGACGACATCAGCCATCACAGCAGCGGCGATTTCACTCACAAAGGTATCGAAATATCCCTGGCCGCTCGAATGAGCCAGACTGGAGATGATTTGATAGACGGAATCGAGTGCTCGCCTCATGGCAAGTGGCTTTCTCTCCTTGAAGGTTAGAACACGACTCTACTGAAGAGCCGTGGGCAGTGCAAATATGCAATCAGCAAGATATTAAAAAGCCTTGAAAAAAGGGACCAAAAGGTCCCTTTTTGTCGCAGAAATCACGACTCGATCCCACTATGCCGCAAAACAGTGTACCTGGTTGAAGCTCACACAGGCGGCGGGTCAGGAATCTCAGGCAGCGATCCCGCTGTGTCGCAGCAGTGCATCCACCTTGGGCTCACGGCCACGGAAGGCTCGGAACAGCTCCATCGGCTCCTTCGAGCCCCCCTTCTCCAGAATATTCTTCAGGAAGGATTGGCCGGTCGCCGGGTTGAAGATCCCCTCCTCCTCGAAGCGGGAGAAGGCATCGGCAGAGAGCACCTCGGCCCACTTGTAGCTGTAGTAGCCCGCTGCATAGCCGCCCGCGAAGATGTGGGAGAAGCTGTGCTGGAAGCGGTTGAACGCCGGTGGCGTCATCACTGCTACCTGACTGCGCACCTCATCCAGCAGCGCCGGAAGCTGCGCCGGATTGGCCGGATCAAACTCCTGATGGAGACGGAAGTCGAACAGGGCGAACTCCAGCTGGCGTAGCATCTGCATGGCGGCCTGGAAGTTGCGGGCGGTCAGCATCTTCTCCAACAGATCGGCAGGCAGCGGCTCGCCTGTCTCGTAATGGCCGGAGATAAAGGCCAGCGCCTCGGACTCCCAGCACCAGTTCTCCAGGAACTGGCTCGGCAGCTCCACCGCATCCCACGCCACGCCGTTGATACCGGCGACACCGGCCACATCGATGCGGGTCAGCATGTGGTGAATGCCGTGGCCAAACTCGTGGAACAGGGTGACCACTTCGTTGTGGGTGAACAGCGCAGGCTTGCCATCCACCGGGCCGTTGAAGTTGCAGGTCAGGTAGGCCACCGGTTTTTGCAGCGAGCCATCCTGACGGTAGCGACGACCCAGACAGACATCCATCCAGGCCCCGCCCTGCTTGTGCTCGCGGGCGTAGAGGTCGAGGTAGAAGCTGCCGCGCAGCTCGTCGTCGGCATCGAAGATGTCGTAGAAGCGCACGTCAGGATGCCAGGTGTCGATGCCGAGGCGCTCGCGCACCTTCATGCCGAACACCCGCTTCACCACTTCGAACAACCCCTTCACCACCTTGCTGGCGGGGAAGTAGGGGCGCAGCTGCTCGTCAGAGATGGAGAACTTGTGCTGTTTGAGCTTCTCGGCGTAGTAGGCGAGATCCCAGGCTGCCAGCTCGCTCTGACCGTGCTGCTCGGCGGCGAAGGCGCGGATCTCCTCCAGCTCGGCCTTGCCTTGCGGCAGGGATTTGGCCGCCAGATCGGTGAGGAAGCTCACCACCTGTTCGGTCTTGTCCGCCATCTTGGTGGCCAGGGAGAGCTCGGCATAGTTGGCAAAGCCCAGCAGCTGGGCCAGTTCGCGGCGCAGGGTGAGCAGCTCGCTCATGATGGCGGAGTTGTCCCACTTGCCCGCATTGGGGCCCTGATCGGAGGCACGAGTGGTGAAGGCTTCGTACATCTCGGCGCGCAGCTCGCGGTTGTCGGCATACATCATCACCGGCAGATAAGAGGGGATATCAAGAGTGAACAGCCACCCCTCTTTGCCTTTAAGTTCAGCCATCTGACGGGCAGCGGCACGCACGCTGTCGGGCAGACCGGCCAATTCGGCTTCATCGGCCACCAGCTTGTGCCAGCCCTGGGTGGCATCCAGCACGTTGTTGCTGAAACGGGATGCCAGCTCGGAGAGGCGGGCCTGAATTTCGCCGTAACGCTGCTGCGCCTCGGCAGGCAGACCGATGCCGGAGAGGCGGAAGTCACGCAGGGTATTCTGGATCTCCTTGCGCTGGGCGCCGCTGAGCAGCGGGAAATCATCGCTCTGGGAGAGGGCCAGATAGGCCTGATAGAGCCCTTCATGCTGACCAACATAGGTCTGGAATTCGGAGAGCAGCGGCAGGCAGGCATCATGGGCCTCGCGCAGCGCTTCGCTGTTGAGTACGGAGTTGAGGTGGCTGACCGGTGACCAGATCCGTGACAGGCGGTCATTTACCTCTTCCAGCGGGGCAATCAGGCTATCCCAGGTATGGGGATCACGCTGGGCCAGCACATCGCTGATCTTCTGCTTGCAGTCAGCAATCGCCTGAATCACGGCAGGCTGAACCTGCTCCGGCTTGATCTGGCTGAAAGGGGGCAGCGAATCCATTGTCAGCAAAGGGTTATTCATCCCGGTTACCTCTTGTTTGGTCTTGAACAGACCGCTTTAGCAGCTCTGTATGGCTTTCTAACATGTGGCCAAGCCACGCAATAATCAAGCGGGAATCCGCCGCAACCCTGTACTTTTCCAGCCATTGCGACCCGGATCTCTGCCGTTGCTGCAGTTTTGCCATCAACAGCCAGTAACAGAATGAATCTGTGGGCCTTTTTTGGCTCTTACCGCTACTTTCAAGGGGCAAAAAGTCGCCATTTACCGGCGCCACAGCTGCCAGCCAAGTACCCTCATGCTCAATCATGGAAACGGATAAAATGTGGGGGCGTGTAACAAATTATCAATATTTTTCAGTTAATTAGAATCAAAACCAACTATTGATTAATTTATTTTCAAGCATCTATCATAGGCAACCTGCCATGCAGGTCACTTGATTCTCTGTGCTGCACAGAAATCGGGTGAAAAAGGCAAAGTGACCCGAAAGGGCGCGACGCAAAGCCACCGGTCTAAGGGAAAACACCTATGACAGCGGGGCTGCCCCCGGGGACGTCCGATCACAATCGACGCCCCATTTGCACCGTACGGAGAGATGATGAACAAACTCAAATTATCCTTGCTTGGCTGCCTGCTCGGCATGGGCGCCCCCATGGCATATGCCGCCAGTGCCGGTCAGGCGATGGTCAACCCCCAGTCCGGCGTAGTGGTCGGCTACTGGCACAACTGGTGTGACGGCTCGGGCTACAAGGGCGGTATCGCCCCCTGCGTCAAGCTCGATCAGGTCAACCCGCAATACAACGTGGTCGATGTCTCCTTCATGAAGGTGTATGGCAGCGATCCCATCCCCACCTTCAAGCTCGACCCGGCCATCGGCATGAGCGAAAGCCAGTTTATCGAGCAGATTGCCGAGCTGAACCGTCAGGGCCGTGCCGTGCTGCTGGCGCTGGGCGGTGCCGATGCACACATCGAGCTGCGCAAGGGTCAGGAGCAGGCCTTTGCCGACGAGATCATCCGTCTGGTGGAGACCTACGGCTTCGACGGGCTGGATATCGATCTGGAGCAGGCCGCCATCACCGCCGCCGACAACCAGACCGTGATCCCGGCGGCCCTGCGGCTGGTCAAGGATCACTACCGCGCCCAGGGGAAAAACTTCCTCATCACCATGGCGCCGGAGTTCCCCTATCTGACCCAGACTGGCGCCTACATCCCCTATATCCGCAATCTGGAAGGCTACTACGACTGGATCAACCCCCAGTTCTACAACCAGGGTGGCGACGGTATCTACATCGATGGGATCGGCTGGATTGCCCAGAACAACGATGCCCTGAAAGAAGAGTTCATCTACTACATGGCGGATTCGCTGAGCAACGGTACCCGCGGCTTCTACAAGATCCCCCATGACAAGCTGGTGTTCGGCATTCCGACCAACATCGACGCAGCCGCCACCGGCTATGTGCAGGATCCGCAGAAGCTCTACAACGCCTTCAACCGCCTGAAGAGCGAGGGGCAACCGCTGCGTGGCGTGATGACCTGGTCCATCAACTGGGACATGGGCCGCAACGCCGCCGGTCAGTCCTACAACGAATCCTTCATAAAGAGCTACGGCCCCTTCATCCACGATCAGGAGATCACGCCGCCGGTCGACAACGGCAAGCCGGTGTTTAGCGGCCTGAGCGATACCCGCATCAAGCAGGGTACCGCCTTTGATCCGCTGGCAGGTGTCAGCGCCAACGACAAGGAAGATGGCGACCTGACTGGCCAGATCCAGGTGGAAGGCTCGGTAGACAGCCAGCGCATCGGCCTCTACCCCCTCACCTACAAGGTGAGCGATCGCGATAACAACGTCACTGAGCAGGTACGTACCATCGAGGTCTACAGCATGAAGCCGGTATTCAGCGGAGTCACCGACACCACGCTGGAGCTGGGTACCCCCTTCGATCCGATGAGCGGCGTCAGCGCCCACGATGAGGAAGATGGCGACCTGACCGCCCAAATCAAGGTCAGCGGCAACGTCGACAGCAGCAAGGTCGGCCGCTACATCCTCACCTATCAGGTGAGCGACAGCGCCGGTCAGCAGGTAACCCAGCAGCGCAACGTAACCATCAGGGAGCAGGGCGCCGTCTGTGAAAACAGCTGGGATGCCAAGAAGGTCTACGTGGGCGGCGACATCGTCAGCCACAACGGCAAGAACTGGCTGGCAGGCTGGTGGACCCAGAACGAAGAGCCGGGCACCACGGGTGACTGGGGCGTCTGGCGCGTACAGGGCGACAGCGACTGCGGCGGCACAACGCCACCCGCCGAAGGCAGCAGCGACTTCACCGTCAGCGCCATGGCGAGCGAGTACACCATCGTCAACGGTCAGGTCAGCATCCGCTTCAACGTGACCACCGCCAACCCGGTGCAGATCACCGCGACTCTGGGGCAGAACGGCCGCAGCTATGGCAACACCACCAGTCTGGTTAACGGCACCAGCTCGCTGGTTTTGCAGGGCAGCAATGTCACCGATGGCAGTTACGAAGTAGTCATCACCGGTCTGGCTGACGGCCAGCAGCCGGTGGTGCAGCGCTTCCCGGTTGCGCTGACCGAAGAGAGCAGCGGCGGTGGCGAGGGTGACTACCCGGCCTACGCCCCCAACACCAGCTATCAGGCCGGTGATCGGGTCAGTAATGCCGGTGGCAACTATGAGTGCAAACCCTGGCCCTACAGCGGCTGGTGTGGCGGCTCGACCAGCCACTATGCGCCGGGTACCGGCAGCGCCTGGAGCGATGCCTGGATCAAACTCTGACCTTGCCCCAACCACTAACGGAGGCCGACAGGCCCCCGCCCATATCCTGCCCGTCGGCCACGCTGCCGATGGGCAGGATGCACTGACCCGGACGGGTTAGCCCCTCTCTTTTACATGCTTGCCAAGCACCAAAAAACGTCCAACAACAACCAAGATAAGGAAATCACCATGCCAAGAACCACCAAGCTTGCCACCCTGCTCGGACTGCTGCTGTCGGCCCATGTCGTGGCCGATGAGCGCGAACAAGCCTATTTCAAACAAACCTATCAGGAGCACTACGAGCAGATGACGGCGCGTCTCGCCGCGCTGCATCAGAGTGCGGCTGACGAGCAGAACGTGATCATCAAGGATGGCAAGCGCCACCTTGCCATCAACGGCCTGCTCTACCCGCTGACAGCGGATAACCACATCCTGTTCGATCTGCCCAAACCCCACTTTTTCGACGAAACAGCCATTCGTAACGTCTTTGATTTCTTCGATGAGGAGTGGGAGCTGACCTGGTACGACGGTGGGGTCGTAGCGGTCAACAAGCGCTTTGGCAACTATGACTACGGCAACGGCTGTCTGCTGGAGTACTTCCCCCACGGCCAGATCCAGAATGGCGAACGCACCCGGGTGGTGATGGAGACCAGCTCCTGCAGCGTCAACTCGTTTGCCACCTCGCTGCAATATCTGGACAAAGGTGAGGAGCTGACGGCCGCCCAGCTGGGGCTGGACGCCAGCCTGATTACGGCGGTCGAGCGCTATCAGGATCGGCTCTATGTCAGCCAGAACGGCAATCCGGGCCATGTGGCCATTATCGATATCCCGAGCCGCCAGCAGATTGGCGAGATCCGCGGCACCGAAACCGGCAGTGCCACGGCCTACAACCAGGTCAGTGAATTGTTTGTCCGCAACAACCTGCTCTACGTGGTCTCGCGCTACTCGCACCGGGTCGATATCTTCGATCTGGCCGACGAGCATCGCTATGTCACCACCCTGGGAACCGGTCGGGATTCCGGCAGCAACAGCCTGCACCGCACCCAGGCCGTCTTTGCCAATCAGGATTACGTGCTGGTGGCCGATGCGCTGAGCGAGATCAAGGTCTACCGCCAGCAGGATGTGACGCCGGAGAACAGCCTCAAAACCCCCATCGCCGGTCGGCTCGCCTTTGAAGGAAAATACAGCCACCGTCTGGTGCAACTCCATCAGGTGGGTGACTATCTCCTGGCCCACACCGCCGGCAAAAACTACTACATCTATGACCTGCGTAAACTGGCTGATGCCATCGCCAGCAACACACCGCTGGCGCCTGAGCAGGTGATCGCCGACAGCAATCTGCAAAAAATCGACATGGATGGCGATCGGCTGGTGGTGAACTTCAAGGACCGCATCGAGTGGCATGATGCCGATACCCTGATCGCCAACGACTTTCAGTTCAAGAACCCGACCTTTACTGTTCGGGAGATCAACCAGCAGCCCGTGGCGGCGCTGAAAGATCTCCAGCTGGCGGGCTCGGCGCTTGTCACCGCCAACGAGCGTGGCCTGGGTTTCAACCAGCTGCTGAGCAAGGAGATCAGCTTCACGGCCGACGAGCAGTTGCCGGCTCGCCCGCTGATCTTCGATCAGCTGATGCCGGCCGCAGTCAGCTACATACTGCGCAATGACGAACCCTACGAGGTGCTGATCGATCGCGCCCAGCGTTCGGTCAACATCAATTCGCTGGTCAAGACCGAGCTGCTTGATAACGACACGGTGCGCATCACCAACTATGCCGCCAGAGAGCTGCATGACATCAATATCGAGTCACGCCTGAACGGTATCAACAAGTGGCTGATCCTGGGCCAGCTCGATCGCCTGCCCGCCTATGCCCAAATCACCCTGCCACTGAGCGCCTTTGGCGAGCAGGGACGCTTCAACAGCGCCAGCCGCGATGGCGTGTTTGATCTCAACAACCTGCTCGACAACAGCATCAATCTGCCTGCCCAGTTCGAGCACAGGTTCAGCTCCAGCTCGGATCCGTTTGCCCAGAAGCTGGCACGCCTCAAGCCAAGCTGGAACGTGCGCTTCGCCACCAACACCAGCGGCTCCTGGCGCCCCATCAATGCCCTCTACGCCCGCGAATGGCTAATCATCGCCACCAACCTGGCCTACATGGTCTCGACCGAGGAGTTCAAACACGTCTGGTACAACTTCAAGGCGGTAAACGGCTACGAGATGTTCGGCAATGGCGGCAACAGCTATGTGCCGAACGGGATCTTTACCGCAGCCGATTATGACTACTACTACCACAGCCTGATGACGCGCCCCTACCTCAACCTAGGGATCACCGCCATGGGGGGCGGGCTGGGGAGTGGTGGCATCACCGGGGTCGATACCTTTAACTTTGTCAGCCACTACTACGGCAGCTGGGGCATCATTGCCCACGAATTTGGCCACGGCTTCGATGGGAAGTCCTACAGCCATGAGAGCGCGTTTGCCCGTGGCAGCCATGGCTGGCATCCCCTGATGACGGGCATGGCCAACTACCATATCCGCAAGGGCGACCTGCCCTATCTGGACGATGATCTCAACGGCTTCCACAAGCCGGAAAACGACATCTATCGCTACAACTCGGTCAGCCAGGGGGCTCGCAAGCATCGCGCTGACAGCCACATGTACTATACCGACCACTACTTCATGCAATTCTCTGCCATGCCGCAAGGCTGGGTAGCCAACGGCAGCGACTTCAGTGCCGGGCAGCTGGCGGCCCTGACCAATCAGGAGCGACTGCTGATGGGCTGGATCCCCAAAGAGTCGGAGAAAGGCAATCTCTGCCGGTTCACCTTCCAGGATGGCGAGCAGTACTACGGCTACGTAGAACAGCAGGCTGAGGGTCTGCTCTGTGATGCCGGTTCCCTGATCCGCTATCTTCAGCCCGATGGCCAGTTTGTGCCGCTGGTCTCGGCCATCAACCAGTTTGACTGGCTGTCACTCCACCACAAGGGCAAGCTGGATCAGCCAGTACTGCACCAGAATGGTCGCCAGCTCTGCTACAAGAATGTGGCGGGCTTTTACGGTATCGGCTTCGTCAATGACAACAACCAGTGCACCCAGTTGCCCAACGTCTATCAGACCAATGGCAAACACTGGCTGACCAGCTCTGGCTGGACCGGTCTGACCTACCTGAGCGGGGACTTCATCCTGCCCACGACCGGTAGCAGCAGTGACTTCACCGTCACCGATCTGGCGTCCGAATATCTCATCGTCAACGGCGCGCTCGACTTCAGCCTGACGCTGACCACCGCCAACCCGGTGACCGTCACCGCGACCCTGTTGCAGGATGGCAATCCGGTCGCCACCGGCAGCGCCCTGATCGATGGTCAGGGTTCCCTGCAGCTGGCACAGTCTGGCCTAGCGGCTGGCAGTTACGAGCTGTTGCTGGCGGGCATGGCTGAGGGGAGCAAACAGGGCTTCGAGCGCCGCTTCACCCTGGCATTGGTGGAACAGGCACCGGGTGGTGACAGTGACGGTGGTAACGGCAGCTACCCGACCTATGTTGCGGGCACCGCTTATCAGAGTGGCGAACGGGTCAGCAATGCCGGTGGCGACTACGAGTGCAAACCCTGGCCCTACAGCGGCTGGTGTGGCGGCTCGACCGGCCACTATGCACCGGGTACCGGCAGCCACTGGAGCGATGCCTGGATCAAGCTGTAATCATCCGCTCGTGACCAAAAGAGAGCCATAACGACAGAGGGGGAGCCATCGGCTCCCCCTCTCGTTTATCTCTTCAACCCGGCTTAACGGGCATCTTCCTTCAGCCACTGCGCTACGCGCTTGGCGAAGTAGGTGAGGATGCCATCGGCCCCGGCCCGCTTGAAGCAGAGTAGAGACTCCATGATGGTCTCCTTCTCTTTCAGCCAGCCGTTCTGGATCGCCGCCATGTGCATGGCGTACTCGCCGCTGACCTGATAGGCGAAAGTCGGCACGCCGAACTGATCCTTCACCTGACGAACCACGTCCAGATAGGGCATGCCCGGCTTGACCATCACGCTGTCGGCCCCTTCCTGAATATCCAGCGCCACTTCGTGCAGGGCTTCGTTACTGTTGGCCGGATCCATCTGATAGGTGGCCTTGTTGCTCTTGCCGAGGTTGCCGGCAGAGCCAACCGCATCGCGGAATGGGCCGTAGTAGCAGGAAGCGTACTTGGCGGAGTAGGCCATGATCTGGGTGTTGATGAAGCCATTCTCTTCCAGCGCGGCGCGGATGGCGCCGATGCGGCCATCCATCATGTCGGACGGCGCGACGATATCGACCCCGGCCTCGGCATGGGAGAGCGCCTGCTTGATCAGGATCTCGGTGGTGATGTCGTTCAGCACATAGCCTTCGTCATCGATAATGCCGTCCTGCCCGTGGGTGGTGAACGGATCGAGCGCCACGTCGGTGATGACCCCGAGCTCCGGGAAGCGGGCCTTGAGGGCACGCACGGTGCGCTGGGCCAGTCCGTTTGGATTGTAGGCCTCTTCCGCCATCAGGCTCTTGCTCTCCAGCGGGGTGACCGGGAACAGGGCGATGGCAGGTACGCCCAGCTCCACTAGCTCGGCAGCCTCGATCAGCAGCAGATCGATGGAGAGACGCTCCACCCCCGGCATGGAGGGAACGGCTTCACGGCGATTCTCCCCCTCCAGCACAAACACCGGATAGATGAGATCGTTGACGGTCAGTACGTTCTCGCGCACCAGACGACGGCTGAAATCATGTTTGCGCAGACGGCGCAGGCGGCGGCCCGGAAAGGCGCCCGGAAGAGTTGTAGCCATGAATCACTCCTGGAGAGGAAGTTGGAAGAACGCGGCGGAGGTGGCCCGGGTATGGGCCAGCAAGGCCTCGGGCGCTTCACCACGACAGGCCGCCACCACCTGGGCGATGTGCGGCAAAAAAGCGGGTTCATTGCGTTTCGGGCGCGGTTTCAGATCCCGCGGCACCAGATAGGGGGCATCGGTCTCGATCATCAGCCGACCGGCCGGAATACGCGCTACCTGTTCGCGCAGCAGCTGACCACGGCGCTCATCGCAGAGCCAGCCGGTCACCCCGATATGCAGCCCCAGCGCCAGACACTCGTCCAGCTCCTCGTCGGAACCGGTGAAGCAGTGCAGCACGGCTCCCGGTAGTTTCGGCAACCAGGGACGGAGGATCTCGATAAAACGGGCGTGCGCATCGCGGCAGTGGAGAAACACCGGCATCCGGAGCTCAGCAGCCAGTGCCAGCTGGGCGTCGAATACCGCATCCTGCACCGGGCGGGGGGAGAAGTCGCGGTTGTAGTCGAGACCGCACTCGCCAATAGCCACCACCTGCGGCAAGGCTGCCAGCTCGCGCAAGGCGGGCAGGGTCGCCTCATCGACACTCTTGGCATCGTGAGGGTGTACCCCGGCGGTGGAGAAGCAGTAGCCCGGCCAGCGGGCGGCCAACTCGGCGCTCTCGCGGCTGCCAGCCAGATCGGTACCGGTGAGGATAAGCGCTTCCACCCCGGCGGCACGGGCACGGGCCACCAGCTCAGGCTGTTCACCGGCGAACTGGCTGCTGGTCAGATTTAAGCCGATATCGATCATGGGATGAGACGTTCCGAACAAAAGGAATGCATATCAGGTATTTGAAAACCATCTACCGAATGGGGTCTTACCATACGCCTCGAACGGGAGCATGAAAAGAGGAAGGGAGCCTCAGCTCCCCTCGTTCTGCTATTCCTGCGGACGTCGTCATCCTCTCGCCGTCCGGCAAACAGGTGACGAACAGTGCCTCAGCTCTCCCCATCCGGTTGTTCCTGTTGCTCTTCATCTTCTTTCTTCACGTAGAAGCGGGCAAAGAACAGACCTATCTCCCACAGCGCCCACATCGGGATGGCGAGCAGGGTCTGGGAGAAGACATCAGGGGGCGTCAGCAGCATGCCGACCACAAACACCCCGACGATAACGTAGGGACGTTTCTCCTTCAGGTTTTGCGGTGTGGTCACGCCGGTCCAGCAGAGCAGTATGGTGGCCACCGGAATTTCGAACGCCACCCCGAACGCGAAGAACAGGGTCAGTACAAAGTCCAGATAGCTGGCGATATCGGTCGCCACCGTCACCCCTGCGGGTGCTGTGCTGGTGAAGAAACCGAACACCAGCGGGAACACCACGTAGTAGGCGAACGCCATGCCCGCATAGAACAGCAGGGCACTGGAGACCACCAACGGCATGATCAGGCGCCGTTCGTGCTGGTACAGACCGGGGGCGATAAAAGCCCAGGCCTGATAGAGCAGATAGGGGATCGCCACGAAGAAGGAGACCACCAGGGTCAGCTTGATCGGCGTCAGGAAGGGGGTCGCCACATCCGTCGCTATCATGCTGGTCCCTTCCGGCAGCTGGCTGAGCAGCGGCTGGGCCACGAAGTCGTAGATGTTGTTGGAGAAGTAGATCAGCGCCAGAAACACCACGAGGATGGCGGTAATGGAGCGCAGCAAACGGGTTCTCAGCTCAACCAGATGGCTGATCAGGGGTTGTTCGGCCTGACTCATGACTTCACCTCCCCTTTTACTGCGGAGTCGCTGACCGGCACCGGCTCACTCTCTCGCTGGCTATTGACCGGCGGCACGTCGTGGCTCAGTTGCACCGCAGGCTCCACCGGCGTGGCAGGCTCAGCCTGGGCGACCGGCTCGGGGCGCGGCGGACGGATCTCGTTCTCTACCTGATAGGGGCGATTGACCGACTGGGCCGCCGCCTTGAGCTGTTCGATGGACTCCTGCAGCTCGGGGCTCAGGTTGCTCATCTGCAACTGTTCCGCCTTCTTGAGGTCGTTATGCAGCTCTTGCAACTTGAGCTCCTGCTCCAGCTCGGACTTGACCGAGTTCGCGGTCGAACGAATGAGGCGGATCCAGTGGGTAGCCGTGCGGATGGCAACCGGCAGCCGCTCGGGCCCCAGTACCACCAGTGCTACCACACCGATAACGACCAGCTCCCAAAAACCGATATCGAACATGGCTTAGGCCTGGTCTTTGTCTTTCTGTTTGGCGGTCTCACTGCTCTGAGTGGCCGCTTCGTTCAGCTGTTTCGGGGGAAACTCGGCATCTTTCTGCTCGGCCTTGGCATCAGCCGGCTCGTCGGAGAGGGCTTTCTTGAACCCTTTGACCGCCGCGCCCAGATCACCGCCAATGCCGCGCAGTTTCTTGGTACCGAACAGCAGCACGACGATGACTGCAATGATCAACAATTGCCAAATACTGATACCACCCATGATTTTCTCTCCAGAACAGGCGCCTGACGGCGCGGTTGTTGATTAATGGGAACGGGTTCGCAACCAGCCGACCAGCCAGCAGAGGGCTGCACCGGCGAGACTGGCTTGTCCCCACTCAATGTGTTGTTTTTGGGTCAGCAAGAATACACCCGCCAATAGCAGGCTGGCTCCAACCCCTAAGAGGTAGCGGGCCTGCCCCTGCCGACGGCTGTGACGGCGGAACTCGGCAAACATCTGGTCGAAATGACGCTGCTGATGACGGGTCTGACGCAGGGTCTCATAGACCAGCTCCGGCAGCTCCGGCAGCTTCTCGGCCCAGAATGGCGCCTTCTCCTTGATGGCGTTCAATACCGACTTGGGCCCTACCTGTTCGTGCATCCAGTTTTCGAGGAACGGCTTGGCGGTCTGCCACAAATCGAGCTGCGGGTAGAGCTGACGCCCCAATCCTTCCACATAGAGCAGGGTCTTTTGCAGCAGCACCAGCTGTGGCTGCACCGTCATATGGAAGCGACGCGCGGTGTTGAACAGGTTGAGCAACACGTGACCGAACGAGATCTCGGAGAGCGGCTTCTCGAAGATGGGCTCCAGCACGGTGCGGATGGCGAACTCGAACTCGTCCACCTTGGTGTCTGCCGGTACCCAGCCCGACTCCACGTGCAGCTCTGCCACCCGACGATAGTCGCGGTTGAAGAAGGCGAGGAAGTTCTCCGCCAGATAGCGTTTATCTTCCCGATTGAGGGTACCGACGATGCCGCAGTCGATGCCGATCCAGAGCGGGTTTTCCGGATGTTCGTAAGAGACGAAGATGTTGCCCGGGTGCATGTCGGCATGGAAGAAGCTGTCGCGGAACACCTGGGTGAAGAAGACCTCTACCCCGCGCTCGGCCAGCAGCTTCATGTTGGTGCCGTTGGCTTCCAGCGCCGGTATATCGGAGACCGGAATACCGTAGATGCGCTCCATCACCAGCACCTGCTCGCGGCAGAGGTCGGTGATGATTTCAGGCACATAGAGCGCCTCGGAGCCGGTGAAGTTGCGGCGTAGCTGGATAGCGTTGGCCGCTTCGCGCATCAGATTCAGCTCGTCGAGGATGGTCTTGCGATACTCCTCCACCACCTCGATGGGGCGCAGCCGCGCGCTCTGGGGCACGAAGCGGGCCACCAGACGGGCCAGCGCCTGCATCAACCGCAGGTCAGCCTCGATGACAGGCTCGATGTCGGGACGGATCACCTTGATGACGATCTCGCGGCCACTCTCCTTCAAGCGGGCGGTATGCACCTGCGCGATGGAGGCCGACGCCAGCGGCGTCTCGTCAAAGTCATCAAACAGGGTTTCGATGGGACAACCCAGGCTCAGCTCGATCTGCTGGCGCGCCGCCTGACAACAGAAGGGGGGCACCCTGTCCTGCAGCAGGGCCAGCTCCTCGGCGATATCCGGCGGCAGCAGATCGCGGCGGGTCGAGAGCATCTGGCCAAACTTGATGAAGATGGGGCCAAGAGCCTCGAAGGCGAGGCGGATGCGGGCACCGCGGCTGAGATCCGGCTGCTTGTTCTTGAGCCAGAACAGGGAACGACGGGCCAGACGACCCGGCCAGGGCTGATAGCGGGCGGGCACCAGTTCGTCGATGCCCTGCTCCAGCAGGATGGTGATGATGCGATAGAGGCGTTTGAACTCCTTCGGGGTCATCAGGTCACCTGCTGTTCGAAGCGGGCCAGCCGCAGTTCGACGGCCTTGAGCTGCTGGGCCAGCACCTCGACGTCATCGTTGAAACTAGCCACTTCCAGCGGGCCGGGGGCGAGGCGGGCCTCTTCGGTCAGATATTCCGCCAGCTGGCTGCGGGTGCGGCACAGCTCGCGACCGACCAGGCGACGCGCCTGACGGGCACCGCTGAACAAGGTGTGGGCCAGCACGTCGCCGGTATAGCGCGACAGCTCCTCTTCCCAGTCGATATCCAGCTCACCCAGCAGCACGCTGAATGCCTGTACCAGCTGGGGATCACCGCTCAGATCCAGCTTCTCCTCGCGGATATAGCGGGTCAGAGCGGACGGGTCTTTCAGCAGACCGAGGGCGGTCAGCGACAGGCTGAGCACCGCATCGGCCTCCCCTTCATGCTGGGCCAGCACATCCAGTCGACGCTCGGAGAAGACGAACCAGAGCGGCTTGAGTTCACGCAGCTCCAGCTTGAGCACCTTGCCCACCAGTTTGCGCAGCCGCTCCGGGCTCTGTTTGTCCAGTGCCAGCAACTGGTTGAGGCTGGTTTCGATCACCGCGGTGACCATGGCATCCATCGGCATAGGCAACCTTAAAACTTGTAACCGCGGTGCAGGGCGACCACACCCTGAGTCAGATTGAAGTACTCCACCTGCTCGAAACCGACATTTTCCATCATGCCAGCCAGGGTCTGCTGATCCGGGTGCATGCGGATGGACTCTGCCAGATATTTGTAGCTTTCACTGTCGTTCGCGACGATTTCGCCCATTTTCGGCAGCAGTTTGAAGGAGTAGAGGTCATAGAGCTTGGCGATCACTTCACTGACCGGCTTGGAGAACTCCAGCACCAGCAGACGGCCACCCGGCTTGAGCACCCGGAACATGGAGGCGAGCGCCTTGTCCTTGTCGGTGACGTTGCGCAGGCCGAAGCCGATGGTGATGACGTCGAAGTGGTTATCCGGGAAGGGGAGCGCCTCGGCATTGGCCTGCACGTAGGAGACGTTGTTGGCGACCCCCAGATTGCGCAGCTTGTCGCGGCCCACTTTCAGCATGGAGTCGTTGATATCCGCCAGTACCACCTGACCAGTCTCGCCGACGATGCGGGAGAACTTGGCGGTCAAGTCACCGGTACCACCGGCCAGATCCAGCACCTTCTGGCCCTTGCGCACACCGGAACAGTCGATGGTGAAGCGCTTCCACAGGCGGTGGATGCCGAACGACATCAGATCGTTCATCAGATCATACTTGGCTGCCACCGAATGGAAGACACCTGCTACCAGAGTTTCCTTCTCGGTCGCGGCCACGGTTTTAAAGCCAAAATGCGTTGTCGTTGCTTGTTCTGACATCCCTTAAACACCCATAGAGCAAAGAATGGCCGCCAGTTTACCAGAGCCACTGGCGTCCGGACACCTTAAACCCGGCTCGCAACCAACTGCATGCCCAGCACCACCATGGCCAGACAGAGGAAGAGATTGAGACCGATATTGAGCAGCGCTTTCAGATAGGCCCCATGTTGAGCCAGCACCACCGTATCGAGGGCAAAGGAAGAGAAAGTAGTCAGGGCACCGAGGATCCCCACCATCAGCAGCGGCTTCATCGGGTGTTCTACCACATGACCATGACTAATGAGGGCGAATGCCACCCCCATGATGAAAGAGCCCACCACGTTGACCACCAGAGTCCCGTAAGGAAAGTGGCGCCCCAGCAGCAAGGCCATCAGTTCGGCAATCCCAAAACGAAGGCAGGCGCCGATGGCGCCCCCTGCAGCAACATAGAACCAGGTTTGCATGGTGTCACTCCCTCAGGGTCAGACCGCCATTATGTCGCAATGGCGGCCCTTGTGCCCAGAG
Organism: Aeromonas sp. 600724; assembly: GCF_049175135.1. Classification (NCBI taxonomy): domain Bacteria; kingdom Pseudomonadati; phylum Pseudomonadota; class Gammaproteobacteria; order Aeromonadales; family Aeromonadaceae; genus Aeromonas; species Aeromonas sp. 600724. The sequence continues at coordinate 2,865 of NZ_JAAKUM010000022.1, read as the reverse complement.
GCGGAACTAATCGACATCCAGCCTGATTGAAATCTCAGCGGCGAAAATCGATGGGCTCTGGCTCACCCAGCACGATTTCGGTCTGGGCCGGGCGGGTCTGGGCAATCACCTTGCCGTGGCGGATCGAGTAACGCACCGGCACCTGACGGCGCACCGCATCGAAGCCGTTGTCGGCAGGCAGGATCAACAGGTTGGCCGGTTTGCCCACCTCTATGCCATAACGATCCTGCACGTTCAGGGTGCGGGCGCTGTGGCTGCTGATCAGCTTCAGACCGTCGTTGATCTGCTCGTAGCCCATGATCTGGCAGACATGCAGCCCCATGTGCAACACCTGCAACATGTTGGCGGTGCCCATGGGGTACCAGGGATCGAACACATCGTCGTGACCGAAGCAGACGTTGATGTTCGCCTCCAGCATCTCCTTCACCCGGGTAATGCCGCGGCGTTTGGGATAGGTATCGAACCGTCCCTGCAGGTGAATGTTCACCAGCGGATTGGCCACGAAGTTGATGTCCGCCATCTTCAGCAGCCGGAACAGGCGGGAAGCATAAGCGCCGTTGTAGGAGTGCATGGCGGTGGTGTGACTGGCGGTGACTCTATGACCGATACCCCGCTCGTAGGCCAGGGTCGCCAGCGTCTCGATAAAACGGGACTGCTCGTCATCGATCTCGTCACAGTGCACATCGACCAAAACCTGATACTTCTCGGCAAGATCGAAGATGTAATGCAGACTTTCGACCCCATATTCCCGGGTAAACTCGAAGTGGGGGATCGCACCAATCACGTCGGCACCCAGCTTGAGCGCCTCCTCCAGCAGTGCCTTGCCATTCGGGTAGGAGAGGATCCCCTCCTGCGGGAAGGCGACGATCTGCAGCTCCACCCACTCCTTCATTTCTTCCCGCACCTCCAGCATCGCCTTGAGCGCGACCAGATTGGGATCGGAGACATCGACGTGAGTACGGACAAACTGGATGCCGTTGGCGATCTGCCACTTCAGCGTCTGGATGGCGCGCTGTTTCACATCCTCATGGGTCAGCAGCGCCTTGCGCTCGGCCCAGCGCTCGATCCCCTCGAACAGGGTGCCGGAGAGGTTCCAGCTCGGCTCGCCCGCTGTCTGGGTGGTATCGAGGTGAATGTGGGGTTCGATAAAGGGAGCGATCGCCAGACCGCCCTCCCCGTCCAGCACCCGACCGGCGACGGCATGTTCGTCATGGGGTTCGATGGCTGTGATGACCCCATCCTGACAACGGATCTGCCACAACCCTTCCCGATCGGCCAAACGAATATGTTGAATCAGCATTTGTTAGCTTCCTGTACCAGAACCGGCCGCTGGGTGAGGCGAACCAGAATGAAATAGGTGAAGGCGGCGCCCAATACCGCGTTGAGTGGCACTATGCCCGGCAGCCACTTGCCGACAGCCACCCCGACTGCCGTGGCGACCAGCGCCTGCCAGCGCACCGTCTCGAACTGCTGATCGGCAAACTTACGGTAACGCTCACGATTGAGCAGGAAATCCATGATGATAATGCCACCAATCGGGGGAATTGCCGTACTCAAAAAGGCCAGCCAGCCGACAAAGTTGTTGTAAAGCCAGAGGGCGCAAGCCGTACCGATGAGCCCGTTGATCACGCTGAGCGGCTTGCTCTTGAGGCCGGTAATGTTGGCAAATCCGAGACCGGAGGCGTAGAGAGCGTTGTCGTTGGTGGTCCAGATATTGAGACCCAGCACCAGAATGGCGGGGATCAGTAAACCCTGCATCAACATCACTTCCGATATATCGGCCTGCCCGGTCACCGCCGCACCGGCAGCACCGAAGACGAACATTAGCGTGTTGCCCAAAAAAAACGCCACCATGGTAATCATGACGGCGCCCCAGGGTTTGCGACCAAAGCGAACAAAGTCGGCGGTCAGGGTTCCTGCACTGATAAAGGAACCAACCACCATGGTCAACGCCGTGGTGAACTCGATGGGATTGCTTGGTTGTACTTGCTGCAGTGCAGCCATGCCACCGGTCGAGGTCACCGCCAGCCAGACCGAGTAGCCGCCAAGCAGTGCAATGGCCGGTACGGCCACAAAGCTCAGCACCATCAGGGCGGAGATGCCGAAGTAGACGGTCACCGTCATCAAAATGCCCGAAATGGCGATCAGCCAGTTCACATCTATGCCGGTCGCCTTCTGCACCGGCAGGGCAAACATCGCCACGCCAACGCCAAACCAGCCGACCTGAGTACCGCCGAGCAGCAGGGATGGCAGCCAGGAACCTTTCACCCCAAAGGAGTAACGAGCCAGCAGATGGGTAGAGAGGCCGGTTGAGGCACCGATATAACCGAGACAAGCGGTGTAGATACCCAGCAGCAAGTTGCCGATCAGTACCGCCTTGATGAAGTCATCGAATACCAGCCCGGTACCAAGCGTACCACCGGTCCACATGCTGGCAGAGAAGAAGGTCAGGCCGAGCATCACCAGCATCAGCGACAGCACACCTTTGCGCCCTTTGGCGGGTACCGCCCCCAAACAGTATTCGTTATCCTGCGCCATGATCTTTCTCCACGTAATAGGCAAAACGCGCCGGATTTTACATGTAAAACGTTTTACGTCAATCAATCATGGTTAAATATCTGGATAAAACCATCAATAACAGTCAAATGAGTAACCCATCGAGTCTCAAATCAGCAGATAAACAGTGTCGACTGCAAGCAGAGGGGGTTGCTGGAATAGGAAATGTAAGGGGATATAACAAAAATGACAGATGCAAAAAAGCCTCCCTTTTCAGGGAGGCTTTCTATTTAATGGTGCTGATACCCAGAATCGAACTGGGGACCTCATCCTTACCAAGGATGCGCTCTACCGACTGAGCCATATCAG
>NZ_JAAKUM010000021.1:0-76706 GCF_049175135.1 Aeromonas sp. 600724 | reverse complement strand
ACTTACTCCTGAATTTCAATCTTGCGGATAGAGAGCCGCTCCACCACCTCTCCACCAACCGGAATCTGGTTGGCCAGGATAGGGGGCAATATACGGATCGGCATCACTTACTCCTGAATTTCAATCTTGCGGATAGAGAGCCGCTCCACCACCTCTCCACCAACCGGAATCTGGTTGGCCAGAATCGGGGGGTAATATACGGATCGGCATCACTTGCTCCTGAATTTCAATCTTGCTGATGGTATTGGCTAACAGCGAGAGCGGTATCACCCGCTCCCGCGCGTCAGTTTTGCGGAATGTAGAGCACCTGCCCTACCTGAATATTCCGCGATTTGAGCTTGTTGATCTCTACCAGTCGCGCCTGACTCACCCCATGCTTCTCGGCAAGGCGGGAGAGACTCTCCCCCCGCTTGACCACATGGCGGATCATCTGCGACTTGTCATCACTGCGAACGGGGGCGGCAGCGCGGCTCTGCCCCTGCTGGGGAATATAGATGGTCTGACCAATCTGAATATCCCGGCTGCGCAGCTGGTTGATCTCTACCAAAGTGGATTGACTCACTCCATGCTTCTCGGCAAGGCGAGAGAGACTCTCGCCACGTTTGACCACATGGCGGAGCATCCGAGATTTGTCATAGTCGCCCACATTGCTAACCGGCGCACCAGAATCTTGCGCAGCCTCCGAATAGGGCTTGATCACCCCGGCACCTGAACCGGTCGCAGCCGCGCCGTCACGTACTGTCGCTGGCATCTTATTGGTCACCACCGGCTGCGACTGCACTGGCTTGGGCTGGCTCACCGGCTGCGAAGCTACCGGTGCAGAGCGAGTGGTCGCGGCAGGCCTGCTCGCCTGTCCCTTGCCGGTCAACATGGCTCCCTTGGTCGGGTGGGCGCGGTAGTAGTTGCGGATCCCCTCGAAAATGGCGCGGGCCAGCTGATCCTGATAGCTTGAGGTAGCCAGCAGCTTCTCTTCCGCATGGTTGGAGATAAAGCCGGTTTCGACCAGCACCGAGGGAATATCCGGCGCCTTCAGCACAGCCAGACTGGCATGCTCCGGGGCCTTCTTGTGCAGTCGGGCAACCTTGCCCAATGAGCGCAGGATCTGACGGCTGACGTCGTAGCCTTCGGCACGGGACTTGTCCATGGAAAGGTCTAGGAAAGTTTGCGCCAGATAGGGATTGGGATCGGATTCCGCCAACACCTTGCCGACCCCGCCCAGCAGCTCGCCCTGCTTCTCCTGCTTCTCCAGCCAGCTGCCCATCTCGCGGTTGGCACGGTTGGTCGAGAGGACCCAGACAGAGGCGCCGCGCGGAGTGGAGTTATGGAAGCTGTCCGCATGGACCGACACCAGCAGATCCGCCTTGGCCTTGCGGGCAATCTCGGAACGCTTGTTGAGGTCGACGAAATAGTCGCCACGACGGGTCAGCACGGCGCGCATCCCCGGCTCGCGGTCGATCAGCGCCGCCAGCTTCTGGGAGACTGCCAGCGTAACTCGCTTCTCATAGGTACGACGCGGACCGATGGAACCCGGGTCTTCCCCACCGTGGCCCGGGTCGATGGCAATCACCACCCCCCTGCCCTTGCCACCGACGGGCGTGGATTGCACCGCAGCCGCCGAGCGCTTCTCTTCATAAGGCAGATCGATCACCAGACGGTGACCATAGGGCCCGGCTGGTGCCAGCGGAAAGACCACCGGCTTGATGGAGGAGCTGAGATCAAGCACCAGCCGCAGGCCCCCCTTCTCCAGCGGAGTGCTCTCACGTATCTTGCGCACCAGCTCGCTGTTGTTCTCGACCCGGGCCAGATTGGTGGCATTGCTCGCCCCTTTCAGATCGATCACCAATCTATCGGGGCCAGCCAGGGTGAAGTAGTTGTAGTTGGGGGCACTGCTCATATCGAGCACCACCCGGGTGTTATCCGGTGATGGCCAGATTCGCACACTCTTGAGCTGATTCGCCCAGGAGGGTAACGCCATCAAAGAGAGAGCAATAACAAGGATCAAGCGCACGTAGATGACAACCGTTCCAGAATGGCTTCGCCAATAGCAGTGCGGGCCTCTATCAGAGCCTCGCGCTGCTCGCCTACATAAGTAAGGGTAATTTCAAGGTCAGGAGCCGGTAACCAGCCCTCGCCCTTCTCGGACCACTCCACCAGACAGAGAGTATTGGCGGCAAAATAGTCCCGAATGCCCATGAACTCCAGCTCTTCCGGATCAGCCAGACGATAGAGATCGAAGTGATAGACCTGCCAGCCATCGAGCTCATAGGGCTCGACCAGGGTATAGGTCGGGCTTTTTACCTTGCCCTGATGGCCAAGGCCCTGCACCCAGCCGCGGGTCAGAGTGGTTTTACCAGCACCAAGCGTGCCATGCAAAAACACTGTGGTCGCCTGCTGGCAGGCCTGTGCCAGACGGCCACCCAGTGCCACGGTTGCTGCCTCGTCCGGCAGTGTCATCATCAACTGTTTTGCCATGTTCTTCTTTTTAACTTGTAATGGTGTCGGGATTAACCAGTTTGCGGATCAGCGGCAGCAGATCTGACGCCAGCATGCCCCGCTCGCCGTCAGCGGCGGCCTGATCTGCAGCCTCGCCGTGGATCACGGCGCCCAGCCAGCTTGCCATGGTGGCAGACCAGCCCTGGGCCAAAAGGGCGGCGATTATACCAGATAACAGATCGCCCATGCCGCCACTTGCCATGCCGGGATTGCCTTCACAACAGAGAGCGACCCGCTCGCCGTCATAAATAAGTGTTCCCGCCCCTTTTAACAAAACCACACCGCCATAACGCCGCTGCAGTGCCTGCACGGCGGCAAACCGGTCGGTTTCAATCTCGGCAATGGAGCATCCCAGCAGGCGCGCTGCTTCGCCGGGATGGGGCGTGAGCACCCAATTATCCTGATGGCGGGGAGATTGCGCCAGCCAATTCAATCCATCGGCGTCCAAAACCAATGGCAACCGATCGGTGAGATAACGGGCAATTTGCCCCCTTCCCCAATCATCCTGACCGAGCCCGGGGCCAATGACCCGCACCGACGCCCATCCCTCGTCATCAGCGGTGATAAGACTCATTAGTTCGGGTTGATAAAGACTGACCGGCGGATGCTCCGGATGCTGACACACCCGCACCAGCCCAGCCCCCGCCCGCAGGCAGGCGCGGGCCGCCAACACGATGGCCCCCTGCATGCCGCGATTGCCCCCCACCAGCAGTACCTTGCCATAAGAACCCTTGTGGGAAGCGCGCGGGCGCGGGGTCAGCTGCGCGCTGAGCAGTGGATAATCGATACGCCAGGCGGCGGGCAGCATAGCTTCATCAGGCGTCACGCCTAGGGGATCACAGTCGAGCTGGCCGACACAATCCACCCCGTCGCCGGTGAGCATTCCCTGCTTGATACCGATAAAGGTGAGGGTGCGAGTGGCCTGCACCACGGCCCCCATGGCACGGCCGGTATCGCCGTTGAGGCCGGAGGGGAGATCCACCGCCAGCACGGGCACAGCCAAGCCATTGATTGTTGCGACGATCTTTGTCAGTAGTGGCGAGAGGGACGTGTTGACGCCGGTGCCAAGCAGGGCGTCGACCACCAGATCCGGGGTGGTGTGCTGGTCCTTATCAAACTGCTCGGCCAGCCAGACCCGGCCACCGGCCGCCAGCCACTCATCGGCGGCCCGTCTGGCATCCCCCTTCAGCTGGTCGGGTGCTCTGGCGGCAATCACCACCACCTCGATGCCAATCTGGCGGGCAAGGCGGGCCAGCACATAGCCATCACCGCCGTTATTACCGGGGCCGACGAAAATCCACCAGCAGCGACTGTCGGGCCAATGCAGGGTGGCATAGGTGCGCAGCGCGGCACCGGCTCGCTCCATCAGGGCATAGAGAGGTTGCCCCTCACGCGCGGCCCAGTTGCGCTCCAGTGCGCGGATCTGTTCAGTCTGCCACAACCCCTGTGGTAAACTGCTCCCCTCTTTTGTGCCCAACGCGCCCCTGATGATCTCTACCATGACGGCTCCCGCCTCTTATCAATCGACCCACGCCAGCAAACACCGGCCAGGCCAAGCCGCATGAGCGCACCTGACTTCCACCAGCTGGCCCACGATATCAAGCTCTGGGCACGGGAGCTAGGTTTTGACCAGGCGGGCATCACCGACACCGACCTGCGTATCGAAGAGCCGAGATTGCAGGCTTGGCTGGATGCGGGCTATCACGGCAGCATGGATTACATGGCGCGCCACGGCATGATGCGCGCGCGCCCCCACGAGCTGTTGCCGGGCACGATGCGGGTGTTGTCGGTGCGGATGAACTACCTACCGTTCGAGGCGGGCTTCGCCGCTACCCTGCGCGATCCGGCCCTCGGCTATATCAGCCGCTATGCTCTCGGTCGCGACTACCACAAGGTGCTGCGCAACCGGCTCAAACAGCTGGGTGATCGCATCGAAGCGCGCTGCGCCGAGCTGTTTCAAGGCACTGAAGAGACCTTGGGTGAGTGGCGCCCCTTCGTCGACTCCGCCCCCATCCTCGAGCGGCCACTGGCGGCCAAGGCGGGCCTCGGCTGGGTTGGCAAACACTCACTGCTGCTCAACGAATCGGCTGGCTCCTTCTTCTTTCTCGGTGAGCTGTTGATCAACCTGCCGCTGCCGCTCGACCAGCCAGTGGAGAAGGAGCTGTGTGGCAAGTGCGTCGCCTGCATCAACATCTGCCCGACCGGCGCCATTGTCGCCCCCTATGTGGTAGATGGCCGCCGCTGCATCTCCTATCTCACCATCGAGAACGATGGCCCTATTCCGGAAGAGTTCAGGCCCTTGATGGGCAACCGCATCTACGGCTGCGACGACTGCCAGCTTATCTGCCCCTGGAATCGCTACGCCGATGCCAGCCCGGAACCCGATTTTAGCCCCCGCCCCAGCCTGCACCGACCGCCCCTGCTGGCGCTGTGGTGCTGGAGCGAGAGCGATTTCCTCAAACAAACCGAGGGGAGCCCGATCCGCCGCATCGGCTATCAACGCTGGCGCCGCAATCTGGCGGTAGCCCTTGGCAACGGCCCGGCGACCCCCGAGGTAATCGCCGCCCTGCAACTGGGACTGACCACCGCCGAGCCTATGGTGGCCGAACATATCGAATGGGCGCTGGCCACCCTTGCCCAGCGTCAGGATGACGAGAACAAGAAGACCCGTTTGCTGATCCGCTGCATCGAAAAAGGTCTGTCGGATCACGCATAAGTGATCTGCCCCTTGCCGGATTGCAGCACTTTTTTCATGCTCTGCCGACCTGCAGTGCCCATAACAGCGTGGTCACTGCAAACTGGTCGGCACACAACAAGGACAACACAGATGCAAATGTTGGGAGTGGATATTGGAGGCTCAGGGATCAAGGGCTGTCTGGTCGATACCAAAACCGGCGAATTGATTGGCGAGCGCCATCGCATTGCCACACCGCAACCGGCCACCCCAGCCGCCATCGCCCATACCCTCAAGGCGCTGGTCGAACACTTCGACTGGAAAGGACCGGTGGGCTGCGGCTTTCCCGCCACCATCCACAACGGGGTTGCCAAGAGTGCCGCCAACATCGACAAAAGCTGGATCGAAACCGATGCCGAGCATCTGTTTGCCGATGTCACCGGCAAGCCCTGCTATGTGCTGAATGATGCTGACGCCGCCGGTCTGGCCGAAATGCGCTTTGGCGCCGGCAAGGATCGCAAGGGGGTCATCATCCTCATCACGGTCGGCACCGGCATCGGCACCGCCATCTTCGTCAACGGCCATCTGCTGCCCAACACCGAGCTGGGCCATCTGATGCTGGAAGGAATGGTCGCCGAGCACTACTGCTCCGATGCGGCGCGCAAACGGGAAGATCTCTCCTGGAACCGCTGGGGCAAGCGTTTCAACAAGTACCTGGCGCGCCTCGAGTTTCTCTTCTCCCCCGACCTCTTCATTCTGGGCGGCGGCAGCGCAGCCAAGCTGGATAAGTTTGTCGATCGCATCGAGACCCGGGCACCGCTTATTCCGGCGGCCAGCCTCAATCAGGCGGGCATTATCGGGGCCGCACTCTACGCGGCCGAGCAGCAGGGCTGACCGACGCTCACTGCAGATCAGCAGATATCCAATGGAAAGGGCCCGGCACTGCTGCCAGGCCCTTTTGTTTGGCGGTCATCTTGCGTGTTTGGTGCTTATCACCCGCTACATGTCGTCGAGTCGATGCACCCCGTGCACCAGCCGAGTCAGGCGGGTCTGCTCCAGCCCGGCCAGATTCTCGAGCAAAGCGGTGGTGGCCGGTGTCGGGCACTCCCGGGCCAGATGGCTCAGCTCGCCCACCAGCTGCTCTTCCCAGCGGCATACCTGAGTAACGATATCCTGGGTCTGGACTGATGCCGGCAGCTCGAAGCCGGTAATGGCAGGCAGCATATCCTCGCTGAAACTCTGGTTCAGCCAGGTCTCCCTGACCGCCTCTCCCAGCTGAGCGGCATATTCGTGCAGATGGGCACTGGCCGCATCCTCACGCCCTTGCAGATAGACCAGCAACATCCGGCTCCGTTCGTTGTCCACCTGACTGGTCAAACGCCCGTAACAGAGTCCGAGCTGGTGGTGAACCTGCTCAAGATAGTGCAGCAACTCTTTGATCTGTTGGAATCTCATCGCACTGCCCTCCATGCTTGTCGACATCATCAGTATAAAAAACCGGCGCCACCGACCCAATCCCTATCCGAGCCCCCCTTGCGCTGCATCAAGGTTGACGCCGACAAAGTGGCTGCCAGGTGCTCCGGTCACGAATAGGGAACGATTTGTGCAGCAATTTGTGTAACGATGGAGGAGCATTAAGCTCGACAGCAGATGTGAACAGAAACGGGCTGACACACTAATAAAACCAGCCTTTACCCAGCATAAACCATCTTTAATTCGGTTATACGCCACAGGGACGAAACAGGATCTGGAAGAGCAACAATACCATCCTGATTGTTATCCGCCTGACAGAAATCCTTATCACTTTTTTAGACGTCTAGACGTAAAAACATGCGTTGACATGGCCATCCAGACATCTTAGCATCATCCTCCATGATGACAGAGTAACCCAGTGGAACCTCTGCCCAATTTCCCCGCCTGTAGCGCCCTGTGCTTTAAGGCTGTTAGCACGGAAGAATCCATGATTAAGTTGATCGGTCTCAACAAAGTCTACGGTACAGGCAGTGACGCCGTGCACGCCCTGCGTGATGTGAGTCTGCATGTACCCCAAGGCAAAATTTTCGGGGTGATCGGTGCCTCCGGTGCCGGCAAGAGTACCCTCATTCGTTGTGTCAACCTGCTGGAGCGCCCGACAGAGGGCCAAGTCATCGTTGATGGCCAGGATCTGGTCGCCCTGAGCGAGCGGGATCTGACCCAGGCTCGCCGCCAGATCGGGATGATTTTCCAGCACTTCAACCTGCTTGCCTCCCGCACTGTGTTTGCCAACATAGCCTTTCCGCTGGAGCTGGCAGGTTGGAGCAAAGAGAAGATCCAGCAACGGGTTGCCGAGCTGCTGGCGCTGGTCGGGCTGGAAGCCCGTGCCCAGGCCTATCCGTCCGAGCTTTCCGGCGGTCAGAAACAGCGCGTCGCCATTGCCCGCGCACTGGCTCCGGCCCCCAAGGTACTGCTCTGCGACGAGGCCACCTCGGCCCTCGACCCGCAGACCACCCGCTCGATCCTGACCCTGCTCAAGGAGATCAACGTCAAGCTGGGGCTCACCATCCTGCTCATCACCCACGAGATGGACGTGGTGAAGGGGATCTGTGACGAAGTGGCCATCATCAGCGACGGCCGTCTGATCGAGCAGGGCGAAGTGGCCTGGTTCTTCAGTAATGCCAAAACCCAGCTGGCACGTGACTTCATCCACTCTACCATCCATCTGGAGGTACCGCAGGAGTATCAGGATCGGATGAGCAGCGAGCGGGTGCCGGGTAGCTACCCGCTGGTGAAGCTCGGCTTTACCGGCAGCACGGTCGACACGCCGCTGATCTCCGAGGCGAGCCGCCGTTTCAACATCGACATCAGCATACTGAGCGCAGACATCGAATACGCAGGTGGCGTCAAATTCGGTTTCCTGCTGGCCGAGCTGTTCGGGGATGAAGCCCAGTGCGAGGCGACCCAGCAGTTCCTTATCGACAACCACATTCAGCTGGAGGTAATGGGTTATGTCCGAAGCCATGATTAATCTGCTCATCACGGCCCTGGGCGACACCCTGATCATGGTGTTTGCCTCCGCCCTGTTCGGCTGCCTGCTGGGTCTGCCGCTCGGCGTGGCACTGCATGTAACCAAGGCGGGCCAGATCCTGGCCAACCCCTTGCTCAACCGTACTCTGGGTATGGTGGTCAACGTGGGTCGCTCGGTGCCCTTTATCATCCTGCTGGTCGCCATCATTCCGCTAACCCGGCTGATTGTCGGCACCAGTATCGGCACCATCGCCGCCATCGTGCCGCTGACTGTCGGCTGCATCCCTTTCATCGCCCGTCTGGTGGAAGGGGCCCTGATGGAGGTGCCGGACGGCCTGCTGGAAGCGGCCAAGGCGATGGGCGCCAAGCCGCTGCAAATTATCACCAAGGTGCTGCTGCCCGAGGCTCTGCCCGGCATCCTCAACAGTGTCACCATTACCCTCGTCACTCTGGTGAACTACTCGGCCATGGCCGGGGCCATCGGTGGCGGTGGTCTGGGGGATGTGGGTATTCGTTATGGTTATCAGCGCTTTGACCCGACCGTCATGCTGGTGACCGTGGTTATCCTGGTAGTACTGGTTCAACTTATCCAGAGCGCGGGTGAGCGCCTGGTCAACAAATGTGATCATCGTTAATCGTCGATTTCTGACAGGAGGTTTTATGAAATTTGGCATCAAATCCGTTGCGGCTGCCCTGCTTGCTGGTCTGGTTCTGGCCGGTTGCGGTCAAAAAGAAGAGAGCAAGGTTCTGAAAGTGGGTGCTATTGCCGGCCCCGAGACCGAACTGGTTGAAGTGGCTGCCAAGGTGGCCAAAGAGAAATACGGTCTGGACGTTCAGATCGTCAACTTCTCCGACTACGTCACCCCGAACGTGGCGCTGAACGATGGCAGCATCGACGTCAACGCCTTCCAGCACAAACCCTATCTGGATGCGCAGGTGCGTGATCGCGGCTTCAAGCTGGTGCCGGTTGGCAACACCTTCGTCTACCCGATCGCCGGTTACTCCAAAAAGATCAAGGCGCTGAGCGAGCTGCAAGATGGCGCCCAGATCGCGGTACCGAACGATCCGACCAACCTGGGTCGCTCGCTGATCCTGCTGGCCAAACAGGGTCTGATCACCCTGAAGGATGGCGCCGGTCTGGAAGCCACCGTGCTGGATATCGCCAGCAACCCGCGCAACTTCAAGATTGTCGAGCTGGAAGCAGCCCAGCTGCCACGCTCGCTGGAAGACGTGGACTTGGCCATCATCAACAACACCTTCGCCGGTCAGATTGGTCTGACCCCGACCGAGAACGGCCTGTTTGTTGAGGACAAAGAGTCCCCCTACGTCAACCTGATCGTCGCCCGTGACAACAACAAGGATGACGAGAAGGTCAAACAGTTCGTACAAGCTTTCCAGACCGATGATGTCTACAAGAAAGGTCTCGAGTTGTTCAAAGGCGGCCTGGTAAAAGGTTGGTAATTGCTCACTCGGCAAAAAAGGCCACGCAATGCGTGGCCTTTTTTATTGGCGCCGCTATCATATCCGCGAGCACGGCAACACGAACATACTCATAACATGAAAAAATGGTATCTGGCCTACTGCAAGCCAAAAGAAGAGGCCCGCGCCCGCGCCCACCTCGATGCCCAGGGTATCGAATCCTATTACCCCATGGTGGAGATCGAGAAGCTGCGCCGGGGCAAGCGAGTTCCGGTACGGGAACCCATGTTCCCCAACTACCTGTTTATCTTTGTCGATCTGGAAGAGGTGACACCGGTCACCCTGAAATCGACCCGCGGCATCAGCCGGATCATCCACTTTGGCAGTGAATGGACCCCCATCAGCAGCAAGCTGGTCTATCAGCTGATGAGTCGCGATGACAGCGATGAGGCGAGAGCCAGCTACGCTAACCTGCCCTGCTCGGGCGACAAGGTGCTGATTGAAGAGGGGCCGCTTGCCGGCTTCGAAGCCATCTATATGGAGCCGGATGGAGAGAAACGGGCGATTTTGCTGGTCAGCCTGCTCAACCGGGAGACCACCAGCAGCTTCGACAACCACACCTTCAGGCGTCTGGACTAAACCCACGGGCCAGACGGCCCGGTGAATGGCAATAGCAATGGCGGGATGCTCCCGCCATCTCATGCATCAAGATCAAAGCGGGCGATGACCGCCTTCAGCTTGCCGGTATCGCCAGCCAGTCTGGCTACGATCTCCTCCCCCTGCTGGCTACGCTGACAGGATTGCCGACTGAGCGCGGCAATGTCGTCGACCGTCCCGGATACCTCGGCGGCCACCCGCGACTGCTGCTCGGTTGCCACCGAAATGGCCTCCAGCTGGCCCGACAGCGACTGAACCAGCTGGTTCATGGCACTCAGGGTATCGGTCACCAATCCAACAGCATCCCGCCCCTGCTCCACCAACCGGGTACCGCTGCTGACGGTACTCACCGTCTGGCGAGTCTGCTGGGAGATGGCCGCAATAGTCTGGCTGATCTCGGCGGTTGATTGATGGGTGCGGGTCGCCAGCTGACGTACCTCATCGGCAACCACCGCAAAACCGCGCCCCTGCTCGCCTGCCCGTGCCGCTTCTATCGCCGCATTGAGTGCCAGCAGATTGGTCTGCTCCGCAATGGTGGCGATCACCTCGGTGATCTGCCCCACCTGTTCACTCTGATGCTCCAGCAGCCCCATGGCCTCGTTGGCCTGCCCAATCATGGCGGCAATCTGCTGCATGGTATCGCTCATTCGCGCCAGCGCAGCCTCTCCCTGACGGGTCTGCTGCTGCACCTGCTGGGCACTATCCGCCACACCGGCAATGTTGCCAGCCACATCACGGGCACTCACCGACATCTGATCGATAGCCGCCGCCACCGCATCGACCCGCTGATCCTGCTCCGTCAGATCCGCCACTATGGCTCTGGTAGTGCTGCCCACATCGAGACAGGCCTCTTCGACCTGCCCCACTGCGCCCTGCAACTCCCCGACCAGATGATGTAACTGGGCAGACATCCGGTTGATGGAACCAGTCAATTCTCCCAACTCATCCTGCCCTGTGATTGGCAAGGGCTCGGCCGCCAGCCGGCCATCCGCAACCTGCCCCGCCCGGGTCACCAAACAGGCAATGTCACGGGTCAGACGACGGCTAAAGAGCCAGGCGACCAGCATGCCAAGCACGATGGCGCTGCAGGTAGCCAACAGTAGTGTCTGGTTGATGGCCCTCCCGGCTCCGGTCATCTGCGCCGAAATCTGATCCACCTCGGCGCGGGTTTTATTCACCTGCTGGACCAACTGCTCGCTGAGGCTGGACTGCATCGGCTCGATGTCGGTGGCCATCAGGTAGTTGGCCTGATCCCAATCCGGCGCCTGGCGCTTCTCGATCACCTGCCCCACCAGCTCGGAGAAGGGGGTCGCCATCTCTTCAAACAGCTGCCAGAGGCTCTGCTGGGTATCGGTAAAGAGCGCGGCTTGCTGCTTCACCTCAGCCACCCGCTGCTGGTGAAACTGGTAGTAATCCTGATACTTGCTGCGGTATTCGGGATCGCCTGAGATGAGAAAATCCCTCAGGGCAGAGAGGGAATTGGCGAGGCTGTTGTAGGCATCTCCCACCTGCTTGAGCAGCATGCGGCGATCGCCCGCGAGCTGATCCTGCGAGGTCGCCACCTCCTCATTGGCAAAGGATTGCAGCTGATCGAGCGCAGCCTCCGCCACCGGCCCCGCCTCCTGCAGCATCAGGGTGTGAGCGGGCAGATTCTCTTCACTCTGGGCTATGGTCCACACCTTCTCCTGATGGCTTTTGAAGGTCTCGAGAGACTTGGCGAGCGCCGGGCTGAAGGCCTGATGGGCGATGGCCTGCCAGGCCGACTCCCACTCCAGCTTGAGGCGGGAAGCCTGAGCCGGATCCTTGCCGAGGATCAGATAGCCACGCAGGGCAGAAACGGTGGCCACCAGTGCTTTCTGGCTCGCCTCATCCCGCTGCAGAGCGGGCAGCGCCTGCTCCAACAGAGTGTGTTGGGCCTGATTGATCTGGGTCAGCCGGTAATAGACCAGCGCGGAGGAGAGCAGGATCAGCAGGTTGATAAAACCGAAGCTGAGCAGCAACTTGCTTGAGATTTTCATGAACATCCTTGTTCAAACGGAGGGATCCAGCCAACAGAATCAGATAGATATCAGTGTAGGCAATCTATCTTGCCAAGCCCGGTGCCACTCTTGCAACTCGCTGCGTGGCATCGGTCTGGCAGAGAAGAACCCCTGACAAACATCGCAGCCCAACTTTGCCAGCAACCGCCAGGTCTGCTCATCCTCTACCCCTTCAGCCACCGACTTGAGGCCCAACTTGCGCGCCAGCTCGATACTGGACTCGATAATGGCCAGACGGGATGGGTCTTCAAAACAGCGGTCGACAAAGGAGCGATCCAGCTTCAGTTCGGTAAAGGGCAGCAGCGCCAGTTGCTGCATGGAGGAGTAGCCGGTACCGAAGTCATCAATGGCGAGGCCAAAGCCGTGCATCCGCAGCCGGGTCAGCACCTCCAGCGACTTGCCCAGATCCTGTACAAAGGCGCTCTCGGTCACCTCCAGGGTGATAAGCTCGGGGTTGATGCTCCAGCGTTGACACTGATTGATCAGGGAGTTGCACAGATCGCCCTCGATCAGCGAGGTAGTGGAGAGGTTCATCGACAGATTGAGCGAGAGTCCGGTCTCTTCCCACAAGTGACCATCACTCAGGGATTTGCCGATGATCACTTCAGTCAACTGATCGATCAGTCCGTTGCGCTCCGCCAGTGGAATAAAACGCCCCGGAGAGATCAGGCCGTACTCCGGGTGCTGCCAGCGGGCCAGCGCCTCCATCCCGACCCACTCGCCGGAGGCAAAGCTCACCTTGGGCTGATACCAGGGCAGCAACTGATCCTGCTCGAGTGCACTGCACAACTCATCCAGGCCGATCCTGTGCCCCTCCTCCTCCCTTGCAGGCTCCTCCCGGGGTGACCAGGCATCGATCAGCAGCTTGAGCTGCTGCTGGGTAGAGGGTTTCTCTATGCGGCCGAGCACCTGCAAGCCATAGGCGGCACTCATCCGCAACACGGCCTCCACCACATCGTCTTCAAGGGCGCTGGAGAGGATAATCCCCCCGCGAAAACCGCCCAATGACAGGCGGCGCAGCAGCGCCATGCCATCCATGCCCGGCATCCGCAGGTCGCAAAACAGGATATCGACGGCGTGTTGCTGGCTCAGCACCAGCGCCTCGGCACCATCGGCCGCCTCCAGCAGATTCTGGTAACCCAGGCTGCGGACCTGGTGCAGCAGCGCCTTGCGCTGAAATCCATGGTCTTCCACGACCATAATGACCAACTCATGTTGTGCTTTTTTCATCGAGCCATAATCCAATGTCGTGGGCGATCGCCGTCATCAATAGCTGCACCTTGCCGGTCAGCTCATCCAGTTCCTCAAGCTGCTTCAATCTGGCAGCCGACTCCAGCCTGGCAGCCTGTGTGGCCAGCTCCTGCAGCCCGACCATGCGGGCTGCCCCCTTGATCCGGTGGGCAGTTTCTACCAGTACGTTGAAATCATGGCAAGCCAGCGCAGCCATCATATGAGCCCCATCCTGACGATTGGAGTCGAGATATTCCGCCGCCATCGCCCGCGCCGTCGGCTCATCGCCAAACAGGGTCAACCAGCGTTCAGCCTGAACGGCCAGCACATCATCGACCGCCGTCACCGCTGTACCGCCCGCCGGTACCGACTCAGCGAGCCAGTGTGCCAGCAGCTGGCGCAGGGTATCCAGCGGGTAGGGCTTGAACAGCATGTCACTCATTCCCGCTTCCACCATACGGGCATGGGCCTCTTCCGAGGTATCCGCTGTCACCCCAATAATGGGCGCCGTCACGCCCGCAGCCCGCAGCGCCTTGGTCAGGGCATAGCCGTCCATCACCGGCATGTGGCAATCGGTCAGCAACAGGGAGAATGGCTGCCCCTGCCAGGCCCGCAACGCCTTCTCGCCATCTTCCACTACCTGGGATTCAATTCCGAGGATAGCCAGTTGTCGTGCCAGCAGGGCGCGATTGACCGGATGATCATCGGCCACCAGCACCCGTCCTCCCAGCTTGTCGGCCAGCGCAGGCAGAACCGGGGCGACCCGTTCCTGCAGCAGTTCGAGACAACTCTCCAGCAGCAGATCCGGGTAGAGAGGAGAGAGCCCCAATCGCCACCACAACTGACCGCCGATCCGGCCGCGAAGGGCCTCGTTCGGTGACGCTATGATCCCTCTCAATGAGACATGCTGCAACCATCCCTGCCACTCACCGCCGAGGGCCTGCTCCAACCACAGCTGATCAGCCAGCAGCAACCCTTCCAGTGAGCGGTTGAGCTGGCTGGCATCCAGATGCCTTAGCTTGGCGCCCAACCGCCGCATGGCCGCCTCGAGGCTGGCATCGGCGCTGAAAAACCACCATTCGGTGCCAGCCAGCGGGGGCGCATCCCATTGAGGGTTGGTCAGCGGCACGGTAAAGCGGAAACGGGATCCCTCTCCCGCCTTGCTGGTCAGGGTGAGTTCGCCCCCCATTTTGCGCACCAGCTGATCACAGATTGCCAGCCCCAGCCCGGTACCACCAAAGCGGCGATTGATGTCGGACTCCACCTGCTCAAACGGAGTGAACAACAATGCCTGTTTCTCCTCGGCAATCCCGATACCGGTATCGCGGATACTGATAGCAAGCTGATCGCGCAGGTAGCTGACCCGGATGGAGACCTCCCCCTGTTCGGTGAACTTTACCGCATTGTTGAGCAGATTGGAGATCACCTGACCGACCCGTACCCCGTCGATATCGGCCCAATCAGGTACATGCTGGCCCCACTCCAGCGTCACGTTGAGCCCCTTGCTATGGGCCAGGGTAGCGTGGCCACGGATCGCATCGCAGATCACCGTCTGCAACCGGCTGACCTGACAATGCAGTTGCAACTGACCCGCCTCGATCTTGGAGAAATCGAGTATGTCGTTGACCAGATAGAGCAGGTTGTTGGTCGAGGTGACCACATTACGCACCATGTAACGTTGATCGTCGTTGAGCTCGCTCATTTGCAACAACTCGAGCATGCCGTGCATGCCGGAGATGGGGGTGCGTAACTCGTGGCTCATGGTGGCCAGAAAGCGGCTGCGCGCCTGCATCGCCTGCTCGGCATAAGCACGTGCCTCGCGCAGCTCATGCTCCTGCTGCTTGAGGGCCGTGATGTCCTGAATCACCCCGTTGAGTATCAGCGCCTGCTGCTCCTGACGGACAAAATTGCCGCGTACCTGCAGATAGCGATCCCCGTCAGGGCGCTCCACCTTGACCTCCAGATCGAGGGGGGCCAGGGTCTCGGCATGGTTGGCCACCTTGCTGACAAACTCCTGCAGGGCCTGTTCGGTAAAGCCAAATACCTCACCACCCGATTCAGCGTTAAATAAATCCTGATGAGATACCCCCAGGATCTCGTTGGCCCCCTGAGAGGCATAAAGAAAGCGTCCCTTGCCCGGCCCCAGCCACAGATACTGGTAGACTACGCCGGGCATGCTGTCGGTGATCTGGGTCAGGCGAGTTTCAGCCTGACGAGCACGCTCCTCGGCTTCCTTGATACGGCTGACATCGGTCAGCACTGTCAGCACACCCCGCATGTTGCCATCGGGGTCCCGGTAAGGGCGCTTGGCATAGATAACATGAAAAGGGGTGCCATCGGCACGCAAGCTATTGCCGGCCCCCTCCAGCTCCTGGCCGCTTTGCCATATCCTGCGCTCCTCTTCCAGCACGCTCGCACGCAGGGGCTCGGGGATGCTTTGCAGGTCGTCAAGCGCCTCGCCATTGACATCAACGAGAAAGGCATCGCGATAAGCCCGGTTGCAGAGGGTTATACGCTGCTCGCTGTCGCGCAATGCCACCATGGTCGGCAATGAGTTGAGCAGGGTCTGTACAAACAGCAACTGTTCGTTGAGTTTGCTCTCTGCGATTTTCCGCTGCGCAATCTGGCGACGCAGGCTGCGGGCCCAGAACATCACCAGCAGACCGCAGGTCAACAAGGCCACTCCGCCCAGCGCCAGCCACTTGTAGAACTGGCTGTAATCGGATTCGACATTTACCGAAACATTGAGCCAGCGCCGCTCCAGCAGTTGCCACTCCTCATCCGTGATGGTCAGCAACAGCTTGTCCATGATCCGCAGCAGCTCGGGCTGCCTGATATCAACGGCCATGCTGATGGGCACGGAAAACTCGGGGGAGCTCAGCACCACCTGATACTTTTCGTTGAAGCCCTTCATGGCCTGCTGCCCCAGATTGGTCATGGTCAACAGCACATACTCGGCTTTCCCCGTATCAAGCA
Organism: Aeromonas sp. 600724; assembly: GCF_049175135.1. NCBI lineage: Bacteria > Pseudomonadati > Pseudomonadota > Gammaproteobacteria > Aeromonadales > Aeromonadaceae > Aeromonas > Aeromonas sp. 600724. The sequence goes on along the minus strand of NZ_JAAKUM010000021.1, from coordinate 60,215 downwards.
GGGTAAGCAGCTCGGTATCCTTGCCCACTTCAATGACGTTGCCACCATGGGCGCTGATAAGAGAAGCCTCATAAGAACCGGTCACGCCACCAATCAGGCGCCCTTTCAGCTCCGCCAGCGACTTCAACGGGCGTGCGCCGCGCCGGGATACCACATAGCTGTCGAATTTAAGGTAGGAGGAGCTGAAGGAGGCAAATGCCTCGCGATCCCTGAGCGGTGTCATCAGGGGGATCAGATCCACCTTGTGCTGTTTCAGCAGAGCCAGAGACTCTTGCCAGGTGCTGGTCGGCTCAAGTTCAAAGCGGATCCCCGAGCGCAGACTCAACAACTTCATCAAATCTGCCGCATAGCCGTGCAACACCCCTTCGTCATCAATCTCGCTGATACCGGCAAACGACGGCGCAACGGCAAACCTGACCACCTTGCTCTTCTTCTTTAACCAGGCTACCTCGTCTGGTTCCAGCAACAAACCCGCCTTGAAACGGCTGTCTTCCTGATTCAGCCGCAACCGGGCATCAGCCACCGGGATCCGCTGGTAGGCCTGCCAGATGCGATCCGTCAGCGCCGGGTCATGGGTACTGGTTGCAATGGTCAATGCACTACCGGGGATCCAGTCCGGGATCACAATCCCCATCGACTCAGGCAACCGCTCCATCTCCATGGCAATGATCGGCCCCAGAGCCAGATAAGCATCGGCCGCCCCCAGTTTGACCATATAGGTCGCCTCGTCACGGCTCTCCAGCTCGGTCACATGAGGCATCCCCAGTCGCGCTAGCTCATTGCAACTGCCAAAACCGCGAATACAGACCCAGCGAAGCTTGCGCGCCTGTTCCAGGGTCAAACGTTGATCCGGATGGCGCATCAAGATGGCGCGGGCGTAGGAGCCCAGATAGCCAATATGATTCATCCCCTCCAGCTCGAGCGCATCGAGCTCGACCCCGATCAAGGCATCAACTTGGCGTCTGTTCAGCGCACCACGGGCATCCACATAGGAGTTGTAGGAGACATAGCGCAGGGAGACCCCCATTTCTGCCGCAATACGCGAGGCCAGCTCCTTGAGCGGACCGGCATAGCGCTGATTGGGCAGTTCATAGAGGAACGGAGGATAACCACCACGGGGCACCCCGACCACCAACTCTTCATCAGCCGCACTCTGGTGGTCCGCCACTGCCTTTTCCAACTGGGGAACAGCAACAGCAGGCAGGCCGGAAAACAGCAGCAACAGGGGGAGAAAAAGCTGACGAAAGAGTGACATGAAGTCTTGTCCTGATGAGTAAAACAGATAGGCCACCATATCTAATCTTGCCGATCCTGGCGGAACAAGGCGAGAAAACATACGCATCTGTCACAAACGGGGCAGAGAGGATAGTGCCGGGGCACAGAAAAGTGAATAAAAAATCAACCTGCAAACACAAAAATGGCAGGCATTACGCCTGCCACATCACCACGGGGAGAGCGTTTACCCTCCCCTATGGATCAGGTTATTCGATTCCCGAGCCGAAAGCCGGTTTGATACTCGCTTTCGCGGATATGGGCGATCTGTCCCTCAAACCCTTCCAGACCAATATCTTTCAGCAGGGCAGGTGACAGACTGACCACGGCGAGGCGACGCTCAACCCGGGCGATCCGTTTTTGAACCAAAGACTCGACACCACGCAGTAAAATCAGTTCGATAGACATGACATTCTCCAGTTGAACATGCGGTTCTCCCGGAGAAAGTGGATATCACCCTGCGGGACGAACCGCGGGTGATAAAAAGACAGGGGTTACCTGTTTACGCCACGCGGTAAAAGAGCACGAGATTTCACGCCGCACGCAGTGCCGCGAGAGAATGCAAAATTGAGCATCAGATGTTGCATTTTCATCTCCTTACCGAGTAAAAGTTGAACAGGTTGCAGAAGTCTAAAAAATATCCGAATTTAAAACAAGCCTCTTGCGGCTCCTTTTTAAACGTTTTTACGGCATTTTATGCTGTCCGTCTGGCAACGATGCCAGCACATCAGATCCCCGAGAGTAGCCGGTACTCTTCCAGTACATAGGTATCCGTCATGCCGCTGACATAATCGAGCAGCAACCGCACCCGGTAATACCACTCCTGCTCGTTCTGGCAGGCAAAACGCTGATCCGGGGTGGCGATCGCCAATCGATAGGCCTTGAGATGGCGGGCCGAGAGGCGGTGATAGAGACGGCGCGCAAAGAACAGCGCCTGACTCCCCTCCCCGGCCAGCAGGCGAGCAAACTGTGGCGCTGGCAGCGCCAATAGACAGGCATAACTGGTCAGCACCCCGCGCAGCGCCGCATACCCCTCCAGCTCAAGCGCTTCCACTTCGGGGCGCATAAAGACCAGCTCGCGGGCCACCTGCTTGAGGATATCGAGCACCCGCGCCGCCGGCGCCTGACCATGCAGCAGTGCTTGCGGATAGGAGCCCTGCAAAATGGCCTGATGTTCGCTGACATAGCTCTGCGCCGCCAGCGCAACCAGATCCCGGGTAAGTTGCTGGCGAAAATGGGGGAAAAAGCCCCGACCACTGGCAAGCGCGTCATCCAGCAAGGTGCCCATGTAGTCACTCTGGTCAGCAGCTCGCAGTGCCGCCAGCAGTTCACCCAGAGTCAGGATCCTCCGATCTACCGCATCTTCCAGATCGGCGATGCAGTAGGAGATATCATCGGCCGCCTCCATGATATAGACCAGCGGATGACGGCATCCTGGGGCCAATCCCAGACTCTGGCCGAGGGCACGGTAGAGCGGCTGCTCGCTAAAGAAGATGCCCCGTTTGCTGCTCCAGCCATGATGTTGGCCATAGCTCACCCCGGGTTGAGGCTGCTGCGGGTATTTGCAGAGCGCCGCCAGTTGCCCGAGCGTCAGATTGAGCTCGTGCAGACTGTGCACCAGCCGCAAGCTCTGGGCGTTGCCATCAAACAGTTGCAGATCCTGACGCAGCTCAGCCCACTGGGTCGAGGGGGGCTGCGCCAGCGCCTGCTGATAGAGGGGATCGAGCATCTCGCCGAGCCACTGGCTCATCACCTGCTCGCCAAAGTGGCCAAACGGCGGGTTGCCCACGTCATGAAGCAGGCAGGACATCTCCACCAGATTGATAAAGGCCCCTTCGCAGACCATCCCGGCTGGCAAGGCGGCCAGAATACGGCGGCTGATCTGGCGACCGGTCTCCTGCACCTCCAGCGAGTGGGTGAGGCGACTGCGCACCGAGGCCTTCACATCGAGCGGAAAGACCTGGGTCTTCTGCTGCAACCGGCGCACTGGCGCCGCCTGCACGATACGGGCGCGATCCTGCTCGGTCGCCTCCAGCAAATCCTCGTCCCCCCAAGGGTGGATGCGCGCAGGGGTAATCAAACGGCTATACATCTTGCAGCTCCTTGCCAGCCACTTCCATCAGACTCAAGACAACCTCCAGCCTCAAGACAGCAACCAGCGCCGCAGCCGGGCGATATCGCCCGGATATTCCCGGCGCAACGTCTCAATCCAGTCTTCCACGTTCTCCCACCAGGCGGGATGATCCGGGCTCTGGATCAGCTGAGCCGTCTGCTGCAAACGACGCAGGCCAATGGAGCCTGCCGCCCCTTTTATCTTATGCGCCTCCTCCACCACCCCCGCCTGATCCCGGGCGATCATGTTGGAGTCGAGCACCGCCATGTAGTCCGGCATCATCTTCTCGAACAGCTCGACGCTGGAGAGCAGCACCGGCTTGCCCACCGTATCGGCATAATCAGTGAGGAAGGGAATATCCAGCAGGGCATCCTGATTGCCCGCATCAGCTTGCTCGTCCGCTTCATCCTCGGCCAGACCGGCAAACAGATGGCCAATCACCTCCCGCACAGCCTTCGAGCCAAGCGGTTTGTTGATCACATCCCGCATCCCGCGCTCCAGATAATACTGGCGATCGCCGGTAGAGTTGGCCGTTAGTGCCACCATGGGCGGCAGGCTGTCGCCATAACGCTCCAGCAGGGTTTTCGCCACATCGAAGCCGGTCATGTCCGGCAGCTGGATATCGAGCAGAATGAGGTCGAAATCATCCGGATTGGCCATCGCCAGCGCCTGGGTGCCATCCCGTGCCACCTGCACCTGATGACCCAGCTTGCCCAGCAGGGCGCAGGCCACCGTCACGTTGAGCTCCACATCTTCCACCAGCAGGATATCGAGGGAGGGCATCTCCTCCTCCTGCTCCTGCGGCACTGGCTCGGCGCAAGCTACCTCCAGCTCGGCGGTGAAGCAGGAGCCTTCGCCCGGCTCACTGTCCACATAGAGCTGGCCGCCCATCGCCTGCACCAGCTGACGGGAGACCGCGAGGCCAATACCGGTGCCGGTGGCGTGTTTCTTGCCCTGCACCTGATAGTACATGGCGAAGATCTTCTCCTGCTGGGCGCGCGGGATGCCGATGCCGGTATCCTCCACCTCGAAGTGCAGGGCCAGCTTGCCCGGCTCGTCGGCAGGATGAGAGAGGCAGCGCACGGTGACGCCCCCCTCGTCGGTAAACTTGACCGCATTGCCCACCAGATTCCACAGCACCTGACGCAGACGGGTACCGTCGGCTATCACGAATTGCGGCATGTCGCCATCGCGATCGAAATGCAGATATAGCCCCTTCTGCTCCGCCTGAATGCGCGACAGGGTCTCCAGCTCGTCGAGGAAGGCAGGCAGATCGATGCGGGTCGGCGCAATTTCGAGGCGACGCCGATCGAGTTTGTCCAAATCGATGATGTCGTTGAAGATATTGCCAAGGGTCACCGCACTCAGGTGAATGGTCTTGAGCTGCTGGTGCTGCTTGGGATCGAGGGGGGTATCCATCAGCATCCGGCTTAAGCCCACGATGCCGTTGAGCGGGGTGCGCAGCTCGTGGCTGATGGTGGAGATAAAGGTAGTCTTGTCGCGGCTCGCCTTCTCCAGTTTGTCCTGATACTGCTTGCGCTCGGTGATGTCGCGGCCAAAGCCGAGCAGGCCCAGCCGCTTGCCGAAGCGATCGAAGAAGGGCACTTTGCGCAGCTCGAAGTAGGCCTTGCGGCCATCGGGATACTCCAGCCACTGTTCATAGGTGAGGGGCTCATTGCTGGCAAAGACCTGCTTGTCGGTCTCCACCACCTTGTTGGCAATCTCCTGCTTGTAGACATCGAAAGGTGTGAGGCCAATCAGCTCGCTCTCCGCCTTGCCGGTCAGCTCCTCCATGGCGCGGTTGCAACCGGAGAACTGCTCATCCTCATTGCGGTAGTAGACCAGATCCGGGGAACAGTCGATAAAAGAGCGCAGCAGAGCGGTACGCTCCCCCAGATGAAGCTGGGCTTTCTCCCGCTGGAACACCTCGTTCTCGAGATCCTCGATGGCCTGCAGACGCAGTGCCTCGGCCCGGTTGGTCTCGGCAATCTGGGCATTGAGGCGACTGATGTTCTCCTGCAACTGACTGTTGAGCTCCAGATCCCGCTCGCGCATATCCTGCAGCTTGCGCACCATCCGGCTCAATCGCTGACGGGAATCCTCCAGCTGATCCACCACGATGGAGAGGAAATAGACCGCCCAGGGGGTCACCAGCAGGCCAAAGAAGACCGAGCGCACGAAGTCGATCACATCAATATTGCCGCGCAGGAACAGGGTCACCCCCATCTGGATGGCGACAGCCAGCACTATGATGCCAGCCGCCAGAAACATGCTGAAGCGCACCAGTCCCAGCTTGGTCATCAGATCGACGTAATATTGTGCCCAGGATTTAATCTGCTTCATCTTGTTATTTTCTCCCCCATATCCGCGAACAGAATACCAGCACAGAGAATTGAACTCTTCTTATCTCGCACAATTAATTAACGATTCGCCTAGTGAAATGAGTGAGTTAGGATATTTGATGAAATTCTGTCAGTTGCCATTAAGGGTGGCCCCCTATAATCGCCCACCTGGTAATTTAAACGCGTTTAATTTAGGAGTTATCTGATGCGCAACACTACCCTGCTTGGTCTGGGCCTGCTGGTCGCAAATAGTGCATATGCGGATTTGGGAACCATTCCCAACGAATCGGGCTGGTCCGGTTTCCTGCTTGGCGGCGTCAACGTCATCAATTACGAATCCAACTTTTACAGCGGTGACGACGAAAATCGTCGACTGAGCGGACTGGGCAGTGCAGAGAGCAGCTCCGCCGTCGCCCCGCTGCTCAACGCAGATATCCGTTACACCTTTGCCGATACCCGCACCCAGGTCTTCCTCGGTAACCTGATCCAGGATGCCATCCGTTTCGACTTCACCCAGCAACTCGGTATCCGCCAGGAGATGAGCAACAAGGGCACAGTGGCCGGCTCCGTGGTCTTCAATGCCATGCCAACCGAGCAGTGGAGCGATCCCTTCGCCGTAAGCGTCGATCGCCAGTCGACCGATATCAAGTCAAAAGGGGTGCGCTTCGCCTGGGACAATATCTGGGGCAGCAACTTCTTCGGCAGCCTGACCACCCGCAACATCGAAGTCGATGAAGAGCGCAGTGGCAGCCAGTATGGTGCCGACACGGCGGCCAAGCTGGATCGCAACGGCAAGATCCACGCCCTCGACCTCTCCTACAAATGGCAGCTGGCAGCCGGTCAGGTGCTGGAGCCGGCTTTCATCCACCGTCAGGCTGACCTGGACGGCAGCGCCCAGAGCTACAAGAGCAACGGCCTCCAGTTGACCTACGGCAAGCGGGCATCCCAGTGGTCCTTCGTCAGCAACCTCTATCTGGGTCAGACCAAATATGATGAAGCCAACCCAATCCCTGACTTTGGTAACAAAAAAGCCGACTCCGACGAGTTTGCCCTGACCGGTACCTTCTTCTGGCACCGCCTGTTCGGTATTGCACCGCTCTCGGCAACCTTTACCGCTGGCTACGCCAAGTCCGATTCCGACATCAACTTCTACGATTCTGAATCGGTGATGTTCAACACCGGCCTGCTCTACAACTTCTAATAACGGTTGTGCGCACCGATACAACAAGGCCACCCGAAGGTGGCCTTGTTGCTATCCGGCATTTGCCTCAAATACCCAAAGAGTCGAGCAGATCATCGTGATCATTACTGGCTGGCGCAGCGGCTGCCGGGGCCGGCTTGGCGGCATCCTGCTTGGCTTGGGCGATCAGGGCGTCAGGATCCAGCTCCTCGTGCTCCATCCCCTCATTGTGAATGCGGATGAACTCGGTCTTGTCCATCGCCAGCTCCAGATAAAAGATGTTGTTACGGGCGGTGAAGAAAGTGACGCGGCGGGACTCCGGACTGTCAAGATTGGTATCGACGCTCAGCATCACCTGCTTGTTGAGGGCCAGCATCTTCGGCTGGTTCTGGGTAATGTGAGTCTGCAAATCCCGGCCCACCTTGACGGTAAAGCTACCGACGATCTGGTTCATCAGTTCGCCCATCACGTTGCTCACCTCGTCAGAGGTATGGGAGATGGCGAGATCCTCCTTGGAGAGCCCCATGCTCAGCATGTAGCTCTCGTACAACTCCATGGCGGCAGCGGCGGAGAAGTTGATCACCACCAGACCGGAAAAACCGCCATCGAACAGCACGAAGCAGCCGATATCCGGCTTGAGGCAGGTCTTGCTGATCCGCTGCACCATGCCGGAAAACCGCACCTGACTCATGGTCGCGGCACTCAACACATCGGTCACCGAGTTGCACAGGCTGAGCAGTACATCCTCAGTCGTCAACACGACGTCATCATCGGCTCTTGTCACTATCATGGGACCTTCCTGAACATCGAGAATGGGCTTATCTATACCATAACTCTAACAGATGGCGCGGCCCGAAGACTGAAATAGCGACACGCCTCTCAGTTGACGCCGTTATCAGCAGCCGCAGGGGTAAAACCGCTCAGCTTGGCGAGCCGGGCACGCCATCTGTCGGCCTGCTGCGCCAGCACCTGTGGCTCATAAGGCACGATCGGATGAGCCCCCCAGATGGGGCCTGGCCAGGCAGCATCGGTGGCGAAACGTGCGACATGGTGAATGTGCAGCTGTGGCACCAGATTGCCCAGCGCCCCTATGTTGATCTTGTCCGGGCTGAGGGCCTGCTCCATCAGGGCGGCGACGGCGCAGGACTCCTGCATCAGCTGTTGCTGCTGCTCCGGCGCCAGATGGTGAATTTCCCGCAGGTTGGCTACTCGCGGTACCAGGATGAGCCAGGGATACTGGCTGTCTTTTGCCAGCAAGACACGGCAGAGGGGCAGATCCCCGAGCCACCGGGTATCTGCCTGCAGGCGTGAATGCAATTCAAACATGAAAACCTCGTTGAGTACGATGAACAGAGCGCCTGAAAAAAGGAGTGTCCACGTTACTGCAACGGGCAGAAAACTTAAAGCTGTGGCACGGCCCAACCGATAAAGCGCTTGCGCAGGGCTGGGTCTGCCTGGAGGAACAGCTGCTGCAACTGCCCTTCCAGCTCGCTGGCTGCCACAACGGGTTGAGCCCCACCAGCGGCCGTGGCCGTTGGCTGCGTAGCAACGGCGCCAGCCGCCAGCGCCGCCTTGCCGCCGCTGCGGTTGTATTCAGCCAGTTTGCCGTTCCAATCCACCCCAAGCAGCATGCCGCTGGTCACCAGTGCGTCCTGCTGGATGGCAAGCGCGCGGCCATTCTCCTGCAGCGCTACCACAGGAGCCTTGGCATAGGCCTGCATCCCCCGCTCGTCTCCCGGTACGCTGGCCGTCAGCTGCAAATGCTGATTGCTGCCCTGATAGCGCACCACCTGCGGCTCGGAGCGTACCTGCCGATCATTCTCGCTGCTGCTGCGGCTGGGGATCACCCCCTCGAAGCGCACCAGCAGTTGCTGCTCACCATCCGCCAGGGTGGCATGCTGCTCATCCAGCAAGGTGCCGTTGCTCACCGCGAGAATGCGGAAATTCTCCGGAACCTTCACGTCCACCATGGCCTGCACACTGCCAGCCCCCAACACTGCACAGAGCAGCACAAAACCGGTCAACCCTCTATTACTCTTCATTCCCGCTGATCTTCCTGATGCCGATGATGGGCGCAGGGTAGCAGCCGAAGATGACAGAAAAATAACGCCGCTCAGAGCAGGTAGTGGGGTCGCTCGGCAAACCACTGGGCAAGCACCTGCTTGAACAGCCGGATCTTGCGTGGCACCCGCCGCTGCTGGGCATGCAGCACATGAAGCTGATGCAGCCCGCTCTGCCACTCATCTAGCACGGTCACCAGCTCCCCTGCCGTCAGCAGCGATTCCACCAGCATCAGCGGGCACTTGGCATAGCCCATACCGGCACGCGCCAGTTGCAACACTGTGCTGTAATGGTTGGCCCGCACCTTGCCCTGCACCAGAATGTGGGCCTCTTCCCCTTCACGGATAAAGTGCCACTGCTCCCAGGCCGGATTGTGCCCCTGCAACAGGCAGCTGCGCCCGCTCAGCTCATAGGGAGTGGCTGAACGCCCCTCTCTCGCTACAAGTGCGGGGCTGGCCACCACTACATCCTTAAGTCGGCCAATAGGAAGTGCGACCAGATTGTCCGGCACCTCGTTCATGGCGCGCAGGGCGATGTCGTTCTCCCCCTGGCTCATGTCGACCATCTGGTTGGTGAAATTGAGCTCCACCTCCACCCCCGGGCAGAGCGCGGCAAAACTGGTCAGCAGCTCACTCACCATGCGATCGCCGGTACTGACCGGGCAGGTAAAACGCAGTCTTCCGCTATCCTCTTCGGTCAGCGCCTGAATATCCTGCTCCGCCTGCCGAACCAGCGCGAAGATCTCCCCCACCTGCTGGTAGAGGGTCTTGCCCGCCTCGGTCAGACTGAGGCGGCGGGTGGTGCGCTGCAACAGTTGCGCATTGAGGGAGGACTCCAGCGCGCTGACGTGGCGGCTCAGCATCCCCTTGCTGACCCCCAGCGTATCGGCCGCAGCCGAGAAACTGCCGCGCAGCACCACCTCATAAAAGCTGGCCAGATGGGCGATATCCATCATTAGCTCCAATATGGAAACAATGGGTTTATTTTACGCGCTTTTTCACATTTTCTGTTGCGCTAGAATCGATACATTCCAACCAGGAGTGATGCAGATGAAAATTGTGATTGTGGGTGCCTCCGGCACCGTCGGTTCCGCAGTCAGTGAACTGCTTGCCAAAGATCATCAGGTGATCCGGGTCGGCCACAGTCGTGGCGATGCCACGGTCGACATGCGCGATCCCGCCTCCATCAAGGCGCTGTTCGCCAAGCTGGGCCAGTTTGATGCACTGGTTGTCGCCAGCGGCAGCGTGGCCTTCAACGGCCTGACCGAGATGACCGACGAACAGTGGCAGGTGGGACTGGAGAGCAAGCTGATGGGCCAGATCAACCTGACCCGCGCCGCCATTCCCTATCTGACTGACAAGGGCTCCATCACTTTGATCAGCGGTATTCTGAGCGAGGAGCCGATCAACTGGGGCGTGAGCGCCAGCACAGTCAACGGCGCTATCGATCACTTTGTGAAAGCGGCCGCCTGCGAGTTACCCCGCGGCCTGCGCATCAATGTGGTGAGCCCCACCGTGCTGGCGGAGTCGATGGACAAATACGCTGACTTCTTCCCGGGCTTCGTACCGGTACCCGCCGCCAAGGTAGCGCAGGCCTACAAGAAGTCGGTGCTGGGCATCCAGACCGGCCAGGTGTTCAGGGTCAACGGCTAATCGCCGCTCGCTTGCCGCCAGACCAGCAATAAAAATGGGCCCCATAGCGGGGCCCGTCTGTTTATCTGCCTCTCTCCTTCACCATCAGCAAACGTTTGTTTGTTGGCGACAAAAAAAGAGCGCAACCCTTAGTCGATCAGACCGTACTGATCGCGCAGCACCTCGATGATCTCCTGCTTGGGATTGGCAGAACGCGCCAGCTTGTGGCCGATAATCTTCTCGGCGATCCCGACGTAGGTGTTGGAGATATCCATCATCACTTCGGTCGGCAGCTTGTTGTCGCGGGCCAGGGCAAAACGTTCCGGCATGCGGTTCTTGTTGAGCAGGATGTCCGGATCCGGGAAGTGGTTGAGCAGCCACTGACGGAAACCCTCTTTAGACTTCTCGACGATCTGGCCGTCGCGCAGGGCGGCGCCATCCCAGATACGGGAGCTGTCGGGGGTGCCCACTTCATCCATGTAGATCAGCTTCTCGTTGCCTGCCGCATCGTGGACATAACCAAACTCGAACTTGGTATCGACGAAGATCTGATCCAGCCCGACCAGCGCGTCGCTGATGACGTTGAAGCCCTCTTTGAGCAGCACTTCGTAGCGGTCGATGTCGGCCGGCTTGCTGAAGTTGAAGCCCTTATAGTGGCGCTCGATATCGGCACGGGAGACGTTGACGTCATCGGCTTCCGGCACGCCATCCAGCCCTTTCAGCACGCCCTTGGTGGACGGAGTGATGAGGATCTCCGGCAGCTTCTGATCCTTTTTCAGCCCTTCCGGCAAGGTGATGCCGCAGAACTCGCGCTCGCCATCCTTGTAGGCACGCCACATGGAGCCGGTGATGTACTGGCGGGCAATCGCCTCGATCATCACCGGACGGGCTTTTTGCACGATCCAGACGAAAGGGTGCGGAATATCCAGAATGTGGCTGTCGGCCAGTCCCTTCTCCTTGAACAGCTTGAACCAGTGGCTGGAGATGGCGTTGAGCGCCGCCCCTTTGCCCGGTACGCCGTTCAGGCCATCCTCACCTTGCCAAATGCAATCGAAGGCCGAGATGCGATCGCTGATCACCATGAGGGCGAGGGGCGCATCGGCCGGCACATCATAGCCTTTCTCTTTTATGAGCCGGGCACTGTCTTCGGGGGTCAACCAGTAGACGCTGCGCACTTTGCCGGAATGGACAGGTTTATCGGTACGGATCGGCAAATCGTCATTCACCGCCAATACTTGATCTGCAAGACTCATGGCTAATAACACTTCCTGTTTGTGGGGGGGTAAACATCGCGAGTCCCTCACCTGCGCGCTCTGTTTGCAACGGGCTGGCAAGGGGGCTCGCATCATCGAAAACCGCTCGGAATCCCCGCGTTTTCAGGGGGATTTTGATAACAAAACAGGGGCACAAGGCCCCTGAATTTATTCTGCTTTTGCTGCTGCCTGATCGGCCAGCCCCTTGGCGAACGCCTCGGACAGGCTGATATACATCTGGGAAATAACCCCGGACGATACCGGCTTCTTGTCCTTGTCGAACAGGGTGATGGAGGTCTTGCCTCCCGCCATTTCGCCAAGCTGGAAGCGGTATTTCTCCTCCTCCAGTTTGAACGGCTCGCTCCCTTTCGCCTTCCAGAACTCGGCACCCGGCTCTTCGTACTCGACGTCGATCCAGCCCAGTGACTGCTGGGTATCCTTGATGGTGAAACCGTAAGCAGGCAGTACCTGGTTGAGGCGACGCCACACCTGATCAAAGGAGCCTTCGGCAATCCAGGCGCTCAGTTCGTTGTTGTCCAGACCCAGTTGCAGACCCATGCCATCGTTGGACTTGTGCTGCTCGCGGGCTTTCAGCTGGCTGTCGTAATAGAGAGAGAACTGGTTCAGCACTCGCGCGGCATAGCGCTGGGCATCGGCAGGGGTCAGCTTGTTGCTGGTCTCGCCGTCGATGGTCTCTTCGTGATCCAGTACCCGGACCGACATATTGACAGCGTGGCGCTGGGCATCGTTGCGCACGGTGAACTGGTAACGCTGACGGATTTTGAAGTCTTCGTCATCTTCACCCCAGCCATCGAGAGCGACCGTGTTGTCAAACCAGCCGGTCTGCAATACGCCATCCTGCTGATCCAGCTTCTCGGTGGTGACCTTGTATTTGGCCAGGAAGTTCATCAGGAACGACCAGGTATCGCGCTCCACGCTCTGGCTGGTGCTGAGGGCATAGAAAGCAACGGTCGGTTCGGTTGCGCTCTGCACCACCTGACTGCCCGGTACCACGGTCAGCAGCTGAGCGGGTGGGCGCACATCGACCTGGGCGCCGAGGGCACCTTCACGGCTGCTCTCAGGAAGCGGCGGAATATCGTACTGGCTGTTGAAGGTGGGGGCACTCAATCCTGCGGGGATCAAGAACGCGCGGCCCTCGAGGCGGGCATCTTCATAACCGAAGTCGCGGTTGGCCATTTTGCGATCCTGGGGGGTGCTGCAACCGGCCAAGACGGCCACAGTCGCAACGCTCAGCACCAGACGGGCTCTATTTCCCTTTCCATTAGATTTAAACACTCGCCATCAACTCCGCTGTGGTCAGTGCTCGCGCCATCAGCTGTTCGCCCTCGGGAGTGAGGTCAACCAGCGGCAGGCGCAAGGTGGCTGTTGCAATCAACCCCAGTTGGGCACAGGCCCATTTCACCGGGGTGGGGCTCGGTTCGCAGAACAGAGTCTTGTGCAACGGCATCAAGAGATTGTTGATGTCATGCGCCTGTCCGGCATCACCGGCCAGCGCAGCACGACACATGTCGGCCATCTGGGCCGCTGCAATGTTGGTGGTGACCGAAATCACGCCATCGCCACCTTGCAGCATAAAATCACAACCAGTGGCATCGTCGCCACTGTAGAGAGCAAACTCCGGCCCGCACAGCTCGCGCAGCCGCGGGGTGCGGCTCAAATCGCCGGTTGCCTCTTTCAAACCGATAATGCCGGGAACCTTGGCCAGACGGGCCACGGTCTCCGGTTTGAGATCGCAACAGGTGCGACCGGGCACATTATAAAGAATTTGGGGCAGACCACTAGCCTCGGCGATCGCACAATAGTGGCGATAGAGACCTTCCTGAGTGGGCTTGTTGTAGTAAGGAGTCACCGAGAGGCCCGCCACCACGCCGGTTTTGGCCAGTCGCTTGGTCAATTCAATGGCATGGGCAGTATTGTTGGAGCCGCAACCGGCGATGACGGGAATGCGTCCGGCGGCATACTCAACGGTCTTTTCAACGACGGCGATATGCTCCTGCTCGCTCAGGGTCACCGATTCCCCTGTGGTCCCAACCGCAACAATGGCGCAGGTCCCGGCGCTGACATGATAGTCGACCAGTTTGGCCAGACTGGCCCAATCGACTTCACCTGAAGCCAGCATGGGGGTAACGAGCGCAACAATACTACCGCGTAACATGGACTTTTCTCCCGATTTTCAGGGGCGTAATGGTAAAGCTGACCCCTTTGAAAAACAAGGGAGAGAGGGGGCAAGCCGTGATACCATCCGGAACAAAAAGTAATGGACGAAAGTCGGCAGCGTCCCTCAGGGAGTGGTCATCAGGGCCGGAGGGTTGGCTTGCCAGCGCGGCTTTCGCAACGAAATAACGGACGAGAGAAGATTTATGACTCACTACCTGGTCGTAACGGCCATCGGCACGGACAGGCCTGGCATCGTCAATGAAGTGACCCGCCACGTCAGTGGCTGTGGTTGCAACATTGTAGACAGCCGCCTTGGCATCTTCGGCAATGAATTTACCTTTATCATGCTGCTCTCGGGCGACTGGAACAGCATGATGCAACTCGAAATCAGCCTGCCCCTGCGTAGCCAGGAGTGGGATCTCATCACCATGATGAAACGCACCGAGCGCCACCAGTCCCTGCAGTATGACGTCCGCGCCAGCGCCGACCTGTTGATCCGCGACGAGCCCGGCATCGTAAGCCAGTGCACCCAGTTCTTCAGCGAACATGGCTGGAACATTCAGGCGATGCAATCCATGACCCTGGAGCAGCAGCCGTTCAACCTGCTGAAGATCAGTTTTCAGCTCAATCTGGCCAGAGAGGGTGAAGTGGAAGGTTCGCAAACCGCCTTCGCCGAATTCTGTCGTCAACTGGGTGCCGAATCGTTCGAGTTTACCGTCAATCGCAAACACGCCTGAGGGCGTTTTACCCGAGGAGACACCATGCAACCACTACAAGCTGGCAGCCCCGCCCCCGATTTCTCCCTGCCCGACCAGAATGGCAATCAGGTCAGCCTCGCTGGCCTTCGCGGCAAGAAGGTGCTGGTCTATTTCTACCCCAAGGCGATGACCCCCGGCTGCACCACCCAGGCCTGCAGCCTGCGCGATGTGAACGCCGAGCTGGCCGCCCTCAATGTGGTGGTGCTTGGCATCAGCCCGGATCCGGCCAAACGGCTGAAAAAGTTCGAAGAGCGGGACCAGCTCAACTTCACCCTGCTGGCCGATGAAGACCACGCCGTCGCGGATGCCTTTGGCGTCTGGGGCCCGAAGAAGTTCATGGGCAAAGAGTATGACGGCATTCACCGTCAGAGCTTCCTGATCGACGAAGAGGGCAAGATTGCCCACCACTTCGACAAGTTCAAAACCAGCGATCACCATCAGGTGGTACTGGATTTCCTCAAGGGATAATCCTCCCCTGCGTTATTGAAAGGCCTGCCATGCAGGCCTTTTTTGTCTGGCCAGCCGCACCTTGCCAGCGGATTTTTCTCACCAACTCCCCCGCCCAGATCAAAAAATTCATTTTATATATGGGTTAACGTGACCCCAGAATCATCTTCCAGCGAGATATCCCATGAACATGAGCAACACTGAGCGTTTGATCCTGAGCAACCAGTACGAAATTCTGGCGAAACTCAATCCGGAGAAAGCGGACATCTACCAGCGCGCCAGCACCATCATCGAGCGCGGCTACTGCCTGCAGATCCTCGAGCTGGAGAAGAGCTTCGGCCATCTGGATCTGGCTACCTGCCAGGAGGTAATCGACACCCTGGAGCTGCACCACGCACTGGCCATCTCATGGGGCAATCTGGATGCGGCTGATCAGGGCGAGATCAACGCCAGCCGGCTGGAGTTCAACGGCTACAGCCGCAGTCAGGAGCGTGAGCTGGCTGACTACGTCTGCTTCCTGCTTGAGGTGGACAAGCGCTTCCCCGAGCTCAAGTGCCCGTGCGACGAGCTCTCCAGCGACATCGCCATGCGTGACAAGTACCAGCGGATGCTGCAGGTGTGGCGTCAGTGCCCGCGTCAGTACAAGCTCTCCATCCAGGAGATCCGCAAAGTGCTGGCTGCCTGATGGCAGGTCACCAGACAACAAAAAGGCGCCACTGGCGCCTTTTTGTATCTGAAACGGGTTATTCGTAGAGAAAGGATTTGTCCAGCTGCTGGAAGGCGGCCTTGAGGGTCTCGGCCAATTCTTCATAGCGCGGTTGTGACACCAGCTGACGACGGCCACCCTGCTCGTTCATCTTGCCGTTGATCTCCCGATACCAGCTCGCCAGCGACGGGGGCAAGCGGGTGTCGGCACGCTGGCCGAGCCAGTAGTAACCCTGCAGCGGCAAACTGAGCAGAAACAGCACCGAGGTGATGACGGAGGGCCAGTAGTGCAGCTCGCCAAACTGGAACTGCAGCATCACGCTCAGCACCGCCAGCGCGGGGATCACCTTGAGAGCGAACTCGGTCGCCTGGATCACCCGATTTTCAGGAAACATCGAATTGAGCTCGGGACGGCGCGGCCAAAGCGTCATATAATGGCGGCCTTGCTGTAACTTAGTTCCAAAAATGTTCATGCTCATACTACCTCCGAGCGCTTTTTGAACGTACTAACGGCAAAACCTCGACAAAATTTGATGCAAAGTAACAAAGGTTGAGGATGACTTTGTTATTTTTCAACAATCGGGTTATCCTTTGTACGCCCATTTTTGCGTCAAAAGCTTCTTGCTATTGACCTGTCAGGGACGTCTGGATTTCGGGTCTTGTATCACTATACAAGGGGCAAGCAACAGATTGCCAACCCTCATAAGGATAAGTTGAAAGTTTTTGGCCGCACCGCGTCCAACGCATCCGCCTACACAACCCAATCTGCGATAGGATTTATTCATGAGTAAGCTGGTTCTTGTTCTTAACTGTGGCAGCTCTTCCCTGAAGTTTGCCGTCATTGACGCAACCACCGGTGATGACCTGCTGTCCGGCCTGGCCGAGTGCTTCAACCTCGACGACGCCCGCATCAAGTGGAAACTGAATGGCGAGAAAGGCAGTGCCGATCTGGGCGCGGGTGCCGCTCACCAGGAAGCGCTGGACTTCATCGTCAACAAGATCCTGCCGCTCAATCCGGAACTGTCCAAGAACCTGATCGCCATCGGTCACCGTGTTGTTCACGGTGGCGAGCGCTTCACCTCTTCCGTTGTCATCTGCGAAGACGTGATCGCCGGCATCGAAGCCGCCGTTCCGTACGCACCGCTGCACAACCCGGCTCACCTGATCGGTATCCGTGAAGCTCGCCGCGTATTCCCGGCGCTGGCTGACAAGAACGTGGCCGTATTCGATACCGCGTTCCACCAGACCATGCCGGAAGAAGCCTTCCTGTACGCCCTGCCGTACAAGCTCTACAAAGAGAATGGCATCCGTCGCTACGGCGCTCACGGCACCAGCCACTACTACATCAGCCTGGAAGCTGCCAAGCAGCTGAACAAGCCGGTTGAAGAGCTGAACATCATCAACTGCCACCTGGGCAACGGCGGTTCCGTCTGCGCCATCAAGAACGGCAAATCTGTTGATACCTCCATGGGTCTGACTCCGCTGGAAGGTCTGGTGATGGGTACCCGTTCCGGTGATCTGGATCCGGCCATCATCTTCTTCCTGCACGACAAGCTGGGCATGAGCGTGGCCGATATCAACACCATGCTGACCAAAGAGTCCGGCCTGCAGGGTCTGACCGAAGTCACCTCCGACTGCCGTTTTGTTGAAGACAACTACGACAGCAAAGAAGAAGCCAAGCGTGCTATGGACGTTTACTGCTATCGCCTGGCCAAGTACATCGGCGCCTACGCTGCCGCCATGGACGGTCGTCTGGACGCCGTTGTTTTCACCGGTGGTATCGGTGAAAACTCCGCCCCGATCCGTGAAATCACCCTGAACAAGCTGGGTCTGCTGGGCTTTGACGTCGATCACGACGCCAACCTGAAGGCTCGTTTCGGCAAGGGTGGCGAGATCACCAAGGCTGGCTCTACCAAGGCCCTGGTTATCCCGACCAACGAAGAGTGGGTTATCGCCCACGACGCGCTGGAACTGGTCGGCGCTTAATTGACGCAGTAACTCGAGGCCGCCCACAGGGCGGCCTTTTCCTGATCCCAAAAAATGAACAAGGGGTATAAAGTGGCACGCACTATTATGCTTATCCCGGTCGGCACAGGTGTCGGCGTAACTTCCGTGAGTCTGGGCGTTGTTCGCGCCATGGAGCGTCACGGTGTCAATGTCAGCTTCTTCAAACCGGTTGCCCAGCCGCGTCCGGGTGAAACCGGCGCAGAGCGCTCAACCGCCGTTATCCGCGCAGCTGCCAACATCAACCCGCCCGAGCCCTTCACCCTCTCCTACGCCGAGAACATGATCAGCTCCAGCAACACCGATATCCTGCTGGAAGAGATCGTTGCCCGCTTCGAAGAGCACGTGAAATCCAGTGGTGCCGAAGTGCTGGTTGTCGAAGGTATGGTGCCGACCGACAAGCAGCCCTTTGCCAACAAGCTGAACTACGACGTCGCCAAGGCGCTGGACGCTGACATGGTATTCGTGACCCACCCGGGCCATGACTCCAGCCAGAAGCTGAAAGAGCGCATTGAGCTGGCCTGCTCCAACTTCGGTGGTGTCAACAACCCCCGCATCGTTGGTTGCGTGATCAACAAGGTGGGCGCGCCGGTTGACGAGCATGGCGTAACCCGCCCTGACCTGACCGAGATGTTCGAGGCCCATCACCACGCTTCTGACGCGGCTCACAACCTGGAAGTGCTGCAAGTGTTTGGCAAGAGCCCGCTGCGCATCCTGGGTTGCATCCCCTGGAACACCCAGCTGATCGCCCCGCGCGCCAAGGATCTTGCCAAGCATCTGGCCGCCAAGATCCTGCACAAAGGCGAGCTGGACAGCCGCCGTTTGCAGACCGTGACCTTCTGTGCCCGCTCCATCCACAACATGGTTGAGCACTTCCGTCCGGGCAGCCTGCTGGTGACCTCCGGCGACCGCTCTGACGTCATCGTCTCCGCCTGCCTCTCCGCCATGAACGGCGTCAAGCTGGGCGCCCTGCTGCTGACCGGTAACTATCATCCGGAGCCACAGGTAATGGCGCTGTGCCAACAGGCCATGGCCACCGGCCTGCCGATCATGATGACCGGTACCAACACCTGGCAGACCGCCGTAAGCCTGCAGAACTTCAACGTCGATATTCCGGAAGATGACCGCGAGCGTATCGAGCTGGTACAGGACTACGTCGCTGGCCACATCGACAAACACTGGATCGAGTCACTGACCGTCAGCTCTACCCGTTCCCGTCGTCTGAGCCCGCCGGCATTCCGTTATCAGCTGACCGAGCTGGCCCGTCAGGCCAACAAGCGTGTCGTGCTGCCGGAAGGTGACGAGCCGCGCACCATCAAGGCTGCCGCCATCTGTGCCGAGCGTGGCATTGCCCGTCCGGTGCTGCTGGGTAACCCGGAAGAGATCCGTCGCGTTGCCGAACAGCAGGGTGTGGTACTGACCGATCGCGTCGAAATCATCGATCCGGCCGTTGTGCGCGAGCGCTATGTGCCGCGTCTGGTCGAGCTGCGCAAGAACAAGGGCATGACCGAAGTGGTTGCCCGCGAGCAGCTTGAAGACAACGTGGTACTGGGTACCATGATGCTGGAGCGCAATGAAGTTGACGGCCTGGTATCCGGCGCGGTGCACACCACTGCCAACACCATCCGTCCGCCGATGCAGATCATCAAGACCGCTCCGGGCTCTTCACTGATCTCCTCCATCTTCTTCATGCTGCTGCCTGACCAGGTGCTGGTCTACGGTGACTGCGCGATCAACCCGGACCCGACTGCCGAGCAGCTGGCCGAGATCGCCATCCAGTCCGCCGACTCCGCAGCCGCGTTCGGCATCGAGCCGCGCGTCGCCATGATCTCCTACTCTACCGGTACCTCTGGCGCCGGTGCCGATGTAGAGAAAGTGCGTGAAGCGACCGAGCTGGCCAAGGCCAAGCGCCCCGACCTCATCATCGACGGCCCGCTGCAGTACGACGCGGCCATCATGGAGAACGTGGCCAAGTCCAAGGCACCGAACTCACCGGTTGCCGGTAAAGCCACCGTGTTCGTCTTCCCTGACCTGAACACCGGTAACACCACTTACAAAGCGGTGCAGCGTTCCGCTGACCTGGTCTCCATCGGCCCCATGCTGCAAGGCATGCGCAAGCCGGTCAACGACCTCTCCCGTGGCGCCCTGGTTGACGACATCGTCTACACCATCGCCCTGACCGGTATCCAGGCTGCCCAGGCTGACGAACAAGCCTAATCAGTGCCTGTCTGAAAAAACCGATCACAAAGGCTGCTCACCCCAGGTGAGCAGCCTTTTTTATTGGTTCTCTTTTGAAGACCAGTGAAACATGCCATCAGCGCAGTGTTGCACAGAATAATGCCATGTGAAGTGCCAGAAATGTCTCGAGCGTAGCGCCGCGGGAAAGAGTGCCCGCCACCTTAAAGATGTATCTAAAATAGATTCAAGATCATAAGGTTGGATATATGAGGGCATTCATAGCGAAGCGCTTATAGCAAATATTTCGTCATCGGCATGAGGATTTGACCTGTTAGAAATAGCAGTGAAAAAGACCCGTTCGATACGCTATTCATCAATGTGCCGCTCGGCAATATCCACATCATGGAGGAATGGAAATGCTGATGAAGAAGCTCTCTGCAGTCATGCTGCTGGCCTGCTTGCCCCTGTTCAGCCAACCCGTGCTGGCCGCAGATAAAGCAACGCCCAAGCAAACAACCACGACCGCGGTCGCCAAGGAGACCGGCAAGCTGAATATCAATACGGCCACCCTTGCCGAACTCACCAGCCTGAAAGGGATTGGCGACAAGAAGGCACAAGCCATCGTCGACTATCGGGAAAAACAGGGAAAGTTCACCTCAGTCGATCAGCTGGCGGATGTCAATGGCATTGGCCCGGCCACGCTGGAAGCCAACCGTGACATGATCATCGTCAAATAACGTCCGAGCTCTGCATATACGAATGGGGCAGCCTGTGGCTGCCCCATTTTTCTTGGAGTATCATGGCCGCACTTTAATCCCGCTGGATAGTTTTCCATGAAAAAGACTCCTCTGACAGTTCGTAAGGCCGTGCTCCCGGTAGCCGGTCTGGGTACCCGTATGCTGCCAGCCACCAAGGCCATCCCGAAAGAGATGTTGCCGGTGGTCGACAAACCGCTGATCCAGTACGTAGTGCGCGAAGCTATCGCCGCCGGGATCAAAGAGATCGTGCTGGTCACCCACTCGAGCAAGAACTCCATCGAAAACCACTTCGACAAGAGTTTCGAACTGGAAGCTACCCTCGAGAAGCGGGTCAAGCGTCAACTGCTGGAAGAGGTGCAACAGATCTGCCCGAAAGACGTCACTATCATGCACGTCCGTCAGGGTGAGGCCAAAGGTCTGGGCCACGCTGTGTTGTGCGCCCGCCCGCTGATCGGTGACAACCCGTTTGCCGTGCTGCTGCCGGATGTGCTGATCGACGACATTGCCAGCAACCCCAAGCAGGACAACCTGGCCGAGATGGTGCACATGTACGAAGAGAACCAGATCAGCCAGATCATGGTGGAAGCGGTTCCGGAGAGCGAAGTGGACAAGTACGGCATCGCCGACATCAAGGGCGAGGCCCTGAGCGAGGGGATGTCCCTGCCGATGCAGGCCATTGTCGAGAAGCCGCCCCGTGACGAAGCCCCCTCCAATCTGGCGGTGGTGGGTCGTTATGTCCTCTCCTCCAATATCTGGCCGCTGCTGGAGAAAACCCCGGCCGGTGCCGGTGACGAGATCCAGCTGACTGACGCCATCGCCATGCTGATGGAGCAGGAGCAAGTCAACGCCTACTTCATGAAGGGCAAGAGCCACGATTGCGGCAGCAAGCTCGGTTACATGAAAGCCAATGTGGAATATGGTGTGCGCCATCACGAGCTAAATGGTGAATTCATCGGCTGGCTGAAGCAGTTCGTCAAGCAGTTGTAATCGCTGATAAATCTGTTTTTTATAGACGTATTTAAGGGGCATCAAATGATGCTCCTTTTTCATTTTTGCAACAAAAAATCAATCAAGAGTAAATAAACTCTCAGCAAATCATAATGTTGTAATTTATTCACACATGCTCTATAAGGATTGAGGCGTGTTTCTCGCCCTTGCATAAAAAACTCAAAAAAATATAAGACACAGGTGGAAGTTCCAATGAATAACCCGTCAAAAGGGACCTTTTTAGGTCACCCTAAAGGGCTTTTTTTGCTCTTTAGTACCGAACTGTGGGAGAGATTCTCCTATTACGGCATGCGTGCCGTGCTGGTGCTCTATTTGACCGACCTGACTGCCAACGGCGGTCTGGGCTGGAGTCAGGCAGATGCCCTCAAACTCTACGGTATCTATACCGGTCTGGTTTATATCACTCCGCTGATCGGCGGCTGGCTGGCTGACACCTTCCTGGGTCAACGTCGCGCCATCCTGATCGGTGCCGTGCTGATGGCCGCAGGTCAGTTCACTCTGGCACTGCCCCACGCCATGTTCCCGGATATGGTCAACACCATGTTCTACGCGGGCCTCGCGCTGCTGATCGTGGGTAATGGCCTGTTCAAACCGAACATCTCCACCATGGTGGGTGACCTCTATGAAGAGGGCGATCACCGCCGTGATGGTGCTTTCACCATCTTCTACATGGGTATCAACCTGGGTTCCCTGCTGGCAGGCGTGATCTGTGGTGCTGCTGCCACCGCCTACGGCTGGCAAGCCGCCTTCGTCGGCGCCGGTATCGGTATGCTGCTCTCTCTGGTGATCCAGGCCACCATGGCCCAGCGTTTCCTGGGTGACATCGGTCGTGTCACTGCCGCCCAGCGCGCAGCAGCCCTGCGTACTACCGAGCAGAAAGCACCGCTGACCAAGCAGGAAGTGGATCGCATCAAGGTTATTCTGGTACTGGGTCTGTTCACCATCATCTTCTGGGCCGGTTTCGAGCAGGCCGGTGGTCTGATGAACCTCTACACCCAGGAGTATACCGACCGCATGATCGGCAGCTTCGAAGTGCCGACCGCCTGGTTCCAGTCCCTGAACCCCTTCTTCATTATCACCCTGGCACCGGTCGTTGCGGCCATCTGGATCAAGCTCGGCAAGAAAGAGCCGAACTCTCCGGTGAAATTCGCCATGGGTCTGCTGTTCCTGGCTATCGGCTTCCTGTTCATGGTCGGTGCCGTGCTGCAGCAGGGTGGTGACAACACCGTCAAGACCTCCATGTTCTGGCTGGTAGGTGCTTACCTGTTCCACACCCTGGGCGAGCTCTGCCTCTCCCCGATCGGCCTCTCCATGGTGACCAAACTGGCTCCGCTGCGTCTGGCTTCCCTGATGATGG
This sequence comes from Aeromonas sp. 600724, assembly GCF_049175135.1. Taxonomy (NCBI): domain Bacteria; kingdom Pseudomonadati; phylum Pseudomonadota; class Gammaproteobacteria; order Aeromonadales; family Aeromonadaceae; genus Aeromonas; species Aeromonas sp. 600724. The sequence goes on along the minus strand of NZ_JAAKUM010000021.1, from coordinate 36,970 downwards.
GTGCCTGGTTTGGCTTCGTTGCCCTGGCCAACTACGCTGCGGGCTTTATCGGCTCCTTCGTGGGTGAAGCCGGCCCGATCGCCATCTTCGGTGGCATCGCCCTGGCTGCAGTACTTAGTGCACTGATCCTGCTGACCATGGCCAACCGCCTGGTTTACTGGATGCACGGTGCCGAAGGCCCGGCCAAAGAGCCGCAAGCTCAAGAGAAGAAACTGCAATCCGCCACCGTCTAAACGGTCAGGATTGTAAACAACAAAAAGGGCGCCGATGGGCGCCCTATTTGTTTTGGCCTGTTTATCAGGCGGCATCAGTGATGACGAACCTGCACATCCAGCGCGCCGCCGCTGTCGCTGCGAAACTGCAGGGCAAACGGTTCATGCCAGCTGCGTTTGTGCAGGGCGTAGTGGCTACTGCGCATCAGGCCAAGGGGCAAGCCGCCGGAGCGCATCAGCCAGTGGGGAGAGGTGAGCCCGGCGTTGGCAAACACCAGCCCATCATGCTGATCAAACAGCAGCGCCGCCATGGCAAAAGAGTGGCGAAGCCCGGATGCCATCAACTGATGGTTGAGGTAGTCGAGCAACCGGTGCGGCTGGCTCAGCAACCGGCTCTCGTTCTGCTGAAACTGGCGGTAGGGGACATTCATCAAGGATCGCACCAGCGCACCACAAAATGCCGCATCCGCCCCCATGATCGGCAGCTCCATCACCAGCACCAGCAGCTTGTCTTCCACCTTGAAGGTATCGGGAATAAACAACTGCCCCAGCCCCTTGAACGTGACCTGCCAGGGGCCCCATTCCTGCAAGCCCGGCGGCTTGAGCCCCGCCAGCAGGCGGCTGGCCGCCTTGTCGTGGGCACTGAAATAGTCGAGGTGCCCCATCAGTTCCAGTTGCTGCGCCCGGTTGGCGCTGCCGTTGAGACACAGTTCGATACTGCGCTCGACCAGTGCGTAATCCTCGAGGGGTTTGAGCAGATAGTCCCGCGCACCGGCACGCAAGGCGCTGGCGACCGCCTCCATGGTGCTCTGGGCCGAAATGACGATAACCGGAATATGGGGATAGCGCGCAGAGAGGCAGGCGATCACCTCGTGGCCATCCATATTGGGCATATTGAGATCGCAGAGCACCACATCGGGATGGTAGAGGGCCGCCGCCGATAGCCCCTCAATACCATCTTCGGCCTGAAAGACCGTTGCCCCGTCCCGCGCGAGGTAACTCACTAACGAATGGCGAAAAACTGCTTCGTCTTCCACCACCAGGATCCGCAGTCCGGGTTTTGGCATGTTGACAAAAACCTTATGAGTCAATTGTTTATTTAAGTAATAAGACTAGTCTAAATCAGCAGAAATGCCGCGTGCCTTGCGTCACAAATAGCCGGATTGGCTAATCTGCATACCAAAATAGTGCAAGCTGCTGGATTATCGACACAATCCCGCTCTCCCTGCTCAACGCTCCGCGGTACGCTCAATTTTCACCACCCGACCATGCAGGGCACTCACTTGCAGTGTGACGAATTGTGCAGGAGAGCACCATAGGGGATAATGCCCCCCACTCCAGCTCGTGAAGAAGACCATGACCCCAGCCGAATACAGCGCCCTTGCCCACCCCAGATTGTCCCATCCGGCTCGCAGCCTCTATACCCTGCAGCTGCGCCGACTGGTGCTGGAAAATCAGGCGGCCCGGCTCAACTATCCCGAGCTGGGTCGGGCACTGGCAGTGGTCGATCCGGGTGATCCCTGCGGCTTCTCGTTTCAGGTCAATGCCCGTCAGCTCACCGAGCTGTTCGATGAACTGATGGAGGCGGGCCTGCTGCAGGTCGAGGCTCAGCCCGAGAGTGAGCACTACCATCAGTGCCCGTTCCAATTGCCACTGCTGACCCAGAAATTGCGCAGCCCGCTGCCGGAGCGCCCCTTCCAGATGCATCTGCAATGGCGACCGGACGAGGAGCTGCCCGCCCTCGCCCGACTGTGCGGGGTGATCGATGCCAGCTATAGCGAAGAAGATCTGGGGGAGTTTATCGCCTACTGGCTGGGGCGCCCCGAGGTGTTCGACTCCCAGCATCAATGGATGCTCAAGTTCATTCGCGCCCTCAAGACCCGCCGCTATACCCGTCGCAAGCCGATGGAGGTGCAGGGCTACCAGCAGGTGACGCCGGCCCCGGCAGAGGCGGGCCCCAGCAAACGGGCCCAACAGATGATTGAAGAGGCAAAGCGGCTGGCAGAGAGCCAGCAGATGCCTGCCCAGACACCGGATAATGATTGATACCATCTGCCTGCTGCAGGCAGAATCAGACCCCTGTCCCATCCCTGATCAAGCAGAAGGAGCATTCCATGACTGACCCGCAAGATCCCCTGCGCCAGGAGCTGGAAGAGATCGAAGCCAAGCGCCAGAAGATCGCCAAGGCCAAGCAGGACCACCGTGTTCACGACCCGGAATTGAGCCGTCATGTAGGTGGCCTGCTGGAACGCATTCGTCGCCTGCAACAAGAGACCGGTGGCGGCCAGTATGACTACGAGACCCTGCGCAAGGAGTACGACGCCAAGGCCAACGCCGAGGTGCGCGAGCTGCAGAAGGCGGCCCGTCAGGAGCGGATCCAGAAGCTGATCGCCCAGGCCGACCTCAACCCTGACTGGGTGTTCGACAAGATGGATGCCGGTGACCCGGCGCTGCAATACCCCATCGAAACAGCCCGTTACTTTATCAGCGGCTTCGAGCACTGGGAGAAGAGCGGTGGCGGCTGCATGCTGATCTACGGCGACTACGGCACCGGCAAGTCAACGCTGGCGGGAGCGGTGGCGCATGAGCTGATCGCCCGTCACCAGAAATCGGTGATCTTCCAGCAGTGGGCCTCCATCGTCGATCGGCTGTTCTTCAACGTCATCCCCGACCAGGATGAGCGCAACCAGTACCGCCGCGCACTGGAAGAGGTGGATCTACTGATCATCGACGAGGTATCGGCCAACCGCGCCAAAATGGCGGAAAGCCAGTCCAGCTTCCTCGGCCACCTGCTGCGCCGCCGTCGCAACCTGTCAAAGAGCGTCATCATCATCACCAACCACACGCCCCAGAGCCTGCATCAGGCGATCGGTGATTTCAGCTATGAGGCGATCAAGGCATTCAATCCGGTGGATATCCACCTGAGCGGCCCAAGCCGTCGCCCCAGCATCGGCAACTACAGCGGCTGATGCCTCTCAAAGAGTGCGAGTCGCTGGCGGCTCGCACTCTCTCCTCCCTGCTAGCTCACAAATAGAAACAACTCTCATTTACAGCAAGCGAACAAGCCACTAGGCTAGCCCCTTTTGCCAAGGGAGCTCATCTATGCCAACCACACTGATTTTCGGAGCCAGCCGCGGGCTGGGCCGCGCCTTTACTCACCACGCCCTGAGCCAGGGTCACCGGGTCGTTGCGCTGGTGCGCAGCCCCGAGATGGCCATGGAACTGAGTGCACTGGGAGTTGAGGTGATCGAGGGGGATGCGCTGGATCCGGCTGCGGTGCAGCAGGCATGTGTCCGTGCAGGGCAAGATGCACAGGTCGTCTCTACCCTCGGCAGCTTCCGTCAGACGGCGCCGGTGGACTATCAGGGCAACCGACATGTGATCGATGCCATGGAGCAGGCAGGCCTGAAACGGCTGCTGCTGGTCACCTCCCTCGGCTGTGGCGACAGCTGGCAGTATCTGCCGGAGCGGGCACGCGCCGCCTTCGGTCACGAGGTGCGTCTCAAGAGTCTGGCGGAGAGCTGGCTGCAGACCAGCTCCCTTGCATGGACCATTCTGCGCCCTGCGGGCCTGCAGGATGGCGACGCCACCAGCCGTGCCGAACTGAGTCAGGGCAAGGAGGTACACGGACTGGTGCGCCGCGCCGATGTGGCCGCCCAAGGGCTGCGCCTGCTGGCGGATGAGACGGCGGTGGGGCAGATCTACGCCATCGGGGATCCCACACTCCAGCGTGGCTAAAGCAGCAGTAAACCGCTTAACCCCACCACATAACAAAACGGTCAGCCCAAGGGCTGACCGTTTTCGCTTTACCGCACACGCTATCTCACGGGCACTTGCCCTATCCCGCTTAACCGGCGGTCGTCTCACTCTGCACGATCGGCTGGCTGGCCACCGGCAATGACTGCTGCCGCCAACGCAGCAGCAGGCAGGCCAGCGCGCCGTAGAGCAGCGCCAGACCCCATAGTTGCCACCAGTAACGGGAAACCTGCGCAAAGTCGGCCCCCATCTGGTTGAGCCGCAGAAAACCCTCGATGGCGGGGATAGTGGGCACCCACTGAGCCAGCCAGTTGAGGGGGGCCGGGATCAGCTCCAGCGGCCAGATAAAGCCCGCCAGAAAGACCAGCGGCAGGGAGGAGAGGAGCACCACCTGAGTGGGCAGATCGCGCCGGGTAAAGATCGCCCCCAACACAATCCCGAACCAGCAGGTCGCCAGCAGGAACGGCAGAGCGAACAACCACAGCTCCAGCGGATCGGCATGACGGGCGATGTTGTAGTGATCGAAGCAGAAGCCCAGGAAGTAGCTCACCGGCAGCAGGAACAGCCCCGCCAGCACCAGGGTTCTGGCCAGCAGCAGCGGCAATACAGGCGCGCTTTGCCAGTAACCGTGCTCGCCGCGACAGCTGCGCTGGTTCTGGGTCGCCCCCAGGATCCCCGCCCCCATCAGCAACACCTGATGGAGGATCAGCACGAACACCGCCGGCACCACGTAATTCACATAGCCCATGGTTGGGTTGAACACCGGCACCACGTTGAGGGCCACCGCATTCCAGCCCATGGCCGCTTGTGGCAGCGCCTCGCCATGGCTCAACAGCCGCGCTACCTTCACCTGCGCGGCGAGAGTGCCACCGGCCTGCGCCAGTCCTTCGGCAATGGTGCCGTAGACCAGAAAGTAGGAGGCATCACCGGCATAGCTCAGGGTGACGCTCTTGCCCAGCATCAGATCACGATAGAAGTGGTTGGGGATGTGCAGGATGCCGCTCGCATCCCCGGCCATCATCAGCTGGCGCGCCTCGGCCAGCGAATTGGCTCGCGCCACCAGCTTTACCTGCGGCGTGGCATCGGCCATAAACTCCAGCTGACGGGACAACTGACTGCCATCGTCGTTGACCACCACCACCGCCTCTTCCCGCGGCAGCTGATGCAGATAGGGCTGGGGATAGAGAAACGAGTAGAAGATCACCCCGCCAAACAGGGTCAGCATGATGGCGCGATCCGCCAGCAGGGTGCGCAGCTCTAGGCGCAACAGATCGACAAATCCCAACATCACTCAGGCTCCTTTTCGGCGACCGCCACTGCGGCTGATTGACGGGCCAGCTCGGCCTGCTGCTTGTAACGTCGTACCACCAGCAGCAGGGGGAGCAGGAACAGCAGCAGCGCCCCCAGTTGCGGCAGCGCCGATGAGAGGGGCAGACCGTAGTTGCTCTGACCAATCTGCAGCTCCACATAGTGAGAGACCGGCAACAGGCTGCGCCAGAAGCGGGCGAAATCTCCCATGGCACTCACCGGAAAGGTGACCCCCATAAAGGCGAAACCGGGCGCAGTGTAAGCCCCCGCTAACGACAGGGCGCGGGCCGGATCCCGAATGATGCCGTAAAAGAAGGCCCCCATGGTGACGCAGGCGGCCGAGGCGAGCCCCAGCCCCACCAGCAATACCAGCCAGCTACCGTGCATGGGGTATGAGAATCCCTTGAACAGCAGCAGCGTCCAGACAATCCCCCAGCCCCAGCCAATCAGCACGTGGGGCAGCAGGGTGCGCCAGAGACCAAACCAGACACCGCGCGTGGTCCAGTCCAGCCCCAGCCGATCGGTACGGGCCAGCGCATTGAGGCCGAACAGCACCACCAGGATCTGCCATACGGCTGGCAGAATGACACTCAACAGAAATTGGGCGTAGCTGGAGTTGAGGTTATAGAGCGCCGTTACCTGACTGCTGATGGGCACCGACTGCCCGAGTGCGCCGGGCAGCGCCTTGCCATCGGCCATCGCCTCCAGCACGCCGACCTGACCGTTAAGGGTACCTACCACCTGCGCCAGCGCCGAGTTGACCAGCTTGGCGATCAGGATGAACTGGCCGTTGTTGAACACCGTCACCTGCGGCTGGGTGCCCTGACGGGCATCCCGCTCCAGATGGTTGGGGATCACCACCAGCGCATAGATGTCGCCACCGCGCAGGGCGTGGGCACCGGCATCGATGGAGTCAAACTGTTGCGCCACCTTGAGCCCGGCCGAGCCATCCAGCGAGAAGGCGAGCTGGCGCGAGAGCACGCTGTGGTCGAGATCCACCAGCCCTACCTTGAGGTCGCGGGCCAACCCTGCCGAGAAGATCCAGCAGAGGATCCCCATCAGCAGCAGCGGCACCCAGCTCATCAGGGCACGACTGAACGGATCCTGCCACAGCAGCCGAAATTCACGTCCCATCAGAGTTCAACCAGCACACTCATGCCAACCCGCAGCCCCTCAACCGGTTGCAGCGGGCGAGCCTCCACCTGGAAGCTCTTCATATCGAAACCCTGACGGGTATCGGTGGCGCGCCAGGTGGCGAAATCACCCATCACGGCCACATGAGTCACCTTGAAGCGCACCATCTGATCGCCAAGGCCCGGGATGCGGGCATCGAACTCGGTACCGACCGGGAAGCGGGGCAGCAGATCCTCGCGAACGTGGAACTGGGCCCAGGCATCGCTCATGTCGAGCAGGGTCACCACCGGGAAGCCTTGCGGCGCCAGCTCGCCGCTGCGCAGCAGCACCTGACTTACCTCGCCTGAGTGGGGGCTGACGATGCGGGTATCGGCCAGATAAGCCTCAACCTCGGCCACGGAACCCGCCGCCATTTTGGCCTTCTCGCGAGCGGCGATCTTGGTCTCTTCCCGCGCCCCTTCCAACGCCATCTGGTACTGCTGCCATGCCATCCCTTCGCTATAGCGGGCGGCTTGCCAGGCGGTCCAGGCCTCATCACGTTTTTGCAGCGGCATCACGCCGTCACGGTGCAGGCTGGCAACCCGCTCATAGGTCTTGCCGCGCAAGGCGGCTGCCGCCTTGGCTTTTTGCCACTGATCCTTGGCAGCGGCGATCTGCTGGGCTCGCGCCCCCTTCTCCGCCTCCTGCGCCAGCGCTCCCGCCGCCGCTTCACCGGCCTTGGCCTGGCTCAGCTTGGCCTCAATCTCGGGGCTCGCCAGGGTAAAGACCAGTTGATCCTTGGTCAGCTGATCACCCTTTTTCACCAGCACCTCGTCGATGCGCCCCGGCACCTTGGAGGAGACCGAATACTGCTGCGCTTCAATCTGCCCTTGCAGATGCACCGGCTCCGGCTGATAGGCGAGCCAGAAACGCCAGCCGAGCCAGACCACCAGGATCACCAGCGCCAATGGCAACAACAGCGGTTTACCCTGGCTCATCTTCTTTTTGATGGGGGGATGGCTCATCACTTCACCTCGACAAACGGGCGACCCTTGGCGGTCGAAACAGAGATAGAAAAAAGAACGGACTGGAGTGCGATCATGAGCTCACCTCGATCACCTGACCGTGCTGATATTGATTGAAACTGTTCATCTGGCCGGAGAGCGCCAGCAGGCGGGCCAGCGACACCACATATTGATAGGCCGCCGCCGCACGTTGGGTCTTGACCCCCGCCAGCTGGTTCTGGGCATCCACCACATCAAGGGAAGTAGAGAGCCCCTGCCCGAAGGCTTTGTCCCGCAGCAGCACGTTCTCCTCTGCCAACGCCTGAGTGGAAGAGAGGGATTTATACTCCTCCAGCCCCTGCGCCGCTTCGCGCCAGGTCTTCTCTACCAGCAACTCCAGGTCCTGGCGGGTCTTGGCCTGCAGCAGATTGACCTGCAGCTCGGCGCTCTTGGCGGCCTGCACCGTCTCGGAGCGGCCATCGCGGCTCACCAGCGGCATGCTGACCCCCACCCCCACCAGCCAGTCCGGCGCTGTTTTGGAGGCGAGTGAATCATCTTCATAGAGGTTGTAGTTGCCGAACAGGAACACCTCGGGGGCATATTTGCCCTGCTCGACCCGGATCATCCCCTTGGCCTGCTCCTTCTTGGCAGTGAGCAGCTTGAGACCGGGGTGCACCTCCAGGGTCTGGCTCACCAACCCCTCGAGGCGCGGCAGCTCCTCATTGACGAACAGGCCGCTACCCGGCTGGGCATCTGGCAACTTCAGCATGCGGCCAAGGGCCAGTTCGGCGATCTCGAGACTGCGGCGCGCCTTCTGGGTATCGATGCGGGCCCGATCATAGGCCGACTGGGCGGAGAGGCGCTCCACCTTGGCAATCTGCCCCTGCGCTTCGAGCTTCCTGGCGTGATCCAGATGGCGGGCCAGCCCGTCCTCAATATCCTGCTTGGTCTGTACCACCTGACCTGCCAGCACCACACCGAAATAGGCCTGGGAGAGGCTCTCGAAAGTGGACTGCTCCTTGAGCACCAGCAGCTGTTGCGCCTCGCTCACCTGCGCCTGGCGGATATCCTGCGCCGCATCGATGCGACCGCCGGTAAAGAGCGGCCAGAGCATCTTGACCGAGCTGGTCACGACATTCTGTTTGGTCAGCGGAGTAACAAAGTCGTCATGTGAGAGTTGGGGAAGAGGTACCGGAAATTGGCCCAGTATGCCCTGCAGCGCCTTGATCATCTCCGGATGGTTGGCGATGGGGTTGAGATCCATCATGTCGAGTTCCATCGGCTGATCGAGGTGGGTATAGCTGGCCCCCACATCGACCTTGGGCAGATACATGGATTTGGCAGCCTCGCGCAGCTGCTTGGCCCGATCGACCCCGGCCTGTTCGGCAGCCAGCCCTTCATCCTGTTGGATGACCCGGGTCCAGGCTTCGCCGAAACTGATGGTTTGCGCCTGCGCCGACCCCAGCACGGCCCCCATCAGACACGGCCAGAGTGATTTAATGAACCTTGACGTCATAGATCCCCAATCCGCTTTTGTTGCATAAATGTTTGGAGCATTTGCTCGACTTAAGCCCGCTATCATAACGCAAAGCGAGCCTGCAAGTGGACTGACAATTATGCAGGCGTCCGACCCGAATGGTACAGCGCTCACTCTCCGGCAATCTGGCCGTTTTTCAATAACTCCAGAATTTGCAAGCCTTGGCGCGACGTTTTTTTCAGAAAAAAATGGCTGACGCTCAAATACTAACCTTTTCTCCTGCCTAAAAAATGCGTAATATACGCCGCCCTAAGCCGATGGTAACCGTGGAATGCAGATAGGTCCCCACACGCTTGAAACTCCCTTGATTGTGGCTCCCATGGCCGGTGTAACTGACCGACCATTCCGTGAACTTTGTTTGCGATTGGGGGCTGGCATGGCCGTTTCCGAGATGCTGCTGGCCAACCCGGATGTCTGGGATACCCAGAAAACCCGGATGAGGATGGATCACTCTGCAGAAGGCGGATTGCGATCGGTCCAGATTGCCGGAGCCGACCCCGAGATGATGGCGTTTGCTGCCCGCTACAACGTGGAGCAGGGCGCACAGATCGTCGACATCAACATGGGATGTCCGGCAAAAAAAGTGAATAAGAAGTTGGCAGGTTCTGCCCTTCTGCGTGCCCCCGATCAGGTCAAAGCAATTTGCCAGGCCGTGGTGGATGCAGTGGAGGTGCCTGTCACCTTGAAGATCCGCACAGGATGGGATCCGGATAACCGCAATGGCGTGGAGATCGCCCGAATCGCCGAAGATTGCGGTATCGCGGCCCTTGCCGTGCATGGTCGTACCCGTGCCTGCCTCTACCGGGGCGAAGCGGAGTACGACACGATCAGGGCGATTAAGCAGGCCGTATCGATTCCTGTTGTCGCCAATGGTGACATCAACAGCCCGGAGAAAGCCCGGTATGTCCTCGACTATACCGGTGTCGACGCCGTGATGATCGGCCGAGCTGCGCAAGGACGACCCTGGATTTTCCGGGAAATCCGTCATTTTCTTGAGACGGGCACCAAGCTGCCGCCTCCCGAGAGGGAAGAGGTTCGCACCCTGATGAACGAGCATGTAACCAACCTGCACCGGTTTTATGGTGCATATCTGGGAGCGCGCATAGCCCGTAAACACGTGGGCTGGTATCTGGATGAAGAAGAGACGGGCCGAGAATTCCGTAAGCACTTCAATGCCCTGGATTGCGCAGACGCGCAACTTGAGGCACTCGAAGCGTATTTCGATGGATTAGGTTAACAAGATAACTAAAGAGCCGACCGAATATGTTCGAACAAACCCTGACTTCTGATGCATTGGTAACAACTACTCACAATCACGCTGCCGAGCCGACCCAGCGCCCCCTGCGTGACTCTGTGCAACAGGCCCTGCGTAACTACCTGGCCCAGTTGAACGGTCAGGAAGTGATTGATCTGTACGATATGGTTCTCTCCGAAGTCGAAGCGCCGATGCTGGACGTGATCATGCAGTACACCCGTGGTAACCAGACTCGCGCTGCCGTGATGATGGGCATCAACCGTGGCACCCTGCGCAAGAAGCTCAAGCGTTACGGCATGAACTGATTGCTGGCCGCGAGCCGCGACGGCGGTTCAAGGCAGATGCGAAAGGCGCCAGGTAGCAATACCTGGCGCCTTTCCTTTATGCTCTCCCCTCCATTTCACCATGACGACCCCGATGAACCGCACTCCCCTGCTGCTGATGGTACTGGTCACCCTGCTGGCCGCCGCTGGCTGGCTCTTCTCGAAAGAGGCGATCCGCGAACTGCCCCCTGCCGCCTTTATCGGCAGCCGCTTCCTGCTGGCCGCCCTGCTGTTGCTCCCCTTGGCTTGGTTGCGTGAACCACCGCCCACCCGCGCTCAACTGCTGCGCGCTGCCGGTTGCGGCACCCTGCTCGGTGCCAGCCTGCTGCTGTGGGTCACCGCCATCAGCCAGAGCGATGCGCTGGGCAGCGGCGCCTTTGTCATGAGCGTCGCCACCCTGATGGCCCCGCTGGCCGCCTGGGCCGCCTTTCGGGCCAAGCCCGGCCGCCACTACTGGCTCACCCTGCCTATCGCCATCGCCGGTTTGCTGCTGCTCTCCAGCACTACCCACTGGGGCGTGTCGCTCTCGCTGTTCTGGTTTCTGGCGGCGGCCACCACCCTCGGTATCCAGCTTGCCGTCCATCGCCACTTCGCCCAATCCATTGCCCCCACCTGGCTCACCTGCATCCAGCTGGCGATGACCGGCCTGCTCGGCACCCTGCTCTCCCTGCTGACCGAACAGTGGCCCGAGGCAGGAGTCAGCCACGGCATTTGGGGCTGGTTTGCAGCGAGCGTCTTGATCGCCACCACATTACGCTACTGGCTGCTCACCCACGCATTGAGCAAGATGACTACCGCCCACGCCGCCCTGATGATGCTGCTGGAACCGGTCTGGACCCTGCTGCTGAGCACCCTCTTCTACAGCGAACCCCTCGGCGGCGCCAAACTGGCCGGTGCCGGACTGGTACTCGGCGCCCTGGTGCTCTACCAACTGCCCCTGCTGTTGCGTAGTGCCCGCCTCAAAACGCCCGCCTGATACGCGTCACCGCCCTGCTGGGCGGTGTCCCCATTTCCCTCCTGTTTGCTTATCTTGTCCTGCCAATGCTGACGTTCTGTTAACGGCATTTAACCCTTGGTATCCAGAGGGTTAAAGGGCATACCCCATGAAAAAATGCCATATGGCCAGCTTGATGAAGGTCACATACCTGCCCCTCTTAGCTCCCTATGATGCCCCCATCATCGGTCTGGACAATCCTGACGATGGCCACACATGGGAATAACAAGAGAAAAAACTATGCAGCAAACCAGCCCCCTCAAGACGGTCACGGTCAGCATATTGGCAACCGCCATGCTGATCTTTGTGGCCCAGTACCTGATAGGCAAACAGGAGATCAAGATCGGCATCGCCATCATCCCGATCCTGCCGATGCTCTTTGCCGTCATCATCGGCATGATTGTCTCCGCCAAACCGGTCAAGGATCGCATACCCGGCTGGAAGCAGCTCTTCACCGAGAAAGAAGAGGGCTTCTGCGGCAAGATGGTGGGCTTCAGCCTGCTGATCCTGGGCACCCAGTACGCGGGGATGATCATCCCCAACCTGAAGATGATCCTGAGCGTCGGCGTGCCGCTGTTCCTGCAGGAGATTGGCAACCTGCTGCCAATCCTGATCGCCATTCCGCTGGCAGTGAAGTTCGGCTTTGGCCGCCGCGCCATCGGGGCCTGCTCCTCCATCAGTCGCGAGCCGTCCGTTGCGGTAATTCAGGGCAAGTTCGGCACCGGCTCCCAGGAGTACATCGGCGTGCTCGCAATCTACCTGTGCGGCTCCGTGATCGGCACCCTCTGGTTCAGCGTGCTGGGCAGTATCGCCCCGCTCACCGGCCTGCACCCGCTGGCGCTGGCTGCCGGCTCCGGTGTGGGCTCAGGCTCCATGCTGAGTGCCGCCTCCGGCGCCCTGATCAACGGTCTCGACGAAGCGCTGGCTCAGCAGGTGTTGAGTATCGCGGCAGCCTCGAACCTGCTCTCATCTGCCCTCGGCGCTCTCTCCCTCACCTATCTGGGTCTGCCGCTCGCTGAAAAAATCTATGCCCTGACTGCCAAAGGAGAGAAAGCATGAAAAGCATCGTAATGGATATGCGGTTTGTCTTTCTGGCGATCCTGCTGGCCATGTTCACCCAGACCCTGACCACCGGCACCCCGCTCTGGCTGATGGGTGACAGCTTCATCGCCATGTCGCTGGTGGTGTTCGCTTCGCTGATTGCCAAGCGCTATCTGCCCTCCTCCCTGCCGGCGTTTGCCTATGCCACCATCATCGGCATTCTCATCTGCCTGCCGGAGACCCCGGTGCGCGGCCTCTTCATTGACGCCGTAGCCAAGATCTCCTTCCTCTCCTGCTGCGTACCGCTGCTGGCCTTCGCCGGTCTCTCGGTGGGCGGTCAGCTGGAAGAGCTGAAGAAGATGTCCTGGAAAGTGATCCTGATCTTCATGATCGTCTCCACCTGCTGCTTCTTCGGCGCCTCGCTGGTGGCCCAGCTCGGCTTCTCCATTCAAGGGATCATCTGATGAACAACATCCACATTGAACCGGCCCTGCTGGCCCTGCGCGACTTCAGTCAGGAAGTGCGCCACCATCTGCACACCATTCCGGAAGCCTCCGGCGTCGAGTTCAAGACCTCGGCCTACTGCCGCGAGCTGATGGCAGGCTTTGGCTACCGCCTCACCGACTACCCAGGCTTCACCGGTTTTCACGGCGATCTGGTGGTTGATCCTGTGCTGCCGACCATCGCCTTCCGGGCCGACATGGATGGCCTCGAGATGCACGACATGAGCGACGTTGCGTTCAAGTCGACCCACGAGGGAATGGCTCACAACTGTGGTCACGACTCCCATATGGCGATCGCCCTGACCGCGGCCAAGTTTCTGGCCGCCAACCGCGATCGCCTGCTGTACAACGTCCGCTTTATCTTCCAGATGGCGGAAGAGGATATGCGGGTGCCGGGCGCCGAGAAGATGGTCGAACTGGGCTGCATGAAGGGGGTGGACGAGGTCTATGCCCTCCATAACGACGGCGCCATGGAAACCGGCACCATCAAGTTCAACCACGGTGTCATGTCCTCCTGGGGCTCTGCCTGGACGCTGGATGTGCACGGTATCTCCGCCCACGGCTCCACCCCCCACAAGGGGCTGGATGCCATCCGTGAAGCGGTGCGGATCATCGAGGACATGGACTACATCGTCGCCAAGCGCACCAGCCCGTTCAGCCCGGCGGTGTTTGGCTGCGGCATGATCAACGGCGGCACCATCCCCAACGCCATCGCCGACCATGTGCAGGCGCGCGGCACCATCCGTGCCATGGATGCCGAGACCGACCAGATCCTGAAGAACAGCTTCAAGGAGATCGTGGCCCAGAGCGAACTTCGCGGCTTCAAGACCAAAATGGTCTATGCCGGGTATCCGGCGGTCGAGAACCACGCCGATGCCTGCGCCCGTCTGCTGCAAGCGGCCGCCGACGTATTGCCCTCCGAGGGGATCAACGCTCAGGGTCAGCCGATGACCGGCAGCGAGGATTTCAGCTACATGGTCAACGCCTGCCGTGGCCGCAAGGGGGCCATGTTCTTCCTCGGCAGCGGCTGTCAGGCCAAGGGGATCTGCAACTACCTGCATGCCAACCCCTACTACCTCGATGACGACTGCCTGCTGGTCGGAGCCCAGATCTTTATCAATCTGGCGACCCGCAGCGCTTAATCCCGCATACCGATAAAACCAGAAGAGAGGCCAAGGCCTCTCTTTTTTATCTCAGTATTTTTGCTCTGTACGCGGCAGACACCCCGCGGCTAGAGCCACGGCAACTCCACCATATTGACGGCGGGCGGCTGGTTGATAAGGTGCAGCTGCACCGTCTCCCGGCTGATATGGGGGGCATAGAGGTGGATGAAGTCGTACATATAGTCGCGCAGGTGGGCATGTTTGCGCAGACAGATATGGGTGGTGCTTGAGGCAATCAGGTGGTCGATGTTGAGGCTCACCAGATCCTCCCTGTCCCCCTCGTCGAAGGCCACGCTGGCGATCACCCCGACCCCCATACCAAGCCGGACGTAGTGCTTGATCACATCGGTATCGGTGGCGGTCAGCACGGTTTTCGGCGAGAGGCCGTGGCGGCTGAAAGCCTTGTCCATCTTGGAGCGACCGGTAAAGCCGAACACATAGGTGATGAGGGGATAGCGGGCCAGATCCGCCATCGAGAGCGGCTGGCAGTCGATCAGCGGATGACCGTGCGGCACCACTACGCTGCGCCCCCAACGATAGCAGGGCACCGCGGCCAGCTCATCGAACAGATACATGGACTCGGTGGCGATCGCCATATCTACATCGCCGCTTTGCACCATCTGGGCCAGTTGGGCAGGCGCCCCCTGATGGAGCTGGATCGCCACGTCAGGGTAGCGACGACTGAACTCGGTGATCACCGCTGGCAGCTTGTAGCGCGCCTGGGTGTGGGTGGTGGCGATACGCAGCACCCCGCTGGTGGCCAGCTGCTCCCCGAGCGACAGCTGGTTGATCTGCTCCACCTGTGCCACCACCCCCTTGGCCAGCTCCATCACCTGCTCGCCTGCGCTGGTCAAGCCGACCAGATTCTTCCCCTTGCGGGTAAAGAGGGCGAGCCCCAGCTCATCTTCCAGCATCTTCATCTGCTTGCTGAGGGTTGGCTGGGAGGTGTAGAGCTTCTCCGCCGTCGCCGAGATGTTGAAGTTGTTCTTCACAATCTCGGTAAAGTTCTTGAGCCGGGCGATGTTCATCTGGGCAAGGGATCTCGCTGCTGCGGCCAGTGGGGCTGACCTGAAAAAGAGGGAGCGGGGCTGGCCCCGCAGCTGACTGCCGACCATACCACAGCGCGGTGCACGATAATCTGCCTCAGGTCAGAAAGCAGCGAGCTAGTCGCTGGCGAGCTTGATCCCTAGCCCGACAAACAGGGTGCCAATGCCCCGGTTGAGCCAGCGACCGAGACGCTGTGACAAGCGTACCTTGTGGCTGGCATAGACGGTAGTAAAGACCAGCAGGTGACACCAGATGATGCCGCCCAGATTGAAGATGCAACCGAGCAGAATAAAGGCGAGCGCCTTGTCGGGGGCATCCGGCGCGATGAACTGGGGCACGAAGGCGAGGAAAAAGAGTGCGACCTTGGGGTTGAGCACATTGGTCAGCACCCCTTGCTGGTAAATCTGGCCATAGGAGAGGGCAGGTAAAGTAGCCCCTCTCTCCATTGCCCCCGTTGCCTGCTGGCGCAGCAGAGAGAACCCCAGATAGATGAGGTAGATGGCACCAACCAGCTTGATAAGGGCAAACAGCTCGGCCGAGGCACTGAGCAGGGCCGACAGACCGAGGGCCGCCGCCAGCACATGCACCATGACACCGGTGCCAATGCCCAACGTCGCGACCGAACCGGCACGCCACCCTTGCGAACCGCTGCGCAGCATAACCAGCAGGGAGTCGGGTCCCGGCATGATGTTGATCAGCAGCCCCGAGACCATAAACAGAGCAAGATCATGAATACCGAACATCACCCCTCCCATCATAAAGAAAAACCAAACAAAGAGGGCTCCGCAGAGCCCTCTTTCCTTTCACTCTGCGGCAGCTGACGAGTCATCAGCTGTCCCGCCAGCCATCAAGGCCGCAGCGCCTTGTCCGCCCGCGAGATACCGCAGACGCCGGAGCGCACCACTTCGATGATCTCGTTGGTCTGGGCGGCAGTCTTGATAAAGGCATCCAGCTTCTCGCTGGTACCCACCAGCTGCACCGTGTACTGCTCGGGGGTGACGTCGACGATCTGGCCGCGGAAGATATCTGCCAGCCGTTTCAGCTCGTCACGGGCACCACCGGCGGCGCGCGCCTTGACCAGCGCGATCTCCCGCTCGATATGCTCCCCTTCGCTCAAGTCGCACACCTTGAGCACATCCACCAGCTTGTGCAGCTGCTTCTGGATCTGCTCCAGCACCCGCTCGTCACCCATGGTGACTATGGTCATGCGTGACAGGGTGGGATCCTCGGTCGGTGCCACCGTCAGGGTCTCGATGTTGTAGCCGCGCTGGGAGAAGAGGCCCACCACGCGGCTCAGGGCGCCGGATTCGTTCTCCAGCAGTACTGAAATGATGTGTCTCATCAGGTTCTCTCCGTCTTGCTCAGCCACATCTCATCCATGGCGCCAAACTTGATCTGCATCGGATAGACGTGCTCATCCGGGTCGACCGAGATATCCATGAACACCAGCCGATCCTTCATGGCGAAGGCCTTCTCCATGGCGCTCTCCAGCTCGGCCGGATCACTGACCGCGATGCCGACATGGCCATAGGCTTCCGCCAGCTTGACGAAGTCCGGCAGGGACTCCATGTAAGAGTGGCTGTGACGACCGCCGTAGAACATCTTCTGCCACTGCTTGACCATGCCCAGCGCACGGTTGTTGATGGAGATGATCTTGATGGGCACCCCGTACTGCATGCAGGTAGAGAGCTCCTGAATGTTCATCTGCACCGAGCCATCACCGGTGACGCAGCAGACCACCGCATCAGGGTTGGCAAACTGGGCCCCCATGGCGGCCGGAATACCGAAGCCCATGGTGCCGAGGCCCCCTGAGTTGATCCACTGGCGCGGTTTGGCAAACGGGTAGTAGAGGGCAGCAAACATCTGGTGCTGGCCCACGTCGGAGGCGACGAACGCCTGACCCTGAGTCACTTTGTAAAGGGTCTCGATAACCTGTTGCGGCTTGATCTGAGTAGCCGACTTTTCGTAGGCCAGACAGTGACGGGAGCGCCACTGGTTGATCTGGCTCCACCAGTCCGCCAGCGCCTCCTTGTCGTTATCGAAGCCACACTCGCGGATCACTTCCAGCATCTGCTCCAACACGGTTTCCACCGAGCCGACGATGGGCACATGGGCCTGCACCGTTTTGGAGATAGAGGTGGGGTCGATATCGATATGAACCACGGTCGCATTGGGGCAGAACTTGGCCACGTTGTTGGTGACGCGGTCATCGAAGCGGGCTCCCACGGCGAAGATGAGATCCGCGTTGTGCATGGTTTTGTTGGCTTCGAAGGTGCCGTGCATCCCCAGCATGCCGATAAATTGCGGATGGACACCGGAGAAAGCCCCCAGCCCCATCAGGGTGGTGGTCACCGGCAAGTTCAGCAGCTCCGCCAGCTTGGTCACCAGATGATCCGCGTTGGCATTGATAGCGCCGCCGCCCACGTACATCACCGGGCGCTGGGCTTCTACCAGCAGCTTGGCTGCCCGCTTGATCTGCCCTTTATGGCCAGACTTGGTCGGGTTGTAGGAGCGCAGGGAGACCGTCTCGGGATACTGGTAGGGGAATTTTTCTTTCGGGTTCTGCACATCTTTGGGCAGATCCACCACCACCGGCCCCGGGCGGCCGCTGGCGGCAATGTAGTAGGCCTTCTTGATGGCCTCGGGAATATCGCTCGCCTTCTTGCACAGGAAGCTGTGCTTCACCACCGGGCGGGAGATACCGATCATGTCGGTCTCCTGGAACGCATCCTCACCGATCATGCTGGTCGGCACCTGGCCGGAGAGGATCACCAGCGGAATGGAATCCATATAGGCGGTGGCAATACCGGTAATGCAGTTGGTCGCTCCCGGGCCTGACGTTACCAGCACAGTTCCCACCTTGCCGGTGGAACGGGCGTAACCGTCAGCCATGTGAACCGCGGCTTGCTCGTGCCGCACTAAGACATGCTCCATCTTGCCGTTTTCGAAGAGAGCGTCATAGATGTCGAGCACTGAGCCACCAGGGTAGCCGAAGACGTGCTCAACTCCCTGATCTTCCAGCGCTCTAACCACCATCTGGGCGCCTGATAACATCTCCATGATAAAGCCCTCCAGGCTTTGCTCCGTTTAGCGAATCCCGCCGACGATGCCGTGCTTCCCGGCACGGCCCGATCCGTTTCTTGTTGTTATCTGAATGCAGATCGGCCCAATTCAGCCCCGTCGACAGTAGAAAAAAAGGATTTTTCCGTCATTCACCCGAAAATAGGGTGAAAAACCAACTTAACCCGCTTCATAACGCTTGTCCACGGCTTTATCTGACCAGAACAGTCATACATTTCAACCGGCTATTAACATTCAATGACTTGCCGTAGCGACCATGAGACAAAAGGGAAGGAAGTCGGGGAATGGCCAGCGGATCATTCCGCTGAGGGGAAAAACAGCCACAAAAAAGCCCACCGCTCAGCGGTGGGCTTGATGCCGAATGATGACTCAGTTCTCCTGATCCGGCTCCGCCAACCAGATCTGCTGATCCGGATCGGTCTCTTCACTGACCGAAATGCTGACACCCATATCGAGCAACTCGTGCAGGGTGAGATTGTCAGCCAGGTTCATGACTTCGCCGTTTTCATTGGTAAAGCGCATTTGCTCCGTCCTCTCCTTGGTGGGATCGCCTTTCAGTCTAGTCAACAACGCTCACTTGCGATAACCAGCAACTGGATAAACAGTCGCCGCCATCCAGCTCGCTCAGGCGATCACTCACCTCCTCCGGAAACAGGGTGCGCGCCCAGAGCCGCCGCGACAGAGAGGCCACGCTCTCGTCAGCGCCCGCCGCCAGCCAGCGGGCCAGCTCCCCCGCTACATCGGGGTAGCAAACCGCCCCCGGCGAAGCGCTGTCGAGCCAGGTACGCACCAGATTGGCATCGAGCACATCCATCAGAGTTGCCAGCCCCATCATCTCCAGAGTCTTGCCATTGGTCTGCTGCTCGAACTGGCCGCCGAGGGGCTTGACCAACAGCTTCTTGCCGAGGGTGAGCGCCTCGGAAGCCAGCTCGAAGCCCGCGTTGGAGATGACGCCGCGACAACCGGCAAGCACGGCGATAAACCCGTGCCGCGACGGCGGCTCGAAGCGCAGGTTGCGCCATTGGCTGGGGGTGCGAATGGCGGGGTGAAAGCAGACGAAGCGTTGCTGACCAAAGCGCGACAACAGGGCGGCGATCGCCTCGGTCTGCTCGAACGGCAGATAGACCAGGATCTCGCCATTATCCGGTGCGGTAGCAATGGGGTCGATCACCGGCGGCAGCAAGGGGTGACCGAAGTGAAACCAGTGCAGCCCGAGCGGCTGATCCACAGGAGCAAAGTGGCGCATCAGCTGGCGGCTGACCCCATCCTCCCCCCAGCGCGGGATGGGCCAGTTGAAGCTGGCCTGATGGCTGACGGTGAGGCTCGGCTTGCCATAGCGGCGGGCGGCATGGGCGGTCAACGGCTCAAAATCGCTCACCACCAGATCGTATTCGCTGCAATCGAGAGCCCGCAGATCCCGCCAGAAGGTGAGCGGCGATGCGGCTTGCAGGGTGCGCCACGGAGAAACTCGCCCCTCGTGACTGACAAAAGTGAGGCCGGGAAAGGCGCGGTAGGCGCCAAACTCCTCCATGTCGAAGTAGCGGTCAGCGGGGCGACCGCTAAAGAGATAATCCACCTCGACCCCTGCCGTGCGCAGCGCCCGCGCCAGGGTGCGACTGCGACTGATATGGCCGTTGCCGGTGCCTTGCACCCCAAACAGTATCCTCATGAGTGGCTCCAGCTGAGCGCCAGCACGGCGCAACCGCCACCCAGCAGGGCACCGGCAACCAGATCGCTCAGGTAGTGTACCCCGAGCAGCAACCGGGATGCCCCCACCAGCGCCGCCCAGCCAAACAGCAGGGGCGCCCAGAACGGAAAGCCGGTGGCCAGTATGGTGGCCATCAGAAAAGCGGCGGCGGTGTGGCCGGAGGGGAGGCTGTAACGATCGGAGGGGGTGATAAAGACCGGCAAGCCGACCGGCCGTTGCCGTTTCAGGCTGTTTTTCAGCAGCAGATAGAGGGGCAGTTCGATGGCGAAGGCGAGCAGCGCCAGTCGCACCAGCTCCCGCTCTGCCTCCCCCTGCCACCAGAGCAGGGCGGCCAGCACAGCGTAAAGCGGGCCATCGCCGGTGCGGGAAATGAGACGACTCACCCTCGCCTGCTGCCGGTTGTAGCCGTGAAGCAGGCAGACCCGGCACACCTGCAGGTCCCATTGCTGGATCTTGTTCATATCCCCTCCTTCCCTGAATTCTGCTTGCAGAGTAAGAAAGCTGGATGACGTTACGTTGAACAAGGGATAACAGATTTATGAAAAAAGGGCCGAATGGCCCTTTTTAATCTCGATGTGACGGCAAAATCAGTGGCTGCCGCGCAGACCGGTCTCCATCAGACGGCAGTTGTGGTCCGCCAGACGGGCCATGAAGTGCTCATCCACTTTCAGGCCAAACACCTGCTCGTAGAGATCTTTCATCACGAATGGCTGCCACATCATGCTGAGGAAGGAGATCTTCAGCATGTCGGGATCCAGGTTGTCACCCAGCTCGCCGTTGGACTTCATGGTTTCCAGCAGGGCATCGAACTGCGGCAGCTGACGTTCCAGCAGGCGGTTCAGCACAAAATCCCGGCCCGGGCTCTTCTCGGTCGACAATGCGCTGGAGATGGCAGAGGTCAGCTCGCTGTTGGGCGCCATCACCTGATAGTAGGTATTGAGCAGCTCGTTGAGGCTGTGATTGCTGTGTTCATCTTGCCAGGCATGGTCGAGGGGCTCGGCGACATCGCCCAGCACCGCCTTGTAAAGACCCTCTTTACTGCCGAAGTAGTAGTGGATCATTGCCAGATTGGAGCCAGCAAGCTCCGCGATTTCGCGTGTAGTTACCTTGCTATAGGGAGTATTGAGAAAACGCTCACGGGCGGCAGCAAGTAACTTGTCACGAATGTCAGAACGTCCGACCGGACGACCAGGTCTACGTTTTTCCATTTAACACCTCAGATAATTCAGCCAATGCTGATAAGTCGATCTGGTTGTGCAGAGAATAGAGCACAGCAGGAATGACCAGATAATCGGTCATGGGCCGAATATGGGACAAGGAAATTTGCAATCCTTTACAATCCGATTAAATACGTCAGCAGATTGCCCCTGACCTTCCGTGTTGACACAGCATAAAAATCTCGATATTGGTAAAAGCGTTATCGACTGGAAGGAATAACAACGTCATGCGTATCGCCACCCCGCTACTACTAATCTCCCTAATCGCGTTAACTCGCGCGGGATCCTTGTAGCCGGGCTAAGGCATAGCCGGAATTTACAAAAACCCGTGCACCCTGCACGGGTTTTTTTATGCCGCCGCAGGATGCACGTTACCGAACTTAGGAAGAGGGAAGTCACATGTCAGATCGGGTCATCATATTCGACACCACCTTGCGTGATGGTGAGCAGGCCCTGGCGGCCAGTTTGACAGTCAAGGAGAAGCTGCAGATAGCCCAGGCGCTGGAGCGGCTCGGTGTCGACGTCATGGAGGTGGGCTTCCCGGTCTCTTCTCCCGGCGATTTTCAATCGGTGCAGACCATCGCCCGCCACATCAAGAACAGCCGAGTCTGCGCCCTCGCCCGCGCCCTGCCAAAAGATATCGATGCCGCCGGTGAAGCCTTGCGGGTCGCCGAGGCGTTTCGCATCCACACCTTTATCTCCACCTCCTCCATCCATGTGGAGAGCAAGCTGAAAAAGAGCTTCGAAGACGTGCTGGAGATGGGGGTCGGCGCCATCAAGCACGCCTTGCGCTACACCGATGACGTGGAGTTCTCCTGCGAGGATGCCGGCCGCACCCCGATAGACAACCTGTGCCGCATGGTGGAAGCCGCCATCAAGGCGGGCGCCCGCACCATCAATATCCCGGATACCGTGGGCTACACGGTACCGACCGAGTTCTCCGGCATCATCCACACCCTGTTCAACCGGGTGCCCAACATCGACAAGGCCATCATCTCGGTCCACTGCCACGACGATCTGGGGCTCTCGGTGGCCAACTCCATCGGCGCGGTGCAGATGGGGGCACGCCAGATCGAGTGCACCATCAACGGCATCGGCGAACGGGCGGGCAACTGCTCGCTGGAAGAGGTGGCGATGATCCTCAAAACCCGCGCCGACCTGCTCGGGGTACAAACCAATATCCGCCACAGCGAAATTCATCGCACCAGCACGCTGGTCAGCCAGCTCTGCAACATGCCGGTGCAACCCAACAAGGCGATCGTCGGTGCCAACGCCTTCTCCCACAGCTCCGGCATCCATCAGGATGGGGTGCTCAAGGCGAAAAATACCTACGAAATCATAACTCCCGAGAGCATTGGCCTGACCCAGAACAACCTCAACATGACCTCCCGCTCCGGCCGCCACGTTATCAAGCACCGGATGGAGTCTATGGGTTATGCCGAGAGCAGCTACGACCTCGACCACCTCTACGGCAAGTTCCTGACCCTGGCCGACAAGAAGGGGCAGGTGTTCGACTACGACCTCGAAGCGCTGGCCTTCTTCAGCCAGATCCACGAAGAGCCCGAGCACTTCAAACTGGAGTACCTCGGGGTGCAGAGCGGCAGCTCGGTACTGGCCACCGCCTCGGTCAAATTGAAGGTGGGACAGGATCTGATCTGCGAAGCGGCTACCGGCAACGGCCCGGTGGATGCGGTCTACCAGTGCATCAACCGCATCACCGGCTATGAGATCCGCATCGACAAATATGCCCTCAAGAGCAAGGGTGAAGGGGAAGATGCCCTCGGTCAGGTCGATATCGTCGCCGAGTACAAGGGGCGCAAATTCCACGGCATGGGGCTGGCCACCGACATCATCGAATCCTCGGCCCACGCCCTGCTCCATGTGATCAACAGCATCTGGCGCGCCGATCAGGTGGCCGAGCAGATGGAACGCAATAACAGCATCAAATCAGAAACCGTCTGAGCCGAACTCGATACCAAACAGACGGAATGGAATGACAGCATCAAATCGGAAACCGTCTGAGCAGGACTCGCAGCCACACAGACGGCATGGAATGACAACATCAGGACGGGGAACGTCTGAACCGGCAACCGCGCGCAGCGTCGGCGAAACCGGACAGAGGGATCTCAAAGACAATATCAGGATGGAGAGTGTATGAGCAGTTATCGGATCGCAGTATTGCCGGGTGACGGCATTGGCCCGGAAGTGATGGCCGAAGCCGTCAAGGTGCTGGAGAAGGTGCAGGCCAGGTTCGGCCTCGCCTTCGAGTATGATCGCCATGACGTGGGCGGTATTGCCATCGACAACCACGGCACCCCGCTGCCGCAAAGCACCATCAAAGGCTGTGAAGCGGCCGATGCTGTGCTGTTTGGCTCGGTGGGCGGCCCGAAATGGGAACACTTGCCCCCCAACGATCAGCCTGAGCGTGGCGCCCTGCTGCCCCTGCGTGCCCACTTCAAGCTGTTCTGCAACCTGCGTCCGGCCCGCATCTACACCGGTCTGGAGCAGTTCTCCCCGCTGCGCGCCGATATCTCCGATCGCGGTTTTGACATCGCCTGCGTGCGCGAGCTGACCGGTGGCATCTACTTCGGCCAGCCCAAGGGGCGTGAGGGCGAAGGGGCGAACGAGAAGGCATTCGACACCGAGGTGTACCATCGCTTCGAGATTGAGCGCATCGCCAAGATTGCCTTTGAGTCGGCTCGTGTGCGCCGTGGCAAGGTCACCTCCATCGACAAGGCCAATGTGCTCGCCTCTTCCATTCTGTGGCGCGAGGTGGTGACGCAAGTCGCCAAGTCCTATCCGGACGTAACCCTCAACCATATGTATATCGACAACGCCACCATGCAGCTCATCAAGGATCCGTCCCAGTTCGATGTGCTGCTCTGCTCCAACCTGTTCGGTGACATCCTCTCCGACGAGTGCGCCATGATCACCGGTTCCATGGGACTGCTCCCCTCCGCCAGCCTCAACGAATCGGGTTTCGGCCTGTTCGAACCGGCCGGTGGTTCGGCCCCGGATATCGCCGGCAAAGGGATTGCCAACCCCATCGCCCAGATCCTCTCCGCCGCCCTGATGTTGCGTTACAGCCTGGGCCAGGAAGCCGCAGCTCAAGCCATCGAGCAGGCCGTGGCCCAGACCCTGGCCGAGGGTTACTTCACCGCCGACCTGCATCAGGCCAGCGCCCGCCACCCGGTGCAGAGCACAGCCACCATGGGCGACCAGATCGCCGCCCGGATCTGAGCCGCATAACAGATAACAAGGAAGAGAGAAGCAATGGCCAAGACCCTCTATCAGAAAGTATTCGACGCCCACGTGGTACGGGAAGTGGAGGGGGAGACCCCCCTCATCTACATCGACCGCCATCTGGTACATGAAGTGACCAGCCCGCAGGCATTCGACGGCCTGCGCGCCATGAACCGCCAGCTGCGCCGCCCGGACCTGACCTGGGCCACCATGGATCACAACGTCTCCACCACCACCAAGGACATCGCCGCCTCCGGCGAGATGGCCCGCATCCAGATGGAAACGCTGGCGGACAACTGCAAAGAGTTCGGGGTTCGCCTCTACGATCTGAACCACAAATATCAGGGCATAGTCCATGTGATGGGCCCCGAGCTCGGCATCACCCTGCCCGGCACCACCATCGTCTGCGGTGACTCTCACACCGCCACCCACGGCGCCTTCGGCTCGCTGGCGTTCGGCATCGGCACTTCCGAAGTGGAACATGTGATGGCGACCCAGACCCTGAAACAGGGGCGCGCCAAGACCATGCGCATTTCGGTCAACGGCAAGCTGGCCGAGGGCATCAGTGCCAAGGACGTGGTGTTGGCCATTATCGGCAAGGTCGGCCATGCCGGTGGTACCGGCTATGTGGTGGAGTTCGCTGGCGAGGCCATTGCGGGCCTCTCCATGGAAGGGCGGATGACGGTGTGCAACATGGCCATCGAGCTCGGCGCCAAGGCGGGCATGATAGCCCCCGACCAGACCACCATCGACTACATTCGCGGCAAGGAGTTCGCCCCCAAAGGCGAGGCGCTGGAGCAGGCCATCGCCTACTGGCAGAGCCTCAAGAGCGATGAAGGTGCCCGTTTCGATGCCGAAGTGGTGCTGGACGCCGCTGATATCGCCCCGCAGGTCACCTGGGGGACCAATCCGGGTCAGGTGATTGCCGTCAATGAGCCGATTCCGGCACCGGAATCCTTCAGCGATCTGATGGAGCAGCAGTCCGCCCGCAAGGCGCTCGCCTACATGGACTTGCAACCGGGCCAGAAGCTCTCCGACGTCGCCATCGACAAGGTGTTTATCGGGTCGTGCACCAACAGCCGCATCGAGGATCTGCGTGCTGCCGCCGCCATCGCCCGCGGTCGCAAGGTGGCCGCTGGCGTGCAGGCGCTGGTGGTGCCTGGCTCCGAGCAGGTGAAGGCACAAGCCGAAGCCGAGGGGCTGGACAAGATCTTCATCGAGGCCGGTTTTGAGTGGCGCCTGCCCGGCTGCTCCATGTGTCTGGCCATGAACAACGACCGGCTGCAACCGGGAGAGCGCTGCGCCTCCACCAGCAACCGCAACTTCGAAGGGCGTCAGGGCCGCGCCGGCCGCACCCATCTGGTCAGCCCGGCCATGGCCGCCGCTGCCGCCGTCACCGGCCGCTTCGCCGACATTCGCGCACTGTAAGAGGACATTTCGATGACAGGATTCAAACAGCATAAAGGGATCGTCGCCCCCCTCGACAGCGCCAACGTCGACACCGACGCCATCATTCCCAAGCAGTTTTTGCAGAAGGTCAACCGCATCGGTTTTGGCAAGCACCTGTTCCACGACTGGCGCTTTCTGGACGATGCCGGCCAGCAGCCAAACCCCGAGTTCGTACTCAACCAGCCGCAATTCGCCGGTGCCAGCATCCTGCTGGCGCGGGAGAACTTCGGCTGCGGCTCGAGTCGCGAGCACGCCCCCTGGGCGCTGGCCGACTACGGCTTCAAGACCATCATAGCCCCGAGCTTTGCCGATATTTTCTACGGCAACGCTATCAACAACGGCATGGTGCCGGTGCGTCTGAAGGAGGAGGAGGTCGACGCCCTGTTCCAGCTGGTCGCCGCCCAGCCGGGCATCCAGATCGAAGTGGATCTGGAAGCGAATCAGGTACGTGCAGGTAGCCTCAGCTTCGGTTTCGAGATCGACGAATTCCGCCGTTATTGCCTGCTCAACGGCTTGGATGCCATCGGCCTGACCCTGCAGCACGAGGCCGCCATCAGCGCCTTTGAGGCAAAGCAGCCGAGCTGGATTTAATCAGCCAGTTGCAAAAAACGAGTAGAATCAACAGGGAGCTTCGGCTCCCTGTTTTACTGTCCGCGACGCTTCCCACTTTGGACCACCGGAACTGGCCCGTGCCACAGGAAAGGATGATGAAGAGACCGACGGCAATTCCTCTGCTCTGTGCCCTGCTGATTGCCCTGCCTGCGGGGGCCAGCCAAACCAGCTTCAACAACAGCCTCGGCCAGATCAGCGTCGGCTGGCAGGATAGCGAAGGCAAATCCCAACAGCTCACCTACCGGCTCGAACAGGGCAAGTTGCCGCCTCTCATCGCCTATCGCCCGGCCAGAATGCAGGAGGAGGTATTGCAGGTATTGCTGCGGGAGGTGCGCCAGAACTACCCCGAGGTGCAGTTCACCCTCTCCCGCCCCTCGCTGGAGCTGCATCTGAAAAGCCGCAATCAGGACAAGGCACGCGAGGCGATGGCCTTTCTGCAGTCCAAGCGAAGCAAAGAGGAGCAGGCGTGGCTGACCAAACACTACTTCCAGTACTTCAACACCCCCGACGGGCAGCTGGCGGTGAAGCAAGATCATGTGCGCATCGCGCTGGAGAGTCGCAGCGGGCTGGCTCCGCTGGCGGATCAGCTCAAACAGCAGGGCAGTACCGAAACAGAAGCGCGCCAGAAAACCGTGGCCCATATGCTCACCTTTATCCAGAGCATCCCCTATCAGCAGCTCGACAGCCTGAATGGAAGACAGGGCAAGGGCTTCCTCCCGCCCCGTCAGGTACTGGAACAGAACCGGGGTGATTGCGACAGCAAGGTAACCCTGATGGCCGCCATGCTGGCCCAGCTCTTTCCCGAGCTGAAACAGGCCATGGTGTTCGTCCCCGGCCATGCCCTGCTGGCTGTTGACCTGCCCGCCAAGCCGGGGGATGCGACCCTCAACTGGCAGGGGCAAAACTACCTGCTGCTCGAACCCACAGGCCCCGCCACCTTGCCTGCGGGCCAAATAGCTTCGACCAGCAAAACGCTGGTCGATAGCAAGCAGTTGAGTGTGCAACCGGTTCAGGAAAAAGGCTAACCCCCTCCCTCTGCCGATGAGGAGAGAGGATTAACCCTGAGGCAGAAACTCCACCGCCAGCAGCAACCCGCTCTCCTCCTCCAGCACTCGGATAATACGGGCATGGGCTTCAAAGGGGGGCAACAGGTTGTTGTTGGTGGCAAGACTGATCCGGATGGGCTGATTGATGTCGAGCTGGTGTTCAGAGACCGCAATCCCCATGCCGTTGGCACTGAGATCCCGGCAGATCCCCTCCAGCACCAGCTGCTGCTGATAGACGGTGACCGGAGCATTGATGACCATGCGCGCAAAGGCACGCCTTTCCTTGGTATTGGTAAGCACGCGAACATCCTCTGTTGGGTGGGCGTCATCTCATGGGTATTGCACAATTGTGCTGGTCTACCCAAAAGAACGTTAATACAATGCGGTTCGTTTCTCAAACGGGGTGCGGTTTACCGCTGAGATTATACCCGTGTACCTGATCCAGATAATGCTGGCGGAGGAATTTGAGGCATGGCGCTCATTTTTTGCGCCCTCACCCGCTGGCACCTCGTTATTAACAAGTAATAGGGAGTGCCACCCATGAAGACCCTGCTGCTGGTCACCACCTGCCTGCTGTCGGCCAATGTGTTCGCCGCTGACACCCTCACCGTCTACACCTACAGCTCTTTCACTGCCGAGTGGGGTCCGGGGCCCAAGATCAAACAGGCCTTCGAGAAAGAGTGCGGCTGCACCCTCAATCTGGTTCCCCTCGAAGATGGGGTCGCCATCCTCAACCGGCTGCGGCTGGAGGGCAACCACAGCAAGGCTGATCTGGTGCTGGGGCTCGACGATGCCCTCATCAGCGAAGCCAAGCAGAGCGGTCTGTTCGCCCCCCATCCCGCCAAGCTGGATGGCATCAAGGTGCCGGGTGGCTGGCAGGATGACACCTTCGTCCCCTACGACTACGGCTACTTTGCCTTCGTCTATGACAAAGACAAACTCAAGCAGCCGCCCAAGAGCCTGAAAGAGCTGGTGGAGCGTCCCGACCTCAAGGTGATCTATCAGGATCCCCGCACCTCCACCCCGGGGCAGGGGCTGATGCTGTGGATGAAGTCTGTCTACGGCGACAAGGCGCCTGCCGCCTGGGCCGAGCTTGCCAAAAAGACGGTCACCGTCACCAAGGGGTGGTCAGAGGCTTATGGCATGTTCCTCGATGGCGAAGCGGACATGGTGCTCTCCTACACCACCTCTCCGGCCTATCACCTGATTGCCGAGAACAAGCCCCAGTATCAGGCTGCGGCGTTTGAAGAGGGCCACTACCGTCAGGTGGAAGTGGCCGCCAAGCTGAAGAGCGCCAAACAGGAGAAGCTGGCTGACCAGTTCCTGCAATTTATGGTGAGCCCCGCCTTCCAGAATGAGATCCCGACCGGCAACTGGATGTATCCGGTGATCGATACCCAACTGCAAAAAGGTTTCGAGCAGATGATCACTGTAGCCAAGCCGCTCGCCTTCAGCAGCGATGAGGTGGCCGCCAATCGCAAAGGGTGGATCCGCGAGTGGCTGCAAGCCGTCACCCAGTGAGCCGTTATCTGAAACCACAGGCTCGTCCCCTCTGGTGGCTGCCGGGCAGTGCAGCCACCCTGTTGATCCTGCTGTTATCCCTCGGGCCGCTCGCGGCCCTGCTGTGGCAGGCCGGTTCGCTGGCACCCCGCACCCTGTTCGCAGATCCTTATCTGCGTCATGTGCTGGGCTTCAGTCTGGGGCAGGCACTGCTCTCCACCTTGCTGAGCCTGGGGCTGGCCATTCCGGTGGCCCGTGCATTGGCGCGGCGCCGTTTCATTGGCCGAACCCTGCTGATCAAGCTATTTGGCCTCTCGCTGGTGCTGCCGGTCATCATCGCCATCTTCGGCATAGTAGCGGTACACGGCAAACAGGGGTGGCTGCCGCAGCTGCTGCGCACCTTGGGGCTGGATCCCGGCAATTATCTCTACGGCCTGTTCGGTATCCTGCTGGCCCACGTCTTCTTCAATATGCCGCTGGCGGCACGCCTGATGCTGCAGAGCATAGAGAGCATCCCCGAATCGAGCTGGCGCCTTGCCAGCCAGCTCGGCATGCGCTCATCCCATATCTTCCGGCTGCTGGAGTGGCCTCTTATTCGCGGCATATTGCCGGGGCTGGCCAGCCTCATCTTTATGCTCTGCTTCACCAGCTTCACCACAGTGCTGGCGCTGGGAGGCGGGCCGAAATCCACCACGCTGGAGGTGGCCGTCTATCAGGCGCTGCGCTTTGACTTCGATCTCGCCACCGCAGGCGGACTGGCGCTGGTTCAGCTGATCCTGACCGCCGCCCTGCTCGCCCTGCAGCACAAGCTGCAGAGCACCCCGGCCAGCAGGGTGACACCCCGTCGTCCCTGCCTGCGGCCGGATCGCCATCAGCCGGGCACGGCCGTGGTGGATCTCTTCTCGCTCTGTATCGGCCTCGCCATCTTTCTGCCGCCGCTGCTGGCCATCGTCGTCGCCGGCCTCCACCCCGGCCTGCTGATGGCACTCACTTCCGCCAAGCTGTGGCAGGCGAGCGGCCAGTCGCTGTTGATTGCATTGGCAGCCGGTGCCTTGGCCACCCTGCTCGGTGGCGCACTGCTGCTCACCAGCCGTCATCTGCGGGTACGGGTTCGCAAGCGACGGGCTGCCGCCCTGTGGGAAGCCAGCGGCTCGGTGATCCTGATGATCCCGGCAGTGGTGCTCTCTACCGGCCTGTTCATCCTGTTTATGCCCTTTGCCGACGTGTTCGCCCTCGGCCCCTGGCTGGTGGTGCTGGTCAACGCCCTGATGGCGCTACCCTATGTGCTTCGCACCCTCTCCGCCCCCATGCAGCTGGTGGTGCGCCAGTATGACCGGCTGGCGGACAGCCTGGGGGTACGTGGCCTGCATCGCCTGCGGCTGGTGGAGTGGCCGCTGCTGCGCCGTCCGCTGGCACTGGCGATGGCGCTGTCGATGATCCTCTCGCTGGGGGATCTTGGTGCCATCGCCATGTTTGGCAGCCAGGAGCTCACCACCCTGCCCTGGCTGCTCTACCAGCAGCTCGGCAGTTACCGGCTGACCGAAGCGGCCGCCACCGCCCTGCTGCTGCTGACACTCTGTTTCTCCCTGTTCTGGCTGGTGGAACGGGGACTTGGAGGAAAACATGCTGAACATTGATACGCTGGTGACCAGCTACCCCGACTGGCGCGTCAGCTTCAGCGCGAAGCTGCCCAAAGGGGAGATCACCGCGCTGATTGGCCCAAGCGGCGCAGGCAAATCGACCCTGCTCGGGATGATCGCCGGATTCGTGCCGGTGGAGTCGGGCAGCCTCAGCTTCGATGGCGAAGATCTGTTGCCGCTGGGCCCGGCCGAGCGGCCAGTCACCACCCTGTTTCAGGATCACAACCTGTTCCTGCACCTGTCGGTGTTCGACAATATCGCCATCGGCTTGCACCCGGGTCTGCGCCTGAGTGCCGCCCAGCGGGCACAGGTGATCGATGCAGCCGAGCGGGTTGGTCTTGGCGAGATGCTAAACCGTCTGCCGGAGCAGCTCTCCGGCGGCCAGCAGCAGCGGGTCGCGCTGGCTCGCGCGCTGGTGCGCGGCAAACCGCTGCTGCTGCTGGATGAGCCCTTCTCTGCCCTCGATCCCGCCCTGCGCCGGGAGATGCTGGCGGAAGTGGCGAGGCTAGCCTGCGAGCAAGGCATTACCGTACTGATGGTCTCCCACAATCCTGAAGATGCCCAGCTGATTGCCGATCAGGTGCTGTTTGTCGACGAGGGACGCATCGCCCTGCAAGGCAAGCCGGATATTCTGCAAAATAGCGACCACCCGGGGCTGCTGCGCTACCTTGGACAGTGACCCAAGGACACTGAACTGGTGACGGGATCAAAAAAGGGAAGCCAAGTGGCTTCCCTTTTTCATATGAAGATAGTCAGCTAAATCAGAGGTTTTCCTCGGCAAAGGATGCCAATCTGCTACGCACCACGCCATTGAGGAAGATGTTGGCACTGCCGTCAAAATCCTTGAAACGCTCGACGATGTAGGTGAGACCCGAGGTCACCGGGCTCAGATAGTTGGAGTCGATCTGGGCCAGGTTACCGGAGCAGACGATCTTGGTGCCTTCGCCGCAGCGGGTGATGATGGTCTTGATCTGGGATGCGGTCAGGTTCTGGCATTCATCCAGCAATACGAAGGTGTTCTGGATGCTGCGCCCGCGCATGAAGTTGACCGATTTGAACTGGATATTGGCCTTCTCCATGATGTAGCTGAGCGAGCCGCTCATGTTCTCGTCCTGCTTGTGCAGCACCTCCAGGGTGTCGGTCACCGCCGCCAACCAGGGCATCATCTTCTCCTCTTCGGTGCCGGGCAGGAAGCCGATGCTTTCGGCAATTTCCGGGGTATTACGGGTGACGATCACCTTCTCGTAAATGCCCTTCTCAATCACCAGCTCCAGCGCAGCAGCCATGGCCAGCAAGGTTTTGCCGCAACCCGCCGGGCCGGTCAGGATCACCAGATCGATGTGCGGATCGAGCAGTGCATCCAGCGCCATCCCCTGATAGACATTCTTGGGATGGACACCCCACGCCTTGCGGGACATCAGCCGCTCGCGGCCCAGATCCTTGATGCGGATCTTGCTGCCATCGTGGCTGAGCACCCGGGCGGCGAAGAAATTCTCTTCATCCACCAGATACTGGTTTACGTGAACCCCTTCCAGCAGATTGGCATCGATCACATGGATGGTGTCGCGGCCGTGGGTCTCGCTCTCGCACTTGCCAACCCGCTCCCAGAAGCTGCCGGGCACCACCTGAAAACCCTTGGCCAGCAGGCGGATATCGTCGATCAGCTGGTCGCTGCGGTAATCTTCAACGTGAGCAAGCCCGGCCCCCTTGGCCTTGAGGCGCATGTTGATGTCTTTGGTGACCAGCACCACCTGACGCTTCAACTCGTGCTTTTGCAGATAGAGGGCCGCGTTGATGATGCGGTTGTCGGCCTCCTTGTCGGTAAACACCTCGGCATCCTGCGGCAGATGGTGATCGCTGAAGATGCAGATATGGCCGCTCGCCTCGCCGGCCAGCGGCACGCCCTGGGTGATCTGATCCGGGGTTGCATCGCGGAACACATCTTCCAGCGCACGAATGGCCACCCGCGCATCGCGGCTGACATCCTTGTGGCGATCCTTGATGTTATCGAGCTCTTCCAGCACCGTCATGGGGATGAGCACGTCGTGCTCTTTGAAGGAGTAGATAGCGAGGGGTTCGTGAAGCAGAACGTTGGTATCCAGGATAAACAGCTTTCGGTCCGTATTGTCCATAAGCATCCTCCTTGGCACTGAAGGGCCACGTGTGTGAATCTCGGATGTCATTGAAACCACACGGCCGTGACAGTTTTATTACCCTCAACGCTACGCCCGATTTTACTATCGCGCAACAAATCACTTGGCCGCCTGATTTGATTGCGCATAAAAACAGCAATACAAAGACCGGCACTGTGGCCGGTCTTTTTTCTATCGTTCAACTACTTGGGCATGTTTGTCAGCCGCACTTGGAGTCGCCACAGTTGAGGCAGGTCATGCAGCCATCCTTCAGCACCAGCGCCTTGGTGTGGCACTTGTAGCAGAGCGCGGCATTGGCCGGGAAACCACTGCCAGTCTGTTGCTCTTCAGCCTCCTGAGCCGCCTTCAACTCGGCCTGCTTCTCGGCCAGAAACGCCTGCTGATGCTCGTCCAACCCCGGCGCCTTGAGCATGCCTATCTCGGTGAGATGGCTCTCGATCACGTTGCCAATTTCGGCGATCAGCGATGGAACGTACTTGCCCTTGTTCCAGTATCCGCCCTTGGGATCAAACACCGAGCGCAGCTCCTCCACCAGGAAGGTGACATCCCCACCCTTGCGGAATACCGCCGAGATGATGCGGGTTAGCGCCACGATCCACTGATAGTGCTCCAGGCTCTTTGAGTTGATGAAAATCTCGAACGGACGGCGAGTTTCGTGAACCGTGCCCTCGTTGAGAATGATGTCGTTGATGGTGATGAACAGTGAGTGCTCGGAGACATGCTCCGGCGTCTTCAACTTGTAGGTGGTGCCCATCAGCCGCTCCGGGCGCAGCACGGTTTCGTGCATATGCACCACGTCATCCTGCACAGAGAGATCTTCTTGCGGCTCATCCTTGGTACGCACCTTGTAGGCGACGATTTTCTTGTCGATCTTCTTGACCATAATGTCGTTCTCAGAATTTACCGTAATAGCCTTCTTTCAAGGCGTCGTAGAGGTTGGCGGCCGTATGCAGCTCGCCATCGTATTCGATCTCTTCGTTCCCCTTGACGGAGATGACGGAGCCATCTTCCAGGGTGAAATCGTACAGGGTGTTCTCCAGATCCTTCTCCTTCACCAGCACGCCCTGGAAGGCCTCCGGATTGAAGCGGAAGGTGGTGCAGCCCTTGAGGCCAGAATCCGAGGCATACATGTAGATGTCCTTGAACTGCTCGAACGGGAAATCGGTTGGCACGTTGGCAGTCTTGGAGATGGAGGAGTCGATCCAGCGCTGGGCCGCAGCCTGAATGTCCACATGCTGCGCCGGGGTGATGTCATCAGCAGTAATGAAGTAGTCCGGCAGACGGCTCGCCTCATCATCGGCATAGGGCATGGCGGACGGATTAACCAGCTCACGATAGGCCAGCAGCTCGAAGGAGTAGACATCCACGCTCTCCTTGCTCTTCTTGCCCGGCTTGATGACGTTGCGGCTGTAGTGGTGGGCAAAGCTCGGCTCGATACCGTTGCTGGCGTTGTTGGCCAGTGACAGCGAGATGGTGCCGGTCGGCGCAATACTGCTGTGGTGAGTGAAACGCCCACCCACTTCGGCCAGCTCGGCGACCAGCGCAGGATCCACTTCGGCAACCTGCTGCATGTAGCGGCTGTAGCGCGCATGCAGCACCTTGCCCTTCACCTTGTCGCCCACCTTGATGCCATCAGCCGCCATTTCCGGGCGCAGACGCAGCATCTTGCCGGTCACTTCGAACTCCTGCTCCATGATGGGGGCTGGGCCCTTCTCCTTGGCAAGACGCAAGGACTCCTGCCAGCCGGTCATCGCCAGCTCCTGGGATACCTGCTCGGTAAAGGCTACGGATGCCGCAGAGCCGTACTTGATCTGCAGCATGGTGAGGGTCGAACCAAGACCCAGGAAACCCATGCCATGCCGACGCTTGGCT
The DNA here is from genome assembly GCF_049175135.1 of Aeromonas sp. 600724. Taxonomy (NCBI): domain Bacteria; kingdom Pseudomonadati; phylum Pseudomonadota; class Gammaproteobacteria; order Aeromonadales; family Aeromonadaceae; genus Aeromonas; species Aeromonas sp. 600724. Next base: position 2,193 of record NZ_JAAKUM010000021.1, on the reverse strand, counting down.
GTGATCTCCTCGCGCTGTTTGGCCAGTGGCAGTTGGTTGATCTCCACCACGTTGTCGAGCATGCGAGTAAAGATGGCTACCACCTTGCGAAACGCCTGCCAATCGAATGCCGCGTTTTCAGTAAAAGGGTCGCGCACAAACTTGGTCAGATTGACCGAGCCCAGCAGACAGGCACCGTAGGGCGGCAACGGCTGCTCACCACAGGGGTTGGTCGCGCGGATCTCTTCACAGAACCAGTTGTTGTTCATCTGGTTGACCTTGTCGATCAGGATGAAGCCGGGCTCTGCATAGTCATAGGTGGAGGTCATGATGACATTCCACAGCTTGCGGGCGGGCATGGTCTTGTAGACCTTGCAGGCGACCTGCCCCAACTCGTTGAATACAACCCCTTCCTTGTTGGGCCAGTCGGCCCAGAGCACCTGAGCGAGATCGTCCAGCGCAATGCCATCCTGCTCCACCTCTTTGGCGGTATAGGGGAAGATCAGCGACCAGGGGGCATCCTCTTTCACCGCCTTGACGAAATCTTCGGTGATGAGCAGGGAGAGGTTGAACTGACGCAGGCGGCCATCTTCACGCTTGGCCTGTATAAACTCGATCACATCGGGATGGCGGATATCCATGGTGCCCATCTGGGCGCCGCGACGGCCACCGGCTGACGAGACGGTGAAACACATCTTGTCATAGATATCCATGAAGGAGAGCGGGCCGGAGGTGTAAGCACCGGCACCGGAGACAAAGGCACCCCGCGGGCGCAGGGTCGAGAAGTCATAGCCGATACCGCACCCGGCTTTCAGGGTCAGACCGGCCTCGTGCACCTTGCCAAGGATATCGTCCATCGAATCTTCGATGGTACCGGAAACAGTACAGTTGATGGTTGAAGTGGCAGGCTTGTGCTCAAACGCCCCCGCATTGGAGGTGATGCGGCCCGCCGGAATAGCACCATTGCGCAGCGCCCACAGGAACGGCTCATACCAGGCCTCCGGTTCCAGCTCCTGCTCTGCCAACGCACGGGCTACCCGCTGGTAAGTCTCATCGATAGAGCTGTCGATGGGAGTGCCATCCTTGCTCTTGAGGCGATACTTGCTATCCCAGATCTCGAGGGACGTTTCCTGCATGGGGATAAGGCGGGAGCCAAGCTCACTCTCCAGCACCGGGTTCGATTTAGCCATTTTCAATCAACCTTATGTGAATGCATTAACATCATGACAACAGCAGAAAACACAACTAATGGTGCCATCTAAAATTAATGGCACAACATATAGTACACCTGATGCCATGAGGGCGCCGATTCTAACCTAAAAAAATGCCCCGGCCAGCAGATTTCTGGGCCAGGGCACTTAACTGATTAATTTGCTGAGAGATTTAACACTCAGAGATAGATCAGGGCTTCTTGACGTAAACGGTCGGTGTTTCACCCGCCATATTCAGATAGAACTCGTAGACGCCATCAGCATCTGGTGAGAACTTCATGTCCTCATACTTGGAGCATGGGTTGACCGGCACCGCCTCACCACCCAACACGGCAACACCATCACTCGGGCTCTTATAGCCAAAGTTGGTACCGCAGCTCCAGCCTGAATCAGCAAACTTGAACTTGTAGGGGGCCCACTCTTTCTTGAGGGTGCCTTTGGCCATATAGAGCTTGTCGGCCACCTTGACTACCTTGCTTTCATCAGTGGCCATCCAGTCGTTCATCTCCCCGCGCAGGTAGATGGACTTGCCACCGAAATCGCCGTTGTCTGCCCCAGCCTGCTCTGCACCACCATTGGATGCGCAACCGCCTAATACCAGGGTTCCCGCCGCCAGCATCATCGTTACTGTTCTTTTGAACATGGGTCTATTCCTTAAATTATTGTGATTCCTTGGTCCATCCATGTGGACTGAAGAATTAAACCAGAGTAGGTATCACAAGAAAGGTAGAGGCATCACATTCTGTACTTTTTGTATCCAACACCTTGAACTGGTGAGCAAATATCGAACAGAAAAAGAGGTCTTTTTGGGGCTTTAGAAGGGTAATCAATGAATGACAAGAAGGGGAAAGTCTAATAATCCGGTGACGTGCTGAATTGCAGGCAATAAAAACCCCGCTCGATGAGCGGGGTTTCTTGTATTGGGCGCCTGGCAGTGTCCTACTCTCGCATGGCGAATGCCACACTACCATCGGCGCTACCGCGTTTCACTTCTGAGTTCGGC